>DATKVA010000173.1:0-6349 GCA_035530315.1 Rhodanobacter sp. | reverse complement strand
GCCTACGGCGCAGGACTGCGCGCCAGCGAGGTGGTGGCGCTGAAGGTCAGTGACATCGACAGCCAGCGCATGGCGCTGCGCATCGAACAGGGCAAGGGCGGCAAGGATCGCTACGCCATGCTCTCGCCGGTGCTGCTCGAGTGCCTGCGCAACTGGTGGCGAACCGCCCATGCCCAGGGCAAGATGCCCGGTGGCGGCTGGCTGTTTCCCGGCCTGAATCCGATCGACCCGCTCAGCACCCGTCAGCTCAACCGGGCCGTGCATGCCGCCGCCGATGCAGCACAGATCGACAAGCGCGTTTCGATGCACACCTTGCGCCACAGTTTTGCCACCCATTTGCTGGAACAGAAGGTGGATATCCGCGTGATCCAGGTTTTGCTCGGGCACAAGAAACTTGACTATCTCCCGCGCCGGACTATGTCCCGCAGCATATGCAAACGCCAATGGTCGGGCATGTACATGCACTTCGCGGGACATAGTTGGCTGAGCTACAAGCCCTTGAGGAACGCGAGTAGCGGATCATCGGGCCGGTACCGACCGGGTTTTCCCTCTGGCGGTTTCGTCTTGTCGAGAACGGCCTGCTTCAACGCCAGATCGGCATCCAGATAGATCTGCGTCGTCTCAATCGACTCATGCCCGAGCCATATCGCGATCGTCGATTGCTCAACGCCCTCTTGCAGCAAGTCCATGGCAGTCGTGTGACGGAGCACGTGTGGACTTACACGTTTGCTCTTCAGTGACGAGCACTTCACACTGGCCGCTCGGACGTGCTTGTTGAGCAGGTAGTGCACGCCGTGAGAACTCAGATTGCCGCCGCGTGCGTTAGGGAACAACGGCTGGCCCTTGGTCAGCGGTGGCTCTCGTGCCCACGCAGCCAGCACAGCGCGCGTATTCTTGCTCAGTGGCGTGCACCGCTCCTTGCGTCCCTTGCCGATGACCCGAACGTGGGCACCAATGCCGACGTGCAGATCCTCCTGCTGCAGACTTGTCAGCTCCGACAGCCTCAACCCGGTCTGCACGGCGAGCAGCACTAATGCGTGATCACGGCGACCCGACCAGGTTCGTTGATCCGGCGCAGCCAGCAGCGCGTCGACCTCCTGTCGGCTAAGGAATGACACCAGCGCGCGCGAGAACCGCTTGGCCGGAATCGACAGAACACGCTGGATCTGCGCCGAGTGCGTCGGTGCCTCGAAGGCCGCAAAGCGGAAGAACGAGTGCACAGCCGTCAACCGCAGGTTGCGTGTGCGGGCAGTGATGCCGCGTACCCGCTCCATCTCATCAAGGAAGGCCATCACCAGTGGTGCGTCAATGTCGTCCAGCGCCAGTGCCGAGGGCGCCTTGCACAGATGCTTCTGCACGAATTGCAGCAGCATCTTGAAGGTGTCGCGGTACGAGGCAATCGTGTGCGCACTGGCCTGGCGCTGCTGCATCAGGCGCTGGGTGAAGAACCGCTCCAGGAGAATACCGAAGTTGGGCTGGTTACTCATGACGACTCTCCCCAGCGCCGCTCCAAACGGACCATCGCTTGGGCCATCAGCTCAGGGTTGCCGCTCAGATACCAGTAGGTGCCAGATATGCAGACGTGCCCGAGGTAGGTCGAGAGCAGCGGCATCTCGTGCCCTGGTTCCTTGTTCGTCTGGTACCAACGTATCAACGTCTGAACGGCGAAACGATGCCTGAAGTCATGCAGCCGCGGCCCTTTGCTCACACCCACCTGACGCAAACCAGTGTTGCGCGACAACGTGTAGAAGGTTCGATGAACATGACCGCCGTCGAGGCGAGTGCCACGACGTGAGACGAACACGTAGCTAGA
Source organism: Rhodanobacter sp. (assembly GCA_035530315.1). GTDB lineage: Bacteria > Pseudomonadota > Gammaproteobacteria > Xanthomonadales > Rhodanobacteraceae > Rhodanobacter. The sequence continues at coordinate 4,536 of DATKVA010000173.1, read as the reverse complement.
GACTGGATGGTGGAAGAACTGCTCGCGACGGGTGAGGTAGTCGGCCAGAACCGCGCAGGTGGATGAATGAATCGGCACCAGTCGCCACTGACCGAACTTGGCACCACGAATCGTCAAGACCGCTTGCTTGAGGTCGACGTCGACAAGCTTGAGGTTCAGCGCTTCGGACAGGCGCATGCCTGTCACGCTGAGTAGACCGATCAGGCCGTGAAACACCCATGGGCGCAGCGGTGTCGACGGCCAGACCACAGGAAGTTCCAACGCTGCATCCAACAGCCGCCTGATCTCGTCCTCGGTGTACAGGTGCGGTCTGGCGCGCGTGGATCGGTGTGGCAATAGGCCGAGCGGGGGTATCTCTGTGCGGCTGTCGGTGGCGCTGCGATGGCGGGCGAAGCCGCGCACGAAGCAAAGCCGTCGGGCCCACTCGGCGGGTTGTACCGATGCACATTGAGCCCACTCAACCGCCAGGCGGACGCTGATGTGCTCGGCGTAGTGCTCTTCCATGAAACTGACGAACCGCGGCAACAACAGCCCTTCGTCGTGCATCTTGTAACCCAGCCCCCGGCGCAGATCGATGTATTCCTGCAGGGCTTCGCGCAAGGAGTTCATCGTGCACTCCCGGGCCACGCCATTACCACGGTTCGCAGCGCGTCCATATCTACCTTGGCATAGATGCTGGTGGTCTGCGGGCTTCGGTGGCGCAGCACCTGGCCGATCTCGGGCAGCGACGCGCCTTGTCGCAGCAAGTGAGCGGCCAAGGCATGTCGGAACTGATGTGAACCACGATGCGGTGCATCGACCTTGGCTCGCTTAAGTGCGTAGCGCACGATCGAACCCACGCCGTCCGATCCGTCCAGCAGACCGCGGATCGGCGCTATGGAGCGAAGGAAGAGGTGCCGGTCCCCACAGGTCGGTCGACCGTGCTGCAGATACGCGGCAATGGCAGTGCCAACATCGGCTGGCAGCGGCAGTAGGCCCTGCCGTCCACCCTTGCCGTGAATGCGCAGTTGCGCCTGGTCCCAGTCGATATCGTCCAAAGTCAGTCTGATGATCTCGCAGGCGCGCAGCCCGAGACGCGCCAGAAGCAGCAGGACAGAACGATCACGTAGGCCGACCGCTGTCAATTGGTTGCAGCTATCGATGGCGCGCTGTGCGTGATCGGCAGCGATCGCCTTGGGGATCGGCGGCGTGGTCGTCCAGGTGGCGACGGATGGCACACCGGCGGCGAGTCCGGCGGGGACTTCGCCACGGAACTCGCAGAAGCGCAGGAAAGACCTCAACGCCTTGGCAACACCTTTCACAGCCGGGGGTGCCATGCGCTTGGACTCTTGTCGAATGAACGCGATAGAGTCGCTCGGGCGAAGATCATGCAGGCAGACTTCTGCTTGCCCGAAGCGCCAGACCAGGAACTGTCGGGCCAATCTCGTGTAGGTGTCAACGGTGGCCGCCGCCAGCCCGTGATTACGTTGTAGGTGTTGCGCGAAGTCGATGGCGACACGGTCAACTGCCGTCGTGCATGAAGCAGCGGCAGCGCAGAGCCCTCGCTCACGCAGAAAGAGCAACAGCAGAGTCAACGCTTGTCGCTCCTGGCGGCGCGTCTCTGGACGTCGTGATCGACGCCGGGCGCGACTGCGTTGAAATCGTTCGATGTCGTTGTCAGTCAGTGCTTCAACGTCAATGCCACGCCCTTCCCACCATCGACCAAAGGCCAATGCGTGTCTCGCCACAATGCAGGCGTAGCCCGCCGAGTATTGCTGGTCGCCCAGCCAGGTGACAAACAAGCTGAGGTGCTCAGCACACGTGCCGCCGATTGCGCGGACCCGCGCATCAGCTATCTCGTAGGAATTCTCCATGATGATCTCCTTGCGGGCGGAATTGCCCGACAAAGAGGATGACTATGTCCAGCGAAATTGTCGCCAGCCCTCGGCAGGTCAGAGCGTCAAGAATCCACTGGACATAGTCCGGCGCGGGAGATAGTTCCGGTTATGTCCCGCAGGACATAAGCTGGAAACTACGGCACTCTATGCTCAGGTGGCCACCGAGATCCTGCGCGAGGTGGTCAGTCCACTGGATAGCCTGCATCCTGCGTAGACCGCGAGCGTAGCTCACGATCATGGTGCGTCCCGCACTCGAGGTCGCGGATATCTTCCGCGTCCACGGTCCGGCATGGCGGCAAGCTCAGCAGGGTCACCTGAGCCTGGGTCAGCTCAAGGTGATGTCGGCCATCGAGCAGTGCCGCAGTGCGGCGCTGGGCGGACATGTGCTGCATTGTCCGGCGTGTGGACAGGACGAGATCGCCTACAACTCCTGCCGCAACCGGCATTGCCCGAAGTGCCAGGCCAGTGCCGCAAGGCGTTGGCTCGAGGCGCGTCAGACCGAGCTGTTGCCGGTGGACTATTACCACGTGGTGTTCACCTTGCCGGAACCGATCAGCAGCATCGCCTATACCAACAAGGCGGTGATCTATCGTCTGCTGTTCGAGGTCGCAGCAGAAACGCTGCGCACCATCGCTGCCGACCCCAAACATCTGGGCGCGCGCATCGGAGCGACGCTGGTGCTGCACACCTGGGGGTCGGCACTGACGCATCACCCGCATGTACACGGCATCGTACCGGGCGGCGGTCTGTCCTTCGATGGGGAACGCTGGGTTGCCTGCAGGCCGGGCTTCTTCCTGCCGGTGCGCGTTCTGTCGCGCTTGTTCCGGCGGCGCTTCCTCGAAGAACTCAGTCAGGCGCATCGCACCAGCCAGTTGCAGTTCTTCGGTGAGTACGCGCAGCTTGCCGATGCGGCGGCCTTCGCCGGGTGGCTCGCGCCGCTGCGCAAGTGCGAATGGGTGGTGTATGCCAAGCGCCCGTTTGCCGGGCCTGCGGCGGTGCTGGCTTACCTGTCGCGCTACACCCACCGGGTGGCAATTTCCAACTCACGACTCATCGCACTGGACGAACGCGGGGTGACGTTCAAGTGGAAGGATTATCGTGCTGCAGGGGCGACGCGCCACAAGACCATGACGCTCGGCGCGGACGAGTTCATGCGACGCTTCCTGTTGCACGTCCTGCCAGGTGGGTTTCACCGCATTCGCCACTATGGGCTGATCGCCAATACCGGGCGGCGCGAGAATCTCGCGCGGGCACGCGAGCTATTGAAGGTGGTGCCCATCGTCAGTGCGGAACCGAATGCGGATGCATCGGCCGAACCCGTTCAGCCGAACTTCGTCTGCCCGGACTGTGGTGCGGCGATGATCATCATTGAAACCCTGGCGCGCAAATACCTGATTCGCGCGCCCCCTCAGCATCGAGGTGTGCCATGAGCATCATCGCTACTCGATACCCAAACCGACATCGGCCAGCGCCGATGCGGGAAGCGATTGCCCTGCGGTGCAAAACCCTCGTTTACTGCTCGCCGCTTCAACTAAAAATCCAGCTTGTTGGCTTCGACATGGCTTGCCTGGATGATGTCAGCGTCAGGCAGTTTGGCTTGATCGCCGAGTCATACGACAGAGTCAGAACTCAAATCCCCATAGATCGTCGCCTGTTCTGACGCGCAACGGTTCTTCACGCGGTTTCCTCCATTGAGGCTTGTCCAACACCGGCCCGCAGCGTTATGCTGTATCGTGACCACTCTGCGGTTGAGGGCCGCTATCGGACAACCCTTAACAATGGCCCTTTGCGATGGTCTGCTTTCAGGCAATGAAATTACAGAGGGGGGCGTATCTGCTCCGCAACACATTGCGGAAGTTCGCCCTTATTGCAGCAATCGTGTATCGATCATCTCCAATTCCACACCTTCCACTCTGGCCTGCCCTACCAGAACGCGCAGATACTGGCGTAGCGCAGTCACATAGGTTTTCTGGCGCAGTGACATGGTCACCGCACCGCGTACAGATTCGAAGGTTTGCGCGACACCAGGCTCGCGCTGCAACACCTCGACCACGTGCAAACCAAAACGGCTATGCACCAGACGCGGCAGCACACCCACCTCGGCATGACCGAACAGTTCCTGTGCGAATTCCGGCGCGCAATCATTACTGGTGAGCCAGCCCAGATCACCACCTTGCATGCTACTCGGGCAGTTGGACAGTTCGCGTGCGACTTTTGCGAAGGCTTCGGTGTTATTGTCGTCATAGCAACGCACGTCCAGCAAAGCGGCTTCTGCGCGCTTGCGTAACGCCACCACGTCCACGCCCGGTGTCACGGCAAACAGAATGTGGCGCGCATGAACTTTTTCACCGGTGCTGAAGCTACTCTGGTTCGCCGCGTAATGACGTTGACAAGATTCCTCGGAAGGCTCGGGCACTTCCAGTATATTTTCCAGCAATGTTTCGATGGATGTGGCCGCGGCCTCGCTGATCACGCCGTCAGTCGCATAAGCATCGTCGCCTGCAAGCAAACCATTTTTTTGTGCCGCCTGGCGCAACAGCTCGGTACAAGCACGCTGGCGCAGTTCATCGTCACTGAGCGATTCGTCGGGTGAGTTGAGCGGCATGCCGTTGATGCGTGCCACTGGCCGGATGCCTGTCGCAATATCGTTCATGATTAC
>DATKVA010000172.1:0-3747 GCA_035530315.1 Rhodanobacter sp. | reverse complement strand
CGGCGGGGATCAGCCGCGCGAGGAGCGCTTGCGGTCGTTTTCGGTGAGGTGACGCTTGCGCAGGCGGATCTCCTTCGGGGTGATCTCGACCAGCTCGTCGTCCTCGATGAATTCCAGTGCCTGTTCGAGCGAGAACTTGATCGCCGGCGTCAGCTGGATGGCGTCGTCCTTGCCCGAGGCGCGCATGTTGGTCAGCGGCTTGGGCTTGATGACGTTGACCGTGAGGTCGTTGTCCTTGGCATGGATGCCGACCAGCTGGCCTTCGTACACCTGGTCGCCTTCGGCCGCGAACAGCTTGCCGCGTTCCTGCAACGGGCCGAGCGAATACGCGGGCGTGGAGCCGGTGGCGTTGGAGATCATCACACCGTTCTGGCGCTTGGCGATCGCGCCCTCGGCCTTCGGGCCGTAATGGTCGAACACGTGGAACAGCAGGCCCGAGCCCTGGGTCAGGGTGCGGAACTCGGTCTGGAAACCGATCAGTCCGCGTGCCGGGATTTCATAGTCCAGCCGCACGCGGCCGCGGCCGTCCGACTCCATGTTCTTCAGCTGGCCCTTGCGCATGCCAAGGCGCTCCATCACGCCGCCTTGGTGGATTTCCTCCACGTCGACCACCAACTGCTCGATCGGCTCCATCGGCTTGCCGTCGATTTCCTTGATGATCACTTCCGGGCGCGACACGGCCAGTTCGAAGCCTTCGCGGCGCATGTTCTCGATCAGCACCGACAGGTGCAGTTCGCCGCGGCCGGAAACCAGGAACTTGTCCGGGTCGGAGCCTTCCTCGACCTTCAGCGCCACGTTGTGCAAGGTCTCGCGTTCGAGCCGTTCGCGCAGCTGGCGGCTGGTGATGAACTTGCCGCCGCTCCTGTCCTTGTTGCCGGCGAACGGCGAGTTGTTGACCTGGAAGGTCATGCTGATGGTCGGCTCGTCGACGGTCAGCGCCTCCAGCGCCTCGGGCGTGTCCAGCGCGCACACGGTGTCGGAGATGCTCAGATCCTGGATGCCGGAGATCGCCACGATGTCGCCCGCTTCGGCCTCGGGTACCTCGCGGCGCTCCAGGCCCATGAAGCCCAGCACCTGCAGCACCTTGCCGGTGCGCTTCTTGCCGTGGCGATCGACGATCGACACCTGCTGGTTGGTCTTGACCTTGCCGCGCTGGATGCGGCCGATGCCGATCAGGCCGACATAGCTGTTGTAGTCGAGCTGGCTGATGCGCATCTGGAACGGGCCGTCCGGATCGACGTTCGGCGCGCTCACGTGCTGCATGATCGCTTCGTACAGTGGGGTCATGTCGCCTTCGCGGGCGTCGCTGTCGAGGCTGGCGTAGCCGTGCAGGGCCGAGGCGTAGATCACCGGGAAATCGAGCTGCTCGTCGGTCGCGCCGAGGCGGTCGAACAGGTCGAAGGTCTGGTCCAGCACCCAGTCCGGGCGCGCGCCGGGGCGGTCGATCTTGTTGATCACCACGATCGGCTTGAAGCCCATGTCGAACGCCTTCTGCGTCACGAAGCGGGTCTGCGGCATCGGGCCGTCCATCGCATCGACCAGGATCAGCACCGAGTCGACCATCGACAGCACGCGCTCGACTTCGCCGCCGAAGTCGGCATGGCCCGGGGTGTCGACGATGTTGATGCGGTTGCCGTTCCACTCGATCGCCGTGTTCTTGGCCAGGATGGTGATGCCGCGCTCTTTTTCCTGGTCGTTCGAATCCATCACGCGCTCGGCCAGCACGGTACGCTCGGAGAATGTGCCGGACTGCTTGAGCAGGCAATCGACCAGCGTGGTCTTGCCGTGATCGACGTGGGCGACGATGGCGATGTTGCGCAGTTTTTCGATGGACATGGAAAGCACTCGGGTGGCGCTTGGAGCCACCACGTGGGTTATCGGAAGGATTAACCCGTGGATTATACGGACTTGTGTGACAACTTGCCCGTGGTTTCAGCAGAGGGCCTGGAATAACCCGATATGTTTGTAGGAGCGCGCTTGCGCGCGAAGCTCTTGCTCCATGATTCACAAGAGCTATCGCGCGCAAGCGCGCTCCTACAATGCCGACATGGCGCGCCAGAGGATATCGAACAGATCGTCGAACCGGTCGGTGAGCGGAATCTTTTCCTCGCGCACGATGTGCATCAGCGACACGCGGCCGATGATGCCCATGAACACGTCCAGCAGCACCTTGCTGGATACGCGGTCGTTGAGCACGCCGCGCGCCTGTCCGTCCTTGAACACGCCCAGGAAGGCACCCATCAGCTCGGGGCTTTCGTAGATGCGGATGTTCTTCATCCGTGACATCGGTACCGCGGTGAACAGCAGCAGCATCACCGCCGGGTGCTTGTCCATGTAGTCCAGGGTGACCCAGCAGGTCTTGCGCAGGCGTTCGCGTGCGTCGTCGATCCCCTGCAGGTGGTCGATCATGCGATCCGCCAGGCGTGCCAGCATGATGTCCAGCATGGCGTAGACCAGCGTCTCCTTGCTGCCGAAATACTTGTAGATGGTCTGCAGCGAGACGTTGGCCGAGCGGGCCACGTCCAGCAGGCTCACTTCGTAGAAGTCCCGTGCCGAGAACAACGCCAGTACCGCTTTTTCGATGCGGTTGAGGGTGTCACTGCGCATCGAGCCGAGCATAGCGCGACGGTCGTCGGCGGCGGGTGCGCGATCGGGCGCGGAGGTTCGGGTACGCATGCGCAAGCTCGTTGGAGGAAAGATGTGGAGAGGAGTGGGTGAAGAGGCGTGAGAAACGAGTTAGCGCCATCGCTCTTCACTCACTCCCGGTCCTCGGGTCGGCACGTCGCAATGGTAACCAGTCTTACCAATTGGACCCAGTGGTTTCGTAAAGCGGCTTTTATGCTTGCGTTTCGACGAGCCCTGCGGACACCATGGACACCCTTGGTCTAGCCTCTCGCCATGCAATCGCGCCGGGCTTGTCCGCGGGTCTGGGCGATATGCGGTAATCATTGTTACCGATGACCGTGCCTCGGCGTGCGATTTGCCAGCCCCGCATGCTTGATCTGCAGGAGATCCCCGTGGCCATACAGAACTTCCCCGCCAGCTGGATGGGCGACGAGCATCGGATGCTGCAGGAGTCCGCGACCCGTTTCTTCAGGGAACAATGGGCGCCCCGCGACGCAGGCTGGCGCGAGGCGGGCATGATGGACCGCGACGCCTGGCGCGAAGCCGGCGACAACGGTTTCCTGTGTGCCTCGATGCCGGAAGCGTACGGCGGCGGCGGCGGCGATTTCGGCCATGAGGCCGTGCTGATCCTGGCGCAGGGCGAGGCGGGACTGTCCGGTTTCGGCGGTTCGGTGCATTCGGGCATCGTCGCGCCGTACATCCTGCATTGCGGTACCGAGCAGCAGAAGCAGCGCTGGCTGCCCGGGCTGGCCACCGGCGAATTGATCGGCGCGATCGCCATGACCGAGCCCGGCACCGGTTCCGACCTGCAGGGTCTGCGCACGCTGGCGATCCGGGAAGGCGACAGTTACCGCGTCAACGGCAGCAAGACCTTCATCACCAACGGTCAGCTTGCCAACCTGATCCTCGTGGCCTGCAAGACCGACAGGGACCAGGGCGCACAGGGCATCTCGCTGCTACTGGTGGAGACCGATGCGGCTAGCAGCCTGTCGGGCTTTGCTGGTCGAGGCGAGAATTCGGCTGTGCGAGGACAGATTTTCGACGTTTCGTCGGCCCATAGTGGTGCTATGGGTCGGCGAAGCGGCGGAAATATGGACCGCACAGACGGATTCGCAGCCCGGC
>DATKVA010000171.1:0-11141 GCA_035530315.1 Rhodanobacter sp. | reverse complement strand
GGCTGCGCCTGAGGCTGCGCAGGGCCAGTTCGAGGTAGTAGCTGAACATGCGTGGTTCCTTGGGTTGGTCGCCGGGATGGCATCGCAACGAACGGCCGGTGCGGGAGCGGTTGTTGTAGGAGCGCGCTCGCGCGCGATGCTCTTGCTCGTCATGCCTGCCGAAAAGCATCGCGCGCAAGCGCGCTCCTACAGTCGATCCCACACGGCATCAGCGGTGCTCGTGCGCGGCTTCGGCGGCGTGTGCGTGGAAGCGCGGTTCCTCGGCCAGATCGACCACCTGGCCGTCGATGATGTGCACGTTGCGCTGCGCGCGCGCGGCCAGTTCCGGATCGTGGGTGACCATCACGATGGTGGCGCCGCCGCGATGGATGTCCTCGATCAGTTCGAGCACGCCGCGCGCCATCTGGGTGTCGAGGTTGCCGGTCGGTTCGTCGGCCAGCAGCAGGCGCGGGCTGCCGGCCAGCGCACGGGCGATCGCCACGCGCTGCTGCTGGCCGCCGGAGAGTTCGGCCGGGTAGTGCTTGGCACGCGAGGACAGGCCCACGCGCTCCAGCGCATCCATGATGCGCTGCTTGCGCTCGGCGGTCTTCATGCCGCGATAGCGCAGCGGCACCTCGATGTTGTCGTACACGTTGAGGTCGGGAATCAGGTTGAACGCCTGGAAGATGAAGCCGATCTTCTCGTTGCGGATCTTCGAGCGCGCGTTGTCGTTGAGGTTGCTGACCTCGATGCCGTCGAGGTAGTACTCGCCGCCCGAGAAGGTTTCCAGCAGGCCGGCGATAGTGAGGAAGGTGGTCTTGCCCGAGCCGGACGGACCGGTGACGGCGACGAACTCGCCTTCCCTCACGTCGATGTTGAAATCGCGCAGCGCATAGGTTTCCACCACTTCGGTGCGGTAGACCTTGGACAGATGGTTCATCTTCAGCATGGTGGTTCCTCGGTGGTGGTGGTTTTTGCCCCTCCCCCTGCTGGCAGGGGGAGGCCGGGAGGGGGGCTTTTGACTTTGAGAGCAAGAGCCCCCTCTCCAGCCCTCCCCTGCGAGCAGGGGAGGGAGTGAAGCTGCGTCAATTACTGATCGCGACGCGGTCCGCGCCCTTGAAGTTGTCGGTGCCGGAAATCACTATGCGGTCGCCTTGCTTCAGGCCCTGCAGGATCTCCACCTTGTCGATGCTGCTGGCGCCCACGCGGATCGGGGTTTTCGTCGCGATGCCGTCGCGCACGACGTAGGCGTAATTGCCGCCGGATTCGTCCACGAACGAGCCGCGCTGCACGGTCAGCACGTTGTCGCGGCGGTCCAGCAGCACGCGCACCGACAGGCGCTGGTTCTGCCGCAGCTGCTTGGGTGTGTCGCCCTCGAAGCGCAGCCGCGCGGCCACTTCGCCATTGACCACTTCGGGCGAGATCGCGCTGACGATGCCCTTCCATACATGCCCGTTGCCGCTGATCTCGCCGGTCATGCCGATGCCCAGATCGCGGGCGAAACTTTCCGGTACCTGCATCTCCACCTGCAGCGCGGACAGATCGATCACGCTCAGCAGCTGCGCATCCTTCGCCACGGTGGCGCGTTCGGCGATGAACAGCTGGCCGACCTGGCCGTCCACCGGCGATCTCACGTTGAGGTCGTCGACCTGACGCTTGAGGTCGGCCACCAGCAGCAGCTGGCGTTCGTGCGCGAGCTTCTTCGATTCGATATTGAAGTTCAGGCTGGCGTTGTCCATGCCCAGATCGGATGTGGCGTGCTGCGCGGTGATCTTCGCCTTGTCCAGCGCGTCCTGTGCGCGATCGACGTCCATCTGCGGCACGGCACCGAGCTTGAACGCCTTCTGGTAGCGCTCCAGATCGCGCTGCGCGGTCTGCTGGTCGATCTGCGCATTGTCGAACGCCTTCTGCAGCGCCGAGCGCTGCTTGCGCGCGTCGATCTGTGCGCGCTGGTAATCCACTTCCATCGCGTCGGCGTTGCTTTCTTCCTGTGCCAGCTTGTTGGTCAGTTCGGGACTGTCGATGGTGGCCAGCACCTGGCCCTTCTTTACCGTGTCGCCCGCATGCACCTTGAGTGTCACCGCGCCGCCGGAGGTGGCGTACAAGGTGGGGCTGACCGCCGCCACCACCTTGCCTTCGGCGGCGATGTCGCGCACGAACAGCCCGCGTTCGACGGTGGCGAACGACAGGCGCGAACTGCTGACCGAGCCGGACGCCGAGAACAGCCGTCCGATGCCCGGCGCCAGCCAGGCCAGCAGGACCAGTGCGATCACGCCGGTGCCCAGCAGGATCAGCTGGCGCCGGCGATCGGGTTTGACTTCGACCAGGCGATCGGTTGCGGAGGTGTCGCGTATCATCGTGCCTTCCCTGACCGCATGCAGTGCGGTGCCACGTGGGTTTTGCAATCCACGTGCCAGCCGCAGCCGGCCGTCATTTCAACGACTTGGCCGGCAACAGGCGATGTGTACGACTGTCCGCGGACAGTGCCACGGACAAGCCGGACGACGGTCGGACGTCCACCGGCGATCCAGCCATCGGCCGCTTCATGCGACCGTCTGCAACGACACCGCTCGCGTATTCAGGCCGCCCCGACAGCCCGCCGGATGCGCTCGGCGATGGCCGCATCCAGTCGCGGCAATACCTCCAGCGCACCCAGGTTCTGCTCCAGTTGCTCGCGCCGGCTGGCGCCCAGCATCACGGTGGAGACGTGCCGATTGAGCAGGCACCACGCGATCGCCAGCTGCGCCAGACTGGCACCGAGTTCGTCGGCGATCGGCTGCAGCGCGCGCACCTTGCCGATGCGCTCGTCGCCTTGGCCGAGCACGCTTTCACGCAGCCATTCGTAACCGGGCTGGGCCAGCCGCGAACCGGCCGGCACGCCGTCGTTGTATTTGCCGCTGAGCAGGCCGGACGCCAGCGGCGACCAGATCGTGGTGCCCATGCCGTAGGCGTCGTACAGCGATGCGTACTCCACTTCCACCCGTTCGCGATGCAGCAGGTTGTACTGCGGCTGCTCGACCACCGGCGCGACCAGGTGGTTCTCGCGGGCAATGCGATGCGCCTCGCGGATCGCCGCGGCCGGCCATTCGCTGGTGCCCCAGTACAGCACCTTGCCCTGGCGGATCAGCGTATCCATCGCCGCCACGGTTTCCGCGATCGGCGTGTCCGGGTCGGAGCGATGGCAGAAATACAGATCCAGGTAATCGACCCGCAGGCGTTGCAAGGCCTGGTGACAGGCCTCGATCACATGCTTGCGCGACAGCCCGCGCTGGGTCGGCAGCGGGTGCTCGACCGCACCGAAAAACACCTTGCTCGACACGCAATAGCTGTCGCGCGGAAAACGCAGGTCGGCGATCACGTCGCCCATCAGCTGCTCGGCCACGCCGTTGTTGTAGGTTTCGGCGTTGTCGAAAAAATTCACCCCATGGTCGTGCGCCAGCGCCAGCAGGTCGCGTGCCTGCGAGCGATCGACCTGCCGGCCGAACGTGACCCACGCGCCGAACGACAGCGCGGACAGTTGCAGGCCGGTGGTGCCGAGGCGGCGATATTGCATGGGAGGACTCCTGCCGGGAACGAGGAACGGAAGCATGCCTAGCGTTGCGTAGCCATGTCCACCGCAAGCATTGCGCCTCACCTTTTGGCGGTGGGAAGAGCACCCCTCCCCAGCCCTCCCCTGCAAGCAGGGGAGGGAGCAAAAGCCGCGTCCGATCAACTCCCTCCCCTGCTTGCAGGGGAGGGCTGGGGAGGGGTGCTCTTGATCTTGTCACTACCAGATCGGCGTATCCTGCTGGCCCCACCCTTACCCTTCCCCTCCGAAGCGGAGGCGAAAAAATACGCGCAAGTCACTGCGTGCCAGATCAACGGAGGAGAACGTCATGTCGAAGATCCATGGCTGGGCCGCTGCGCAAGCCGGTCAGGCGCTCGAACTGCAGACCTTCGAGGTCGCCGAGCTGGGCGCCGACGAGGTCGAGGTGGCCGTCGATTACTGCGGCATCTGTCACTCCGATCTGTCGATGATCCACAACGAGTGGAGCGCATCGCGCTACCCGTTCATCCCCGGCCACGAAATCATCGGTCGCGTCACCGCGGTGGGTGCGCAGGCCAAGGGGTTGACGGTCGGCCAGCGCGTGGGCATCGGCTGGACGGCCGGCAGCTGCATGCATTGCCAGTCCTGCCTGTCCGGCGATCAGAACCTTTGCGCGCAGGCGGTGGCCACCATCGGCGGCCACCACGGCGGCTTCGCCGACAAGGTGCGCGCGCACTGGGCGTGGACGATCCCGCTGCCCGACGGCATCGACCTGGCCAGCGCCGGCCCGCTGCTGTGCGGCGGCATCACCGTGCTCAAGCCGTTCCTCGCCTACGACATCAAGCCGACCGCGCGGGTCGGCGTGGTCGGCATCGGCGGACTCGGCCACATGGCGGTGAAGTTCGCCGCCGCGTGGGGTTGCGAGGTCACCGCGTTCACCTCCACCGCGGCCAAGGCCGACGAGGCGCGCGGCTTCGGCGCGCACCACGTGGTGGCCAGCCGCGACGCCCAGGCCATCGCCGCGATCGCCGGCACACTGGACCTGCTGCTGGTCACCGTCAACGTGCCGATGGACTGGAACGCGCTGCTCGGCACGCTGGCGCCGAAGGGCCGCATGCACGTGGTCGGCGCCGTGCTGGAGCCGATCCCGGTGCCGGCGTTCTCCCTGATTGTGGGCCAGCGCGAAATCTCCGGCTCGCCCACCGGCTCGCCGGTGGACATCGCCCGCATGCTTGCCTTCGCCGCCCGCCACGACATCCGCCCGCAGGTGGAAATGTTCCCGATGGCGAAGGTCAACGAGGCATTGCAGCACCTCGCGGACGGCAAGGCGCGCTATCGCGTGGTGCTGCAGGCCGGCAGCGGAGCATGACACCGGTCGGCGCACCGCGCCGGTCGGAGAACTTTTCGCAATCGATCGAGTCGATTCATGTCGTGTGCCCGGTGGCTCCAACCGGGCAAGGGTCGGCAAAGGGAGAACGATCTTGAACGGAAAGTGCTGGAACGCATGCCGTCTTGCCATGTTCGCCGCGCTGGTCGGCGGCTTTTCGGCGGCCGCCGCTGCGGACGTCGTCTCCCCGCAGCGCATCCCCGACAGCTATGCGCAGCCAGGCACGCTGGTTGCGATCGCCCAAGGGCGCCAGCTCAATCTTCGCTGCACCGGCCGTGGCCCGCAGACGGTGATGCTGGAAGCCGGCTCGCACGCCGACTCGACCACCTGGTTCCGATTGCAACCGTTGCTCGCACCTTCCGCCAGAGTGTGTTCGTACGATCGGGCCGGCTACGGCTTCAGCAGCGCCGCCCCCCCCTGCCGCGCAATCTCGACGCCGACGTGTCCGACCTGCATGACCTCGTGCACGACGCGGGCCTGAAGACGCCGCTGGTGCTGGTAGGTCACTCGCTGGGCAGCAATATCGCGCGCCGCTATGCCCAGCGATATCCGGCGGACATCAGCGGGCTGGTGCTGATCGATCCACCCGCGCAGGACATCGCGGCGTTCGCGCCCGCCTGGGCCAAGGACGAAACAGCGATGAATGCGCGGCGATTCGACTTCATCCGCCGATGCGAGGCCGGCGCCGAAAAGCAGGCACTGGCATCGCCGCCACCCGAACTCAGGCACTGCGTGGCAGGCGGCAATCCGCTCGCCAGCGACAAGGTCAATGCTGCGACCGCTTACTACAAGTCCAGGCCGGCGTTCTGGCGCACCTTGCTGTCCGAGCTGCAAGACAATGTCGTGGTGTTCGGCCAGCCCGTATCACCCGACGAAAAGCATGGATCGCTGCCATTGATCGTGCTGACCGCGGCCAATACTTACGCCGATGCACCCCGGAAGGTGCGCAAGTCACTGGAGGCTGCCCGCGACAAGACCCAGGCGAAGATCGTCGCCACGTCCACGCGCGGCGAGCGGTTGCGGGTGGACAACTCCTCTCACGACATCCAGTTGGACCGACCGGAGGTGGTGGCGGCGGCGGTCAGGAAGGTGCTGCGGCAGACAGGGTGGCGATCACCCGACAAGTAAACCGGGGACTCTGTGCACATCCGCACTCGTATCTCGTGAGTGTGTCAACGACGTCGCCAAGCCCTGCGTGGCTGCAGCGAAGATACAAGCGACCACGATGTCGCACGCGGCACCGACAGTGGGATCAGCATGATCCCTGCGAGGCCGGAACCGAAACGAAACCGCAGGCCAGCCAGCCGACCCGGGTGGACAACAGGTCGTGGCGCTGTTCGCGCTGGGCGCGAAATGCGAGGCGGTGGCATCGTCGTGCGGTTGCAGCAAGGCCGGCGAGTGCGGCAACCGCGCCGCGTCGATTTCTGCGCCGGCGCTGCCGACGCGGCGGAAATGGCCGGGTTCAAGAGTGGGCCAGGTTCGCCAGCCAGCGAACCCGGCCCGCTTTTGGCTCGATCGATCAGTACGTGTACTTCACTGACGCACCGACGCCCCAGTCCGGACTGCCATCGGCCGCGCCGCCAAGCACATAGCTCTGCAACCGCAGATTTTCGCTGAGCTTGTGGTTCCAGTAGGCGGCAAGTTCGCTCTGCTGGGCACCGCCGGCGGCGATTTTCTCGCGGTAGTAGTAGTACGAGCCGAAGTTGTTGTTGCTGTCGAGCTTGTAGTCCACGCCCACGTTGGCGTTGTAGCCGTTCTTCAGCTTGATGTACTGGGAACTGCCGTACTTCACCCAGCCCACGCCGCCGAACGGCGTCCACTGGCCGTAGACCTTGTAGGTGTCCAGCGAAACGCCGTAATCGTTCTTGCCGGTTCCCAGGCCCTTGTTCTCGTCGGCGGTACCGAATTTCACCTTGCCGGTGAGCACGAGCCCGAAGCTGCGGTCGGCACTGGAGAACAGGTTGTAACCGGCCGAGGCGACGATATCGCCAAGCCCCGAGGCCGAGCCATTGCTCGTGGTGGTTGCGGTGCCGCCGGAGCCGGTGGACCCGCCGCCGAGGATGTTGCCGTGCCCCCGTCCCCGTCCCAACGGGTTGATGTTGTTGACCAGGCCGGTGCCGGGAATGACGCTGCCCGATCCGCTGATGCCGATGTAGGGGACGATGAGCTTGAACGTCCAGCGATCACTCTCGTAGGCCGCGGTCAACGGCACCGACCAGATATCGGTCGTACTGCTGGTGCCGTACTTGCCGCTGCTGTAGTTCGCGCCGCCGCTGATGCTGAAGTGACCGTCGCTGGTCCCGGTATCGGCGGCATGGACCGCGGGTGCGCCGAGCAGCAAGAGGCCGCCGAGAACCATCCAGTATTGTTGGTTTTTCATGCTGAGGGATCCCTTGGAAAATCATGAAAACAGACCCGGTACCAATGTACCGGGTCTGTGGGAAAACGGGGCGGATATCAGCCGCCCGGACGACCGGCGTGCGACGGAATGTCGGGCCGCTGCGGCAGTTGCGGGCGCTCCGGCAACTGCGGCCGGTCAGGCATGGCTGGATGCGCGGGATGCTCGGGAAGCTGCGGCCGCTCCACGGTGCCCAGGCCGGTGGGATGATCGGCGCTCAAGCCCGTGGGATGGTCGGTGCCCAAGCCCTTGTTGAAATCGACACTGGCAACATTGGCGCTGGCATTGGCGTCGACGTTGACATGGCCATTGGCCGCAGCACCCGCTGCTTTCGGCGAGCGCATGACGTCGCCCAGCTTGAAGCCCATGGTGTTGGCGATCTGTCCCCAGCCTTCGCCGGACGCCCGTGCGGCGAGCACGCCCTGGAGGTCGACGGTGGTGCCGTCAGCCAGGGTCAAGGTGCCGCCATTGAGCGCAGCGGCGATCTCGGCGGCAGTCGGGTCGGTGATGCCCGCATTGGCCAGACTCGCCTCGGCCAGCGACAGTGCGATCTTCACGTTGCCGTAGCCCATCTGGCCGGTGACCGGTTGGAACGTGATCTGACTGGTGGTGCTGGTCCCGTCGGGATTCAAGGTCGTCTGATCGAGCGTGACGGCCGTACCGTCGCGCAGCCCGGTGACCAATGCCTGCGAATCGGTGTCCGAACCGACGAAGGTGGCGAACTCGCTGCCCAGCCGGGTCGATTCCGGGTTGGTGGTGGTCGTCGATGTGGTCGTATCCGTGCTTGTATCAGTCGTCGTGCTGGTCTGTGCCACTGCCGGCGTCATGGCCAGTGCAGCAAGCACCGCTGCACAGACGAGCGTGAGAGTGAGGTTACGGGTTTTCATAAGTGACTCCAGTGCTCGCGATGGATATGTGACTTGCACGATCCATTACGTCCGGAACCCGGGGATCCTTCCCTGCTGCCGGGTTGCGTTCGGCATGCGTTCAGCTTCAGGGCGACAGCAGGCCGTAGCCGTAGCGCGTGTCGCGGCCCGGGGGGCCGAGGTCGCGGGCCTCGCTGGCCAGGCGCCGCAGGATCTGCGCCGCGGCGCCCACGCGCGGCGCGTCCAGCAACTCGGCGGCCCTTCGCGCCACGATCGGTGCCGCGAACGACGTACCGCGCAAGGCGTCGCTACCGCGTCCGACCACGCCGGACGCGCAAAAGGCGACCTGCTCACCGCTGCCGGACTCGGGCAGCACGCGATCGTGCGCGTCGACACCGCTGACGCCGATCACGCCCGGGTAGGCCGCCGGGAACAGCGGTGGCGCCGCAGGCCCGTCGTTGCCGACCGCACTGACCAGCACATGGCCGCGCGCGATCATCGCCCGCACCGCTCGCGCGAGCACCGGGTTGTCGGGGCCGACTAGGCTGATGTTGATCACCGGCACGCGTTCGCGCGCCATCCATGCGAGCGCGTCCACGAGGCCCGACGTCGCGCCGCCAACCTTGTCGCCGCACCACAGGTCGGCCGCGTAAAGCGTGTCGCTATCGCCATCCACGAGGCGCGCGGCCACCGCGGTGCCATGGTTCGATACGTTCGGCCTGTTGCAGCCGTGTTGCTCGATGTGCGCGTGCGCCAATGCCGGGGCGGCCGGGTCCACGCCGCCGTCGATCAGTCCCACGCGCCGCGGCATGCTGGCGGATGACCCCATCGCCGACGCATGGTCCGGGGCGGCCCCGCCATCGCCCGCAGGCATGTAGATGTGCTGGTAGGCGAAGGTCGCTTTCGGCGCCGCCTGCTGCAACACGCGCATCGCCTCGGCCTCGCTGCGTCCCCGGGTGTCGTGCAGGACCGCCAGGTCCAGTCCCAGCGTGGCGTCCGCCGGCGACGGTCTACCCGCGGCGAATCCCTGCGCCCGCACGGCATGGAGTTGCCTGCCCGACAAGCCCAGGGCAAGGAACTCGCCGCGCAGAACCGGCGCACCCTGCGGATCGACCGCCACACGCCCGGGTTCTTCGCGCAGCAGGGTCCTGATCTGCGACCGTCGCGTGACGGCCCGTGGTCCGTGCAGCAGGTGGTCGACGTGTTGCATCGATGGCACCGAGGCCATGCCCGGCGGGCCAATCACGCTGGGTACGTGCGGCACGTGCGGCACGTGCGGTACGTGGGGGACAGCGGGCGGCATGGCGGGCGGCAAGCTGGGCATGCCCCCGCCGGGGAAGTGCATCGTGCCGGGCGGCCCCTGCATGGGGCCATGCATCTGTGCACGCGCAGCCGTCGCGCCGCCCAGGGCAAGCGCGATCGTGAGCAATGGAATCAGCACGGAAATCGGGCGCTGCATCGGCATGGCGGGAGCGGTCGGGAGTCAGGCGTCAGGATGCTAGCATTCGCTGGCTTTACGCACCCGAACCGCGCCGTTGTGCGCCAGGGAAGGAATTCCCCCTCTCAGACGTAGTGGAAAAGGCAAGTACGTGGATCCGAACCAAGCCGTGCGCGAAGGATTGCCCCCGCTGCTGCCGCGCCTGCGCCGATTGGCGCGGGCGTTGGCGGGCCAGGCCGCCGACGCCGACGACCTGGTGCAGGTGGTGATGGAGCGCGCACTGGCTCGGGCGGCGCAATGGCGGCCGGACGCCGCGCTGGACAAGTGGGTGTTTGCGATCGCGCGCAATGCCTGGCGAGACGAGTTGCGCGCGCGCGGAAGGTCGCAGCACCTGTTCGCCGCCGAGGAAGCCGGCGCCATGACCGCCGACGGAACCAGCGCACCCGCGCAGAAACTGGAGTTGGCCACAGCGCTGGCGACGCTGCCGCCGGATCATCGCGAGGTGGTGGCCCTGGTGCTGGTGGAGGGTATGTCGTACAGCGAGGCCGCCGCGCTGCTGCAGGTGCCGGTGGGAACCGTCACCAGCCGTCTGGCGCGTGCCCGCGCCAGCCTGCAATCCCATCTTGGGAAGGACACATGAACTCGATCGACGAAGACACATTGCAGGCTTACGTGGACGGCGAGCTCGACGCGGCAGCTACCGCGCGAATCGATGCCGCGCTGGCGCACGACGATGTGCTGGCGCGCCGCGTGCAGCAGGCACGGGCATTGCGCGCGCACGTGCAGGCCGCGTTCGACCCGGTGCTCGACGAACCGGTGCCGCCGCGTCTGTCCGCACTGTTGCAACCGCCCTCCCCGCCGGCAGCGACAGCGGCCACGCCACTCGCCACGGCTGCAGGCCGGCGCGGATTCGGCGCGGGCCGACGCCGCGCGCCCCGTCGCTGGTTGATGCCGACCGCCGCGGTCGCCGCGTCGATCGCGGTACTGGCCGTGGCGCTCTGGTGGCGCCCCGGCGACGGTCTGGTGCACGTGCACGACGGCCGGCAATTCGCCGCGGGCGCCTTGTCCGATGCGCTCGACCGGGCACTGGCGAGTGAACCCGATCCGCGCGCCCCGATCCGCATCGGCCTGAGTTTCCGCGGTGCCGACGGGCACATTTGCCGCACCTTCACCGCCCGCGCCAGGCCGCCGATGGCCGGCCTGGCCTGCCATGACAATGCAGGCGGCTGGTCGCTGCCCGTGCTCAGCGCCGCCGAAAAGCCCGAAGGCGGCGAACTGCGGCAGGCTGCCACTGACTTGCCCCCCGACATCCAGGCCGCGGTCGATGCGCGCATCCGCGGCGATGCCTTCGATGCGCAGCAGGAGCGCGCGGCGCGCGATGCCGGCTGGCGCTAGGAGCGTGGGCCGCAGAAATCTTTGGGCTGTGATTGTGCTCTCATCCATAGGCTGCGCCTCTCGTCGGGCTTGCATAGAGTGACTATGCGCACCCTCCGATAGACGCATCCTATGGCGATAGCCCAATCTCGCTATCCAAAGTTTCAACGGCC
>DATKVA010000170.1:0-21609 GCA_035530315.1 Rhodanobacter sp. | reverse complement strand
CGAGAGATACCTAACTTTCGTGCAGCACGAATAACTGATCTGTAATCTGAGCCAACGGATTCCAGAAGCGAACTTTGCGACTCCGGTATTAGTGATTCTGATGCAAACTCATCTGCCTCACGCTCACGATCGGAACCAACGAGACCCTTGCCATCAACGAAGAACGAATTCGTTCCATGCAGGACGAGGTGACCGACTTCATGGAAGAAAGAAAACCAGAAGTGATCATCGGTCCGATAGCGGAGGCTGAGCATGAGAACAGCCTTTTTCGCGCTGAGAAATCGCGTCGATCCACTTGCCGCACACCCCTTGGGTGCGCGTGCAACGACCAAAGCGACCCCCGATCTTGCGCAGATTGCCTGAAGCTTGGGAATGAACTCGGAGGGGGCCGCAACTCTCGTCAAAGCGCGCATTTCATTCATAGATTGTCTAAACTGATCACAATTCCATTGCGCACAGTCGATCTTCTGAGCTTCAAGTTCACCGAACCGAAGCCACGCAACAACCGAGGAGGGATTAGAGTCGAAGGAGTTTGACGTTCTAAAGGCCACCTGCTCCATCAATCTCGAATAGCGACCATCCCAAGACTGCAAATCAGGCACGCCGAAGAACCTCAAGCAAGCTTCCGCCCGCAAGCGGAATGACTCAGGCTTGATCCAACCAAATCTGACCATATCGGCGACGGGCAAAGCGCGAATCCAATCCCGCAAATCGCCTTGATTTGTCTCGGCCGCCGCCGTCAGCTGCTGGCGATAGCATTTTTCGCGCGACATCCAAAAACGAGCTGTCGATCCCAAGTGGACCGCTAAGCGCTCGGCAAGCTCGCTGTCTATAACTTCATCGCCAGAAATCAATCGCGCAACAACGTCGCTTGAGATGGAAGCTCGCGCTGCGAACTTCTGCACATCAATAGACTGTATGGCAAGGATGGAAGCAACGGTTGCACCCGGCGGTTCAACCCAGTCAGGACTAAATTGTCGCCTAGTCATGATCAGTTCCTATGTATGTGACCTTCAATCTGGTCACTTTACTCCAATCAACTACCCCAGCATCCGTAATTGGGGCGCGAGAGTGGCCTTGCTGCAACCTAATGTAGTGGGAAGTGCCAAGACTGACGTCCAAGTATCCATCTTGCTTGATTGAAGGCAATGGCAAATCATCAACTGTTTCAGCGGCAACGATGTCGCTTATCCGTATCCGCAACTGCAATGCAGCAGACTCTCCCAGAGTCCGAATTGCAGCGCCCTTCGATTCACAGATATTCCTAAGCGAAGGACTACCGAACGATAGATGCAAGATGTCCCAGCCTCCCTATCAGGCTCTACTCACCCGCACTTCGAATACCCACAATTCAAGCAAGTCTGACACCCGTCCATCAGCACCAGCGCCTGCGTGTTGCACTTCTGGCACAGCGTCGCGCCCGGCGGGAAGCCGTTGGATTCGGTGTCGTTGGAGGCTGTCGCGGCGGGATCGCGCACAGGGTGCGCTCCTACGTCAGAGTTTTTTTTTGCGCTGGCCTGCTCGAACGCGGCGCGCTTCTCCGCAATCAGCTTCCGCGTGGCCTCATCCATCTCCGGGTCATGGATCAGCCCGATGTTCTTCATGTGCTGCTCCACCACGCCGCCGATCTCGGCCACGATGCTGGGCATGTAGACGCCGCCGGCCTTGAAGTAGCCGCCGCGCGGGTCGAACACGGCTTTGAGCTCCTCGACGACGAAGGTGACGTCGCCGCCCTTGCGGAACACGGCGGACAGCACGCGGGTGAGCGCCACGATCCACTGGAAGTGGTCCATGTTCTTGGAGTTGATGAAGATCTCGAACGGGCGGCGCAGTTCGTACGGGGTGCCGGCGTTGAGCACGATGTCGTTGATGGTGACGTACAGGGCGTGCTCGAACAGCGGCGACTTGATCTTGAAGGTGGAGCCGACCAGCGTCTCGGGACGCTCGACGCTCTCGTGCATCTGGATCACTTCGGCCGTCGGCGCCTCTTTCGGCGCGGCGGCGGTGGCTTTGGGCGCGGCAACCTTGTCTTCGGGTTTGACCACGCTGTAGCCGGTGATCTTCTTTTCGATCTTGATCGACATGGTGTTCGCTTCTTTTGAGTGTGAGTGCCGGGCTGGACGCGGCATGCGGCGTGAAGGCCCGCGGCCCGGCGCTGACGCCGGGCCGCGGGCAGGTGGTGCTACTTCTTCTTGGCGGCGGACTTTTTCGCGGCAGGTTTCTTCGCCGTCTTCGCGCTCGCTTTCTTGCTGGCAGTGGGCCTCTTGGCCGCCTTGGCGACGACCTTCTTGCCGGCGGACTTCTTGACTGCCGCCTTCTTCGGTGCGGCCTTCTTGCTGGCCGTCTTCTTGGTGCTGACTTTCTTGGCGCCGGCCTTCCTGGCCACTTTCCTGGCGACGGCCTTCTTGGCCGGGGCCTTCTTCTTGGCGGCCGCTTTCTTCACGGCCTTCTTCGGCGCGGCTTTCTTGGCGGCAGCCTTCTTGGGTGCGGCCTTCTTCGCAGCAGCCTTCTTCGGCGCTGCCTTCTTCGCCGCGGCCTTCTTGGGAGCGGCCTTCTTCGCAGCCGCCTTCTTCGGCGCCGCCTTCTTCGCCGCGGCCTTCTTCGGTGCGGCCTTCTTCGCAGCCGCCTTCTTCGGCGCGGCCTTCTTCGCAGCGGCCTTCTTCGGCGCCGCCTTCTTTGCTGCCGCCTTCTTCGGCGCGGCCTTCTTGGCGGCCGGCTTCTTGGCGGCCGGCGGTGCGGCGACTGGCGCCGGCGTCGCTGCCGGCGCTGGCGGCGTCACGGCCGGCGGTGCCGGCGCGGCGACCGCGGGTGTGTCGCCGGCTGTTGTGGCGGCGTTGCTGTTCGCTTCTGTTTCGAGATCGATCGACATGCGTTTTCCCCTCCGATGATGGTCAGAACTTGCCGTAGTAACCTTCCTTCAAGGCATCGAAGAGATTGGCGGCGGAGTGCATTTCGCCGTCGTACTCCACCTGCTCATTGCCTTTCAGTTCGACAACGCTACCGTCTTCCAGCTCGAAGCGGTAGAGGGTGCTTTCAAGATCGGAATCCTTGACCAGCACGCCCTGGAACGCAGCCGGGTTGAAACGGAAGGTGGTGCACCCCTTCAGCCCCTGTTTGTAGGCGTAGAAGTAGATGTCCTTGAAGTCTTCGTAGGGGTAGTCGGTGGGCACGTTCGCGGTCTTGGAGATCGACGAGTCGATCCATTTCTGCGAGGCGGCCTGGATGTCGACATGCTCTTTCGGGCCGATGTCGTCGGCGGAGACGAAGTAGTCCGGCAGCTTGTTGGCCGGGTCGTCGGTCGACACCTTGGCATCGGCGTTGATCAGGGCGCGGTAGGCCAGCAGCTCGTAGCTGAGCACCTCGATCTTTTCCTTGGATTTCTTGCCCTCGCGAATCACGTTGCGCGAATAGCTGTGGGCAAAGCTTGGCTCGATGCCGTTGCTGGCGTTGTTGGCCAGCGACAGCGAGATGGTGCCGGTGGGCGCGATCGAGCTGTGGTGGGTGAAGCGCGCGCCGGTTTCGGCCAGTTGCGCCACCAGGTTCGGCGCCACCGTGGCGATGCGCTGCATGTAGCGGCTGTATTTCGCGTGCAGCACGCGGCCGGGGATGGAGTCGCCGACCTGGTAGCCGTCGGTGACCATTTCCGGGCGCTTGCGCAGCATGTCGCCGGTGACGGTGAAATCCTTCTGCAGGATCGGTGCGGGGCCTTTCTCCTTGGCCAGATCCAGCGCCATTTCCCAGCCGGCCAGGGCCATCTCGCGCGAGACCTCGTCAGTGAATGCCACCGCCTCGGCGCTGCCGTAGCGGTGCTTGAGCATGGTCACGGTGGAACCGAGGCCGAGAAAGCCCATGCCGTGGCGGCGCTTGGACATGATCTCGTTGCGCTGCTGCTCCAGCGGCAGGCCGTTGATCTCGACCACGTTGTCGAGCATGCGGGTGAACACCTTGACCACCTCGCGGTACTCGTCCCAGTCGAAGCGCGCCTTGGGGCCGAACGGGTCGCGCACGAAGGTGGTCAGGTTGATCGAGCCGAGCAGGCACGAGCCGTACGGCGGCAAGGGCTGCTCGCCGCATTGCCCGGTGACCAGGCCGTTGAAGATCACCGCATTGTGATCAGGCTGGGTGGTATCGAACACCGCCTCTTCACCGACGTATTCAATGCTGGCGATCTTTGAGGTAAACCGTTGTGTTTTGTAGAGCGCCTTCCCTTCGCGCCAATCAAGGTAACGCTGCGTCTTGATGGGCAACAGAAAGCCGACCTCATCCATGAAGCGCTCGCGCGATTCGCCGTCTATGATCAATTCGTGGTCGGCAGAGCAAGCATAAGCACGCGCACCACCATGTCCGTCGGGAAGCTCGCGCATGCCTGCAGCGCGGCGCTTCTTGACCCGGCAGAACACGCCGAGGTTCGCCAGCAGCATCTGCACATCCCTGAGCAGATCGGGCTGGCTGGAGGCCAAGCGCACCGAACAGCTCTGGCTGCGACCGGAGACGTTGACCGTGCCATCGCACTGGAACAGCGCGCGCAGGTAGCCCTTGACGCAGGCCTCGCTTCCACGCCAGACCACCTCGGGCACGCGCAGCTTGGTGGCGGCGCTGAAACCGTAATGCTCCAGCAACCGCGCCAGCAACACCGAGCGGATGAAAACATGGTTGCGCTCGGGCACAGCCACCGGTGACACCTTGTACTGGCGCACGTCGCCATGGGCCGTGTGAGCGATGAGCGTGTTGATGTAGGTGGCGACGCGGTCGGCCAGAGCGCGTTCCTCCCCCCACAGGCTGACGATGGCCGCCTGCTGGTCTTTGCCGCGATTGGTGAAATGGCCGTCGCCAGCGATCAAACCCAGGAGCAGGCCGAGGTCCTCGCTGCCCTGCTGGCCAAACTGGCCCTTGCCCGATTGCACCAGCATGCGATCGCCGACTTTCAGGTCGCGCAGTTTGATCTTGCCGCGCTCTACGTAGAAGTCATGCCATTCGGTGGCCTTGATCTCGTAGCCGTCCTCGGTCGTTACCCGGTAGACCGGCGCGCGAGGAGCGGTCATGAAGGCGGGTTTCGCTGGCCGCGTTTCCACACCGCGGCCTTCCAGCTCCAGCGAGCGGCGATCAACGGACACATTCAGTGGCATGGCGGTGGCGTGGAGCTCTCCAATCGGTACCATGCCGTATTGCGTCGCCAGCCGCGTATCGGCCGTGACGCACGGGTTGGTCGCGCGGATGTGCTCGCACCACCAGTTGTTGTTCATCTCGTTGACCTTGTCGATCAGGATGAACCCGGGCTCGGCGTAGTCGTAGGTGGACACCATGATCATGTCCCACAGGTGCCGCGCGCGGATGTGGCCGTAGATCTTGCAGGCGACCAGGCCGTCCTCGCGGTCGACGTAGTTCTCGTGGGTGGGCCATTCGCGCCACACCACTTTCGACGGATCGTCGACGTCGATCTCGTCTTTTTCCTTGACGTGTACCGGGAACACCAGCGGCCAGTCCTGGTCGTTCTCGACCGCGTCCATGAAGGCGTCGGTGATCAGCAGGCTGAGGTTGAACTGGCGCAGCCGTCCGTCCTCGCGCTTGGCGCGGATGAATTCCTTGACGTCGGGATGGGCGATGTCGAACGTGCCCATCTGCGCACCGCGACGGCCGCCGGCGGAGGACACGGTGAAGCACATCTTGTCGTAGATATCCATGAACGACAGCGGGCCGGAGGTGTACGCGCCGGCGCCGGAAACGTACGCGCCGCGCGGGCGCAGCGTGGAAAATTCATACCCGATTCCGCATCCCGCCTTCAACGTAAGCCCAGCCTCGTGGACCTTCTCCAGGATGTCGTCCATCGAGTCGCGGATGGTGCCGGACACGGTGCAGTTGATGGTGGAGGTGGCCGGCTTGTGTGCCAGCGCGCCGGCGTTGGAGGTGATCCGGCCGGCGGGAATCGCGCCACGGCGCAGCGCCCACAGGAAACGCTCGTACCAGTGTTTGCGCAACTCGTCGGTGGCCTCGACCTCGGACAGCGCGCGCGCCACCCGCTGGTAGGTTTCGTCGATGGTGGCATCGACCGGCTCGCCTGATTTCGCCTTCAGGCGGTACTTCTTGTCCCAGATATCCAGCGACGCGGGCTGCAACGGAATTTCCACGGCGTCACGGTTCTTGGCTGAATTGTTGGCTGGTGCACGTGCTGTGCTCATCGGCTTCCTGACCTCCCGGCAGGGTCCTGCGGACCCCTTGTTCTTATTTGATGATGACGCCGTATTCAACGACGTGTCATGTGTTTTTGCGGCGAACGACCCGTCGTGAGGGTTGCCCTCCGACCGAAGCTCCGCAGCATGCCCGACGACAACGCCCCCCCTTAAAGAGTACGATGCACGGCACCAGTGCTTGTCTTGGCGCCCGCTTTCGAACACAAGATGTTGTGGTTGTGATCGGTGAAGCAAGGTACCCCCGACGGCGCCGGATGTAAAGTGTCAGGACACTCATTGCCGAAATGAACCGCGGCGCCTGCGTCTGGTCGAACGGGCACCGCAGCGATTGCCCAGGAGGACCCTCATGTCGCGATGCCACCACCGCTTCCCGCACTGGTTGACCGGTTTGCTGGTTGCCGTTTTCATCGGCAGCCTGCCAGGCGCCAGCCGTGCCGCCATGCCGCCCGCCATCGGCAACCAGTCGATGCCGTCGCTGGCACCGATGCTGCAGCATGTGACGCCGACGGTAGTGAACATCTCCACCAAGACCCGGGTGCGCGTGCGCGACCCGTATTTCGACGACCCGATCGTGCGCCAGTTCTTTGGCCTGCCCGCCACCCCGCAGGAACGGGTGGAGCAAAGCCTGGGCTCGGGCGTGATCGTGGATGCGGCCAAGGGGTATGTGCTGACCAACAATCACGTGGTCGGCGGTGCCGACGACATCCGCGTGACGCTGCAGGACGGGCGCAGCTTCAAGGGCAAGTTGATCGGCACCGATCCGGACACCGATGTGGCCGTGGTGCAGATTCCGGCCGACCATCTGCAGGCGTTGCCGCTGGCCGATTCCAGCCAGTTGCGCGTCGGCGACTACGTGGTGGCGGTGGGCGACCCGTTCGGGCTCGGCCAGACGGTGACCTCCGGCATCGTCTCCGCGCTGGGCCGTTCGGGCCTGGGCGAGTCGAGCTACCAGAATTTCATCCAGACCGATGCCTCGATCAACCCGGGCAATTCCGGCGGCGCACTGGTCAACCTGCGCGGCCAGCTGGTCGGCATCAACACGATGATCCTCTCGCCCTCGGGCGGCAATGTCGGCATCGGCTTTGCGATCCCCAGCAATCTCACCAGCGAGGTGATGACGCAACTGCTGGCGCACGGCAAGGTGTTGCGCGGCAGCCTGGGCGTGCAGACGCAGACGATCACGCCGCGCATCGCCAGGCTGCTCGGGCTCAAGGACAGCGATGGTGTGGCGGTGACCGGCGTCAGCGACGGCTCGGCCGCCGCACGTGCCGGCCTGCAGCCGGGCGACGTGCTGACCACGCTCGACGGCAAGCCGCTGCGCAGCGAGCAGCAGCTGCGCAATGCCGAGGGCCTGCTGCCGCTGGGCAGCACGGTGCGGCTGGGCGTGCTGCGTGCCGGCCAAGTGCGCGAAATCAGCGCCACCCTGAGCGCGGAAAAGCGGGCCAGCCTCGACGGTGGCCAGCTCGATCCGCGCCTGCGCGGCGTGCGCTTCAGCGATCTGAGCCAGGATCAGCGCAACCAGGGCCTCGACGGCGTGGCGGTCAGTTCGGTGCAGGCGGGCAGCCATGCCGCCCGCGCCGGGCTCACCACCGACGATGTCGTCATCGGCGTCGGCAACCAGCGCATCAGCAACCTGCGCATGCTGCGCGGACTGGCCGGCGTGCGACCGGACCCGCTGGTGCTGGTGGTGGCCAATGCCGACGGCTCGCGCTATGTCGTCATCAATTGACCGCCTGGCGGACTTTGATCGGTCGGGCAGAAAATGCGGCGGTGCGGCCCCTATTTCCGCCGGCTCCCGGCCCGGGGAACTACCATGGGCCGGCGAAACCGTCGAAAATCTGTCCCCGCACAGCCGCATTCTCGCCTCGACCACCAGAGTCCGACAGGCTGCTGGCGTGTGCTGGTCGGCCCTGTGGCCGTGCGCCGGCTCACAACTTGGCGCCCGGCCCGGCGCAAAGGCATGAAAATGCTTGATGTTCGAGGTTCAGGTCGATGCAATAAGCTGTGCGCTTCACGGCGACATGCCGCAGCCTGCGCCAGGCTCGCACCGTCATCCACTAGTTCTGCCGGGGTTTCCCACCACATGTCCGCACGTCACTCCGCCCTGCTGTCCGCCGCCCTGATCGGGGCGTGCCTTTCCACCGCCGCATTCGCCGGCAGTCATACGCATGCCGCGCACGGCTCCGGCCTGATCTGGCGTGGCGACGATGTCACCGCACGCAGCGTCGTCAGCGAGGTGGCGCCGGTCTGGGAGAGGGCCGGCCACGGCCATGTCGAAGTGCAGCCGTTCAACACCGCGTCCGGCATCGACGCGGTGGTCAGCGGCCAGGCGGATGTGGCCGGCAGCGCGCGCGCTTCCGACGGCAGCGCCGAGGATGCGAATCTGATCTTCACCCCGGTGGCCTGGGATGCGCTGGTGATGATCACCAACGCGTCCAATCCGGTGCGCAGCCTTACCCTGAAACAGGTGCACGACATCTATTACGGAAGGATCCACAACTGGAGCGAAGTCGGCGGTCGCAATGCACCGATCGACGTCTACGCGGTGGCCAGCCCCGGCGACGGCGTGGAGTTCAGCCTGCGCCAGCTGCTGTTCGGCCGCGGCAACCAGCCGGTCGCCGCGCCACGACTGTATGTCAACACACGCAAGCTCGAAGACGGGGTGGCCTTGAATCCCAACGGCCTGGGTGCCTCCACGCTGAGCGACATCCGCGGCAACCCGAAGCTCAAGGCGCTGGCGATCAACGGCGTCGCGCCCTCCGTGGCCAACCTCGCCGATGGCAGCTACGTGCTGTACAGCCCGCTGTATCTGGTCACCAACCCGCACGGATCGAAGGCCGCCGAGGCACAGGCATTCGTCGACTTCGCGCGGACCGCGCCGGCCAAGGCCGCGCTGCGCCAGCATGCGGTACTGCCATTCCAGGATGGCAGCGCGCTGGCCTCGATGGACCGCTCGCGGCGCAGCCGGATTCTCGCCGAAGTCGGTGCCAGGGCCAGCCATATCGCACCTGCTGCCACGCCGATTTCCGCGCCGGGGGCAACCTATGCCGATCGCGTTGCGGTCGCCCCCACCTCGCCGGACACGCTGGCCGCGCGGCGCGCACTGGAGCGCCGCCAGGCGAAGGATCAGGCGGCGGCTGCCGCGCCGGTGAACGAAAAAACCCGGCTGAGCGGCGTCAGCGGCAGCGTCGCCGGCATGAGCGTCAGCAGTCTGGCGCACGCACGCGGTGCAGCCACCACGGTCAACGACCCGAAAGCCAATGGCGCGGATTTCAGCAGGGTCACGGTGGATGCCGATACGGCCACGCGCCGCGCCGATCGCGGCGGCAAGACCTATCGGGTGGCCAAGGGCGACACGCTGGCATCGATCGCCCGCAAGCATGACCTGGACGTGGCTCGCTTGCGCGACTGGAACCATCTCACCGGCAACCGCCTCAGACCGGGCCAGTGGTTGCGGCTCAGCCGCGACTGAGCGGCGGAGTGACGTGCGGATACTCGCGCTCACGATCGATCTGGACGACACCCTGTGGCCGGTGGCACCGGCGCTGGAACGCGCCGACCATGCGGTCGATGCGTGGCTGCGGCGCCATCATCCCGACGTCGCCCGTGTCTGGCCGGTCACGGCCATGCGCGAGTTGCGCGCACGGATCGCCAGCGAACGGCACGACCTGGCCCATGATGTCACCGCGCAGCGCCAGCTCACCCTGCATCACGCCTTTGCCGCCTGCGGCATCGCGACGGCGCCGGTGGACGCCTTGTGGGAAATCTACTTCGCGGCGCGCAACACCGTGGAGCTGTATCCGGACAGCCTGCCGGCACTGCAGCGGATTGCCGCCCGCTGGCCACTGGCCAGCCTGACCAACGGCAATGCCGATCTGCAGCGTATCGGCATCCGGCAGCACTTCAGCCATCACATCAGCGCGCGCGATACCGGCGCGGCCAAGCCGGACCCGCAGATCTTTCTGGCCGCCGCCGAGCGGTTGGGCGTAGTCCCCGCGGCGATCCTGCACGCCGGCGACGATCCGCTGATGGACATCGCCGGCGCCCGTGCGGCCGGGCTGCGCACCGCCTGGATCAATCGCTGCGGCGAACCCTGGCCAGCTGCGCTGGGCCCGCCGCCCGAACTGGATCTACCCGACATGACGGCGCTGGCCGACTGGCTCGAAGCACAGCCCGCCGCACATAGGCAGTAGCACGGCAAAGGGTGCATCATTGGCGGTCGCCAACGTGACGCCTCCGGCACCACACACCGCCGCACGCAGCTGAGGAAACCGCATGTCCGTCCTGATCGAACGCCAACCCGGCGACCGCCACAGCATTGCCATCGAGACCACCGACGCGGCGCATTTCGTCGCCACGCGCCGGCGACTGACCGCCGCGCAGCGACGCTGGCTGGGCGAGAGCGGCTTCCAGGCCGCCGCCGGCACGTTTGCGCTGCTCGCCGACAGCCACGGCAAGCTGGAGCGCGTGCTGGTCGGCGTCGATCCGCAAGATGCACTAGGGGCGCTGGCCGCCCTGCCCGGCACCCTGCCCGGCACCCTGCCCGAGGCGAGCTATCACCTTGCCGCCGAAAGCGTGCTGACCGATCCGCTGCAGGCCGCTCTGGGCTGGGCGCTGGGCGCCTACCAATTCAGCCGCTATCGCAAGCCCACCCGCGCACCGGCACGGCTTGCCGTTTCCGCCGCCGACCTGCGGCAGCTGCTGCCGCTGGTGCAGGCCACCGCCCTGGTGCGCGACCTGGTCAACACGCCGACCGAGGACATGGGGCCGCAGCAGCTGGCCCAGGCGATCAAGCAGCTGGGCAAGACACACAAGGCGAAGGTGCGTGGCTGGGCGGGCGACGAACTGCTCGAAGCCAATTTCCCCACCATCCATGCGGTCGGCCGCGCCAGCCATCGGGCGCCGCGCCTGATCGAGCTGACCTGGGGCAAGGCATCCCATCCGAAGCTGGTGCTGATCGGCAAGGGCGTGTGCTTCGACAGTGGCGGTCTCGACATCAAGTCCGCCGACGGCATGCGCAACATGAAGAAGGACATGGGCGGCGCCGCCCACGCGATCGCACTGGCCGGGCTGATCATGCAGGCGCAGCTGCCGGTGCGCCTGACCCTGCTGGTGCCGGCGGTGGAAAATGCGCTGGCCGGCAACGCGCTGCGCCCGGGCGACGTGATCACCACCCGCGCCGGCCTCACCGTGGAGATCGACAACACCGATGCCGAGGGGCGTCTGGTGCTGTGCGACGCGCTCAGCTACGGCGCCGAACAGCAGCCCGACCTGATCGTCGATTTCGCCACCCTCACCGGTGCCGCACGGGTGGCGCTGGGACCGGATCTGCCGGCGCTGTTTGCCAATCGGGACGAACTGGCCAGTGCCGTGCTGGCCGCCGGCCGTGCGGTGCATGACCCGTTGTGGCAACTGCCGCTGTGGCGCCCGTACCGCAAGTTGCTGGAGTCCCAGCTGGCCGACTTCGCCAATGCCGGCCCCTCGCGCCATGCCGGCGCAATCACCGCGGCGCTGTATCTGGAGCGCTTCGTTCCCGATGCGATCGCCTGGCTGCATCTGGACACCTACGCCTGGAACGACACCGACCGTCCCGGCCGGCCGCGCGGTGGCGAAGCGATGGGAATGCGCGCGCTGTTCGCGTTTTTGCAGCAGCGCTACTCCCGTCAAGACGTTGATTAAGATACCGGGTTATTTGTGTTAAAAAAAACAGCGCCTCGACGCTGTTTTTTTTCGCGTGCTCGTGGGATGCTCCATGCCGGCCTGCGCACTTCCGATTAATTAACAAATCGCCAGCGTGCTGGCGACCGGCGTCGGGAGCCGCCAGGTCAACGTGCCTGCCTTTGCCGCAGGGCACCTGTCACCGCTCATGACGACAAGCGTGCCTTTGGAGCAAGGAACGCCAAGCACTCAAACAGAAGGATGCGTCAACTCGAGAAGCGCAGTCGCCATGAGTCTCCGGCATCACCAATCAAAAAAATGGGGAACCTTCATGCACCGTCCATTGCCTCACAACCGGCTTGCCCTGGCCCTGTCCAGCGCACTCCTCGCCAGCATCTCGCTGGGCGCGTCGGTCGCACACGCGCAGAGCCAGCAACCGCCACCGGCAAACGCCAAGTCGACAACCAACCTGCAAGCCGTCGAGGTCACCGGCTCGCGCATCAAGGGTGCGGACATGGCCACCCAGGTGCCGGTGATCACGATCAGTTCGGCGGATATCGCCAAGACCGGCCTGACCAGCATCGGCGACATCCTGCAGCAGCTGAGCTCGTCCGGTTCGGCGCTCAACACCAAGTTCAATTCGGCCGGCAACTTCGGTTTTCCGCCGGACGGCAGCGGCGTCGGTTCCGGTTCGGCCACGCTCGACCTGCGCAATCTTGGCGCCAAGCGCGTGCTGATCCTGGTCGACGGCATCCGCTGGGTGGATGAAAGCTCCGCTTCGGGCGTGTCGTCGGCGGTGGATCTGAACACCATCCCGGCCAGCATCATCGATCGCATCGAGATCCTGCAGGATGGCGCGTCCGCCCTGTACGGTTCCGACGCGATGGCCGGCGTGGTCAACATCATCACCAAGCGTTCGCAGAAGGGCGCCGCCGCCAATTTCTACTTCGGCAACTACGGCAATCTTTCCGGCGGCAACACCAGCCAGGCCGACGTCTCGCTGGGCGGCAAGACCGATCGCTACGAGTTCTTCGTCGACGTCAGCCACGTCAAGCAGGACGCCATCAGCTCCAGCGCCTGGGGACAATCCAGCAACGAATGCGTACCGGGCACCGGGCTGGACAACTGCAGCTCCGCCACGCCGACCGGCCGTTTCATCTTCACCGACAACACCAACAACACGGTGGACGTCACGCCGAACGGCAGCTTCCCCAACGGCAGCCCGTCCTACCCCGGCGACTTCCATTCCTTTTCCAGCGCCGACCGCTACAACTTCGCGGCGCACAACCTGTTGCTGACGCCCAGCAAGCGCGACGCGATCTTCGCGCAGACGCGTTACAAGGTCACCGACAGCGTCACCTGGTACATGCGCGGCCTGTACAACACCCGCAAATCGGTCAACGAGGCCGCGCCGGAGCCGATCTTCCTCGGCCCGGGTGCCGGCACGGGCGGCCTGGCCGACAACGTCGGGGTGGATGTCACCAATCCCTACAACCCGCTCGGCTTCACCCTCAACCCCGATCCGGCCAACGGCAACCTGGTGCTGATCGGCCGACGCCCGATCGAAGGCGGCCCGCGTGTCTACCGGCAGACTGTCGACACCTCCTACTTCGCCACCGGCCTGGAGGGCACGTTCAGCCTCGGCGAGCACGACTTCTACTGGGACGTGAACATCGCCCACGGCGACAACAGCGCCACCCAGACCGTCACCGGCACCTACAACATCGCGCACATCCAGCGGGCGCTCGGTCCGGTCGCCAACTGCACCGGCAGCTGCGTGCCGCTGAACATTTTCGGTGGCCCGGGCACCATCACGCCGGCGATGCTGCAGTACATCCAGTACATCGAACACGACACCAGCGACAACAAGATCAACCTGCAGACCGCCAACCTGTCCGGCAACCTGTTCGACCTGCCGGCCGGCACGTTCACCTTCGCCACCGGTTTCGAGCACCGCAACCTCACGGGCAGCTACCAGCCCGATGCCGTGGTGGTCGCCGGCGAATCCAACGGCGTGCCGTCACTGCCGACCTCGGGCAGCTACTCGATCAAGGAGTACTACCTGGAGCTGGATGCGCCACTGCTGAAGGATCTTCCCTTCGTCAAGGCGCTGGATCTGTCCGGTGCCACCCGCTATTCGGACTATTCCACCTTCGGCGGCACCACCAACAGCAAACTGGGCCTGCGCTGGCAGCTGTCTGACGACCTGACCTTGCGCAGCACGCTGGCGCAAGGCTTCCGCGCGCCATCGATCGGCGAATTGTTCGGTTCGCCGGCCCGCTTCGACGCGACCTTGCAGGATCCGTGTTCGGCACCGATCGGCAGCTCGCAGACCGCCAGCAACTGCGCAGCACTGGGCGTGCCGGCCGGCTACACCCAGCCGAATCCGCAGATCTCGGTACGCACCGGCGGCAACGTCGACCTGCAGCCGGAAACCTCGCGCAGCCTGACCTATGGCGCGGTGTACAGCCCGGGCTGGGCCACCAACACCGCCTGGGCCAGCAAACTGGATATCACCGCCGGTTACTACCGGGTCAAGATCGCCAACTCGATCCAGGCACTGGATCCGCAGACCAAGCTCAACCGCTGCGTGGACAGCGGCAGCAACAGCTCGGTGTTCTGCACCGGCATCCATCGCAATGCCACCGGCAACATCGACGGTTTCGACGCCACCTTGCAGAACCTCGGCAACATCGACACCCACGGCTGGGATTTCGGCGTGAACTGGCGTGGGCCGGAATCGTCGATCGGCGTGTTCCGTGCGAACCTGCAGGGGACGGTCGTGGGCAAGTATGTGGCCAGCAACAAGGCCGGCAATGTCGAACCCCGCACGGTGGGTCTCGAGCTCAACGACAGTGCCATCCCGCGGCTGACCTCGAACCTGGATCTGGGCTGGTCGTACAAGTCCTGGGATGTCAGCTACAAGTTCCGTTACATCAGCGCATTGAAGGAAGATTGCGCTGCAGCCGCGGGTTATGCGATCTGCAACCATCCCAGCGAGATCACTCCGGCTCGCCCGGACGGCACCCACTACATCGGTGCCGTGACCTACCAGGACGTGCGCGCCAGCTGGAAGCTGCCGATCAGCATGGACATGACCTTGACCGCCGGCATCAACAACCTGTGGGACAAGAAGCCGCCGATCTGCGTCTCGTGCTCATTGAACGGGTATGACGCATCCACCTATGACACGCCCAGCCGCTTCATGTACGTCCAGGCCAGCGTGAAGTTCTGATTCACCACCACGCACGGGTCGTCATCACGACCCGTGCCATGGCCTGCATCAATCCTGCATGCCGGCCATGAACGACCGCAAAAAAAGGCAGCGCCGAGGCGCTGCCTTTTTTTGCTGATCTTGCGCAGCCCTAGGAGCGTGGGCCGTAGAAACTTTGGATAGCGAGATTGGGCTATCGCCATAGGATGCGTCTATCGGAGGGTGCGCATAGTCACTCTATGCAAGCCCGACGAGAGGCGCAGCCTATGGCGAGAGCACAATCACAGCCCAAAGATTTCTGCGGCCCACGCTCCTAGGAGCGTGGGCGGTAGAAACGTTCGCGGCGAAAAGTCCTCTGCGCGAGGACAGTTTTTGGTGATTTGCCGGCCCATAGTGGTTCTATGGGCCAAAAAGCGACGGAAAAATGGACCGCGCGGAGGGCTTTGCAGCCCGAATGGCTTCTACCGCCCACGCTCCTAGGCTCAGTGTGCAACCGTCGCCGCCGCCGGAGCCGCCTTGTCCGCGACCGAGGCGACGCTGAACTTGCCGCCATACGGCAGCACTTCGGCAGCCAGCTTCGGATCGGCCTTGATCAGGCCGACCGCATCGAACAGGATGTGCGCGGTTTCGTCGAGTTCGACATCCTTGGCTTTCTTGGCCTCCTTCTCCAGCTTCAGTTCGGTCTTCAGGCTGCGCTCGTCCGCGTTGAGGCCATCGTCGAGGACCTTGTCCTCGTCGCTGAGCAGCGCGTCCGTGCCGTCGATCGCCTTGTGTCGGGCGCGGAACCCGGCCTGGATCGCATCCTGCTTCTTGCGCTCGGCCTCGCGCGTGGCAAGGTTCAGCGAGATCGACGTCTTGTTGCGCATGATCTTGGACTGCGCCAGCTCGTCGAGCATCAGTTTCCACGCCGGTGACTTGGCCACGCGCGCGTCGTGCATTTCCCGCAGTTGCGGCAGGTACGCCTTGAGATCGGCTACCGGCTTGTAGTCGGCCGGCGCAATCTGGGTCCAGGGCAAGGCATTGTCGTAGGTGGATTCGCCGAAATCCTTGTCGTCGCCGTTCTTCGGAAATTCGATGTCCGGTGTCACGCCCTTGAGCTGGGTGGAGCCGCCGTCGATGCGGAAGAATTCGGCGATGGTCATCTTCAATTCGCCGAACTGCGGCTTTTCGCTGCTGCCCTGGGTGTAACGGTCGAGATCGACCAGGTTCTGCACGGTGCCCTTGCCGAAGGTTGGTTCGCCGATGACCAGTCCGCGATGGTAATCCTGGATTGCCGCCGTGAAGATCTCCGATGCCGAGGCGGAACCGCGGTTGACCAGCACAGCCATCGGGCCGCTCCAGGCCATGCCCGGATCGTCGTCACCCTCCACCTCCACATGACCATTGGCGTCGCGCACCTGCACCACCGGCCCCTTGTCGATGAACAGGCCGGTCAGCGAATTGGCCTCGGCCAGCGAGCCGCCGCCGTTGTTGCGCAGATCCATGATCACTCCCTGCACACCGGCAAGCTTGAGCTCGCCCAGCAGCTTGGCGACATCGCGGGTGGCGCTCTTGAAGTTCTTGTCGCCTTTGCTGCGTGCGCCGAAGTCGGAGTAGAACGTGGGCAGCTCGATCACGCCGATCTTGCGGGTGACGTCGCCATCCTTGATGGTGACGATCTTCTTCTTGGCCGCCTGCTCCTCGATGCTGACTTTCTTGCGCACCAGGGTGACGATCTCGTGCTTGCCGTCGAGGCCCGACTCGCCCGGCAGGATCTCCAGG
Source organism: Rhodanobacter sp. (assembly GCA_035530315.1). Lineage (GTDB taxonomy): Bacteria > Pseudomonadota > Gammaproteobacteria > Xanthomonadales > Rhodanobacteraceae > Rhodanobacter. Next base: position 4,788 of record DATKVA010000170.1, on the reverse strand, counting down.
CGCACGACGGTGTCCTTCTTGCCGCGGATCAGGTTGACGACATCGTCCACGCGCCAGCCGACCACATCGACGATCGGCCCCTTGTCGCCCTGACCGACGCCCACGATGCGGTCGCCCACGTGGATCTTGCCGGATTTCGCGGCCGGCCCGGCCGGCACCAGCTCGCGTATCAGGGTGTATTCGTCGGGCGTCTGCAGCACGGCGCCGATGCCTTCCAGCGAGAGTTTCATGGCGATGTCGAAATTCTCCGCCTGGCGCGGACCGAGATAGTCGGTATGCGGATCGGTGGTTTCGGCATAGGCCGTCATGAAGGTCTGGAACGCATCTTCGGAGTCGAGTTGCTTCACGCGCTCTATGTAGCCGGAGTAGCGCTTCTCGAGGATCTTGCGGATTTCCGCATCGTCCTTGCCGGCCAGCTTCAGGCGCAGCCAGTCGTTCATGGTGCGCTCGCGCCACAGCGTATCCAGCTCGGCCTGGTCCTTCGGCCACTTGGCATGCTTGCGATCGAACGTGTAATTCAGGTCGGCGGAAAAGTCGAAACCTTTCTTCAACAGGCCGCGGGCATAGTTCATGCGTTCGACCGCGTGCTGCAGGTAGAGGTTGAAGATCGCGAACGGAGCGGACAGATCCTCGTTCCAAATCGCGTCGTCGAACTTGGTCCTGAGCGGCGCGAACTTGTCCATGTCGGCCTGGGTGAAGAACACCTTCTCGCTGTCGAGCAGCTTGAAGTAGTCGTCATAGATGCGCGCCGACATCGCATCGTCGAGCGGCTTCGCGTCGTAATGGAAGCGGGTCAGGAAGCGCGCCGACAGCTGCGCCGCCTGCGCCTCGGTGGCGGTGGGCTTGAGCGGCCACACCGCAGCTTTGCGATGTTGAGCGTTGGCTCCGAGGTCGGCTGCCGACTGCGCATGGACGCCGGTAAAGGTGAGAGCAAGCAGCAGGGCCAGCAGGTGACGGAATTTCATGGGTTCTCTCAGGTTGACTCGGTGACGCCGGCTGCATGGGCCTGCAGGTCGGCGTGATAGGACGAACGTACCAGCGGACCAGAGGCGACGTGATGGAAGCCCATCGCCTCACCGGCTGCGCGCAGCGCATCGAATTCTTCGGGAGTCCAGTAGCGCACTACCGGATGGTGATGCGGCGTGGGTTGCAGATACTGGCCGATGGTGATCATCTCGACGTCATGCGCGCGTAAATCGCGCATCGTCTCCAGCACCTGCTCCATGGTTTCGCCCAGGCCCAGCATGATGCCGGACTTGGTCGGCACCTCAGGATGCTGCGCCTTGAAGCGCTTGAGCAGGTCCAGCGACCACTGGTAATCGGCGCCGGGGCGCACTTCGCGGTACAGGTGCGGCACGGTTTCCAGATTGTGGTTGAAGATGTCCGGCGGAAAATCCTTCAACACCTCGAGCGCGCGTTCCATGCGGCCCTTGCCGCGGAAGTCGGGCGTGAGGATCTCGATCCGGATCTGCGGGCTGGCATGGCGTACGGCGCGGATGCAGCTGGCGAAGTGCTCGGCGCCGCCGTCGCGCAGATCGTCGCGATCGACCGAGGTGATCACCACGTAACGCAGGCGCATGTCGCGGATCGTCTCGGCCAGCCGTGCCGGCTCCTGCGGGTCCGGCGGCTGCGGGCGGCCGTGCGCCACGTCGCAGAACGAGCAGCGGCGCGTGCACACCTCGCCGAGGATCATGAACGTGGCGGTGCCCTTGCTGAAGCATTCGTGGATGTTCGGGCAGGAGGCTTCCTCGCATACCGTGACCAGCGCACTGTCGCGCAGGCGCGATTTCAGCTGCTGCACGGCGTTGCCCTGGGGCAGCCGCACGCGAATCCAGGACGGCTTGCGCAGCGTCGGCACGTCCGTGTCGAAGCCGGCGCGATTGCGCGCAATCTTGTCGTTGCCCAGCTGCTTTTCGGCCGCCGTGCCGGTCACGACGTCGATCGGAATGGCTCTGGACGATGGATTTGTTTCGCTCATCTGCAACAACCTAGACCGCTATGCGAGCGGGGAGTTCGGGAAGAAAAGGGGCGGCCGGCTCTGCCGTGAAACCGAACTGGCGGCAAAATTCGCCGATCAGCACATCCTCGACAGCGGCCAGCTGCGACGGACCGCCCAAGTCTAGCACCTGCGTGACCGCCAAACCCTTGTAACCGCAAGGATTGATGCGCTGGAACGGCTCCAGATCCATGGCCACGTTGAACGCCAGCCCGTGAAAACTGCAGCCGCGCCGCACGCGCAGCCCCAGCGCGGCGATCTTGGCGGCTTCGACGTAGACCCCCGGCGCGCCCTCGCGCCGCGCCGCGCCGATCTGCCAGTGCTGCAACGTATCGATGATGGACTGCTCGATCTTGTCGACCAGCTCACGCACACCCACACCGAGCCGGCGCAGGTCGATCAACGGGTAGGCAACGATCTGGCCCGGACCGTGGTAGGTCACCTGACCGCCGCGATCCACCGGCACCACCGGAATATCGCCCGGCGTCAACACATGCTCCATCTTGCCGGCCTGGCCGAGCGTAAACACCGGCTCGTGCTCCAGCAGCCACAGCTCATCGACCGTGTCCGCCACCCGGTTGTCGGTGAACGCGCTCATCGCCCGCCACGTCGGCTCGTACGGTTGGCGACCCAGGCGGCGGATTTTCAGCGGCAACGACATGAGGTGTGACCTTGGAACGGATGCTGTAGGAGCGCACCCTGTGCGCGAATGCTTTTGTTCGAATGTCGGCAAAGAGCATTCGCGCACAGGGTGCGCTCCTACAGCGTATAACGAATATCCGCGCTCTCGCGCAGCGCGGCATGCGCCGCCTCGTATTGCTCGCGGTTTTCGCAGCGAAAGCTCACCGTGACCGAGACGAAATTGCCGGCGCCGGAATGCCGATGCCGCACGCTTTCGTGCAGCACATGCAGGCCGGCGCGCTCCAGCAGCTGAGGCACATGGGTCGGCAGGTTCGCACTGGCATTGCCCACCGCGGTGATCTCGAATTCGCCGGGGAACTGGAACCCCTTGCCGTCCTGCTTCGCCTTGCTGAAGTCGATCGGTTGCATCAGCCGATGCTCGCGGCCTGTTGTGTGTTGCCCTTGCTGCTGTGGAACCACAGCAGGATGCTGTCCCACAGGCGCGAGAAAAAGCCGCCCGGTGGCGCATCGCTCAACGCTATCAGGGGCACCGTCTGCACCGGCTGACCGGCCAGCGTGACGCGCAGCGTTCCCACCTGCTGTCCTTTCTTGAACGGGGCGATCAGCGTGGCCGGGATATCCATGCTGGCCTTGAGTTTGCCGTAGTCGCCACGCTTGACCGTGACCAGCACATTCTCGGCAACGCCGATCGGCAACTGGTCCGCCTCGCCCTTCCACAGTCGCGGCGTGGCCAGTGGCTTGCTGGCGTCGTAGAGCTTGTGCGTCTCGTAGAAGCGGAAACCGTAGTTGAGCAGCGCCATCGCCGAATCGGCGCGCGCCTGCTCGCTGCTGGCGCCCATCACCACCGCGATCATGCGCTCGTTGCCCTGCTGGGCCGAGGCGTCCATGCAGTAGCCGGCCGCCGCGGTATAGCCGGTCTTCACGCCATCCACCGAGGGATCGCGCCACAGCAGCGTGTTGCGATTCGGCTGGGTGATGCCGTTCAGGGTGATCTGCTTGATCTTGGAAACCGCGTAGTCGCCCGGAAAGTTGTGGATCAGCGCGCGGGTGAGGGTGGCGATGTCGCGCGCCGACGAGTAATGGTCGTCGACCGGGTAGCCCGAGGCGTCCGAATAATGCGTGTCGGTCATGCCCAACTGCTTGGCATAGGCGTTCATCAGGCCCACGAAGGACTGCTCGGTACCCGCGGTGTGCTCGGCCAGCGCGATCGCCGCATCGTTGCCGGACTGCACGATCATGCCCTTCAGCAGATCCTCCAGCTTCACCTGGCTGCCCAGCTTGAGGAAGCTGGTGGAGCCGTCGGTGCCGGCGCCACCGGCACGCCAGGCGTGCTCGCTGATGGTCACCATGTCGTCGGGGTGGATGCGGCCGGCGGCGATCTCGGCCGAGACCACGTAGTCGGTCATCACCTTGGTCAGCGAGGCCGGTGCGCGGTGCTCGTCGGGGTTCTTCGAGGCGAGAATCTGGCCGGTGGCGTAATCCATCAGGACCCAGCTTTCGCCGTCCACCACCGGCGGCGGCGGCACCGGTGCCTCGGGCATCACCGGACGCGGTACCGGCGTGGGATAAGGCGGCGTCTGGGCCACGGCCATGCCGAGCAGCAACGAGGCGGCCGTCAGGGAAATCAGCATGCGGCGGAAACATTTCATCGTGATCTTCAGTCCAGTTTTCGGGTGCCCGGCAAGCACGGGCACATGCGTGATAAATACCGCTCAGTCTACCGCGACCTGAGGGCGAGGCAGACCCATATTCTCGATCCGGACGCTGACCTGGTCGGCCCGCTCAAGGCCAGGCAGCGGCCCGACACGCACCCGGTGGACACGGCGTCCATTGATCACGGACTCCGTTTCCGAGACCGGCGCAATGTTGGCCCGACGCAGGCGCCGCACCATCAGATCGGCATTGTCCGCGTCGGAAAATGCGCCGACTTGCAGGTAGATTTCCGAATGTGCGCTTGTGACCGCCGGCGGCGGCGGCAGTTCCCCGGCGAGCTGGTCCGGATCGATGCCCTGTACCTCGACCCGGCCGACACCTTTGGGCCAGATGCCGATCTTCACCGCAGCCGCATAAGAAAGGTCGATCACCCGGCCGCGATGGAACGGACCACGGTCGTTGACCCGCACGATCACGCTTTTGCCGTTTTCCAGATT
>DATKVA010000169.1:0-5836 GCA_035530315.1 Rhodanobacter sp. | reverse complement strand
CGGTGTTCCTGCGAGCGTTGCGGATACACCAGCCAGTACGCTTCCGGCACCGCCATGTAGCGATCGCCCAGCACCACCAGCCGGCCGGCATCGATCAGCGACTTCGAGGTCACCATCCGCCCCAGCGCAACGCCGAGACCTTCCAGGGCCGCATGGCGCAGCGCGTCGAGGCCGTCGAACTGCGCCACGTAGCGCGTGGGGCGCGTGCCGCCGTAGCGGGTGAACCAGTCGCTCCAGCGCGTCGAGGGCGCCGGTTCGCCGAGCAGCGGCCAGCGCGACAGGTCGCGCGGGTCAGCGTCGCCCAGCCGTGCGATCAGCGCGGGCGCGGCCACCGGCGCGATCCATTCGCCGAACAGGCGCTCGCTGTGCAAGCCGCTCCACTTGCCGCGGCCGTAGCGCAGCCCGACGTCCACCGCCTCGCGTTCGAAGTCCACCAGCACGGAGCTCGATTGCAGGTTGAACTCCAGTTCCGGATGCGTGGCGACCAGTCGCGGCAGCCGCGGCACCAGCCAGCTCGACATGATGCCGGGGCTGGCGCTGAGCGTCAGCTCGTTATGGTGGTGCGTGTGATAGCGCGACAACGCATGCTCGATACCATCGAAGTGCTCGCCCACCGCCTCGAGCAGGCTGCGGCCGTCGACGGTCAGCTTCACGCCGCGCGGTCCGCGCTCGAACAGCCGCCGTTCCATGCGTTCCTCCAATTGCCGCATCTGGTGGCTCAACGCACTCACGGTAAGGTTTGCCTTCGTCGCGGCGCGCGACAGATTGCCCAACCGGGCAACCAGCACGAACTGTTGCAGCAGGCCCAGCGGCACCTTTCCCATCTTGAATTTCCTTCAAGCCTGGCTTGCGAATATATCGCTTTTTGGCGGCCTCCGGCACGCGTACCTTGAGCACACCCCAAGCCCAAGCACCCCACGGAGGCTCCCCCCATGAGCTCGCTCTGGAAAGATCTGCTGTTCCTGCACGGTCACGTCACCCCCACCGATCTGGCCTGGCGGCCCGATGCGCGCAGCGATGCGGATGGACGCAAGGCCATCGTCAGGCGCAAGTCCCGCACCAGGAAGGCCAGGCTGATCGCGTCGGCATGCTGCATGCCGGCCTCCTGGCCGCGACTCGCCGGGCCACGCTGATCGGCGTCCGACCTCCCGTCACGCAACCGCGTGACGGTGGCACATCCCCGCCCGCATCATCTTTGCAGGCCGGCTCAACGGCCCGACGCTGCACCCACCATCCGCCGCGGCGCCGCCTGCAGCATCCGGCGCAGCACGCGGCGTCAATGCGTTAGCGAGATCACCGCAGATAAAAAGCGTGCAGTCGCAACCCCCGACGTGCGATTTCGGTCCGCGTCACGCCTCGCCCTACCAAAACAGCTCCACGGGATAATGCGTAAACACGTTGTCGGTACTGACCAACGGCACCCGTTCGGTCTGTGCCTGCGCCATCAAGAGCCGGTCGAACGGATCGCCGTGATGACGCGGCAGCACGTCCAGCGCCAACACATGCGCGGCACGGATGTCGAGCAGCTCATAGCGGTACGTGTCGATTTGCTCGCGCACGATCTGCTCCAGCGACACCTCCATGTCCAGCTTGCCCAGCGCGCGTTTGATCTGGATTTCCCATAACGAAGCGACGCTGACGATCAGCGTGGTGGACGGGTCGTTGTGGGCCTGGATCACTTTGGCGGAGAGCTTCTCCGGCGCTTCCAGCATCCAGATAAAGGCGTGGGTATCGAGCAGCAACTTCACGGTTGACCACTCAACCAGAAGTCGTCGGGGAGCGGTGCATTGAAGTCGGCACGCATGTGCAGCTTGCCGCGATAGGCACCGAGCACCCGCGCCTGGCGCACCGGCGCAACCGCCACCAGCTTCACCTGCGTGTGGTTCCCCGCCTCAATGAAGATTTCATCGCCGCGCCTGGCGGCCTCCATCAGTTCGGCCAGGTGGCGGTTGGCTTCGGCGAGCGTGACGTACTTGGCGCTCATGGTGGAACCTCGTATTTGCATCGAGATTTCATCTTAGCAGCCAGCGGCCAAAGGAAGATCCCGAACAACCCGGCCAGGCGACGCGGCTCAATGGCCCGACACTGCGCCCGCCATCCGCCGCAACGCCGCCTGCAGCACCCGGCGCAACACGCGGTCGGTCAGCGTGGCCGGCGTGGCCAGTCCCATCCGCTCCAGCGCCGCGGCTTCACCGTCGATCGGCGCTCCCGGTCGCGACAGCGCCTGCAGCAGCCTGAACCGGCCGCGCCAGTTGCCAACCGACGCCTTCAGCCAGTTCAACGCCGGCAACAGTTGCTGTTCGACGTCGGTGAAGTCGCTGCCGAACGGAAACTGCGGCAACAATCCTTTTTTCTGCAGGGGCAGCAGCGCCTCGCGCAGATGATCGGGATGATGGCGCCGCCAGGCTTCGGGTATCGCGAAATCCACGGCCAGCTTGCCGTGCGATTTCGCCTCGGCGCTCAGCACATCGAGAAAGCGCGCGTCGCTGATCGACAGCATCGCCTCGACGCATTCGCTGTCGCTCTTGCCGCGCAGGTCGGCGACGCCGTATTCGGTGACAAACAGGTCGCGCAGGTGGCGCGGGATCGTGGTCTGGCCGTAGTTCCAGCGGATGTTGCTTTCGATGCCGCCGCGCACTTGCCGGGTCGAGCGCAGCAGCAACGCCGAGCGGCCGCCGGGCAGTTCGTGCGCCATCGCCACGAAGTTGTACTGGCCGCCGACGCCGCTGACCACCTCGCCATCGGCCAGCGTGTCGGACACTGCGGCGCCGAGCAGGGTCGCCATCATGCAGGTGTTGAAGAAACGCGCGCCGCGCCGCTGCAGCACCGCCAGCGCCTGATGGTCGCCGTACAGCTGGTTGACGTTGGCGACCGGGCACATGTCGATCGCATCGGGGTCGGCCGCTTCGGTGGCATCGAGCCATTCGTACAAGGCCTGCGTGCCCAGAAAGAACGCGCCGCGCAAGTAGTGCCCGCCGGGCGTTGCCGGGTCCAGCCGGCCGGCGGCGGAGGCCTGTTCCTGGGCCGGATCGTCCCAGCTGCGGCGCTTGAGAATGCCGGCCTGCTGCAGGTGCATGAAGCCGTCCATCACCATTTCGCTGGCGCCGTACAGGCCGGTCTCGAGCGGCGCCAGACCGCCCATCGAGGCGGCCAGCGCATGCGTGGCGCCGCGGCGGTCCAGCGCCACCAGCGCGCGCCGCCACTGGATGTTTTCCTGCTGGCGCAGCAGCAGCGCCTTGACCAGCGCATCGGACAGCGCGCCGATGCCGATCTGCAGGCAGCCGCCGTCCCTGACCAGCGCGCTGGCGTGCAGACCCAGCGCGTACTCGGCCACGTCGACCGGCGGGCGCGGCAGCGCAAACAGGCGCGGCGAGGCGTCGGGGCGCAGTTCGATGTCGAAATAATCTTCGGCCACCTCGGCCGTGCCGCTCATGTACGGCAGCTGCGGATGCACCACCGCCACGCACAGCGGCCGCGGCTTGCCGGCAGCCTGCACCTGGCGCAGGAAATCGAGGGTGAGATCCGGGTTGCACGACAGGCTGTAATGCACGCCGTCCGGCCCCTCGCGCCGCGCCACCAGTTGCACCAGCAGGTTGATGTCCTGCGGTACCAGGTCGCGGGCGACGTGGGTGTAGTTCTGGCTGATGTAGCTGCGCTGGGCGCTGGCCGAATGCAGCAGCGCGCCGGACTGCAGGTAGAACTCGTGTACCTCGACGTTCGCCGGCAGCGCATTGCGCGCCTGATCGAGCGCGTACTGCGGATCGACCTGGTCGGCACCGAAGTGACGTTCGAGGAACGGCCCCAGGAAGCGCGCCTCCAGCCCCGGCGCAGGCTGCGGCCGGGTCAGCGACAGCGCGGTATACAGGCGCAGCGAGCGGGTCGGGTCGTCGGCCGTGAGCCGGTACAGCGCATTGAGCAGGCCATGCGGCTTGCCCAGCCCCAGCGGTGCGGCGATGCGCAGATCCGGCGCCAGCCGGTCGGCAATGTGCTGCGCGCAATCCCTGGTGTCGGTGTAGCGGTGCTCGATCGGCATGCGCCCGATCATGCCAGAAGCCCGCCGCCGGCGGGCGGGCAGCTGGGTCGGAGTCCGACTACGTAAATCTCGTCATTCCTGCGGCTTTCAACAGCCGAATGGCTGGTCAAGCAGGAATGATGACGAGGAGGCTTCCCGCTTAAGCAAGTTCCATTCGATTCCGATGGGCTCGTGGCATGACCTACACTCATCGCATGTCCACGACGCCGCTTCCGGTAACCCCGCATCGCCTGCTGGCCGAACAGGCGTTGAGCCGCACCGCCGGTGCGCCGCTGCTGGGCGGCAACGCGGTGGAGCTGCTGATCGACGCGGCGGCGCATTACGACGCCTGGCTGGCGGCGATCCGCACCGCGCGACAGCGCGTGCTGCTGGAGAACTACATCATCCGCGACGATGCCGTCGGCCACATGTTTCGCGATGCGCTGGTGGAGCGCGCGAAGGCCGGGGTGCTGGTGGCGGTGGTGGTCGACTGGGTCGGCTGCCTGGGCCAGTCGCGCGGTGCGTTCTGGGCGCCGTTGCGCGCCGCCGGCGGGCTGGTGCGGGTGTTCAATCCACCGCAACTGGGCCAGCCGTTCGGCTGGATCAGCCGCGATCACCGCAAGCTGCTGGTGGTCGACGGCGTGCGCGGCTTCCTGTCCGGGGTCTGCATCAGCGCGAAATGGCTGGGCGACCCGGCGCGCGGCGTGCCGCCGTGGCGCGACACCGGCGTGGCGCTGCGTGGCCCGGCGGTGGCCGAGCTCGAGACGGCCTTCGTGCAAAGCTGGGACGCCACCGGCGGCACGGCGCTGCCCGTGTGGCCCCGTGCGCCGGCACCGCACGAGGCGGCCGGCTCGATCGCCCTGCGGGTGATCGCCACCCAGCCGGCCAGCGCCAGCATGTACCGGCTCGATCAGCTGATCGCCGCGATGGCGCGCAGGACGCTGTGGCTCACCGACGCCTACTTCGTGGGCATCGCGCCCTACGTGCAGGCGCTGGTGGCGGCGGCGCGCGATGGCGTCGACGTGCGCCTGCTGGTACCGGGCAGCAGCGACATTCCGGTGGTCGCCGGGCTGTCGCGCGCGGGTTATCGACCGCTGCTGAAAGCCGGCATCCGCGTGTTCGAATGGAACGGCTCGATGTTGCACGCCAAGACCGCGGTGGCCGATGGCCAATGGGCGCGGGTCGGCTCGTCCAACCTCAACATCGCCAGCTGGCTGAGCAATCGCGAAATCGACGTGGCGGTGGAGGATGCCGGCTTCGCCGGCCAGCTCGCCGCGCAGTTCGAACGCGACCTGGGCAACGCCACCGAGATCGTGCTCGCGCCGCGTCGCCATCGCCGCAGCGAACGGGTGCGCAGCAGCGAGACGCGACCGCCGCGGGTGCGCCGTGCCGGCGGCAGTTCCAGCCGCGCCGCGGTCGGCGCCCTGCGCATCGCCAACAGCGTGGGTGCCGTGCTGAGCAACCATCGCGTGCTCGGCGATGCATCGAGCGGCCCTCTGCTGACCGGCGCGCTGGCGCTGGCTGCGCTGGCCGTCATCACGATCCTGTGGCCGGCGTGGGTCGGCTGGCCGTTCGGGGTGCTGGCCGGCTGGCTCGCCTTCAACCTGGGTATCCGCGGCTGGCGCCTGCGTCAGCGGCGGCGACGCGAGCTGCGCGACGACGGCGACAACGACTGACCGGAGCCTGCCGCCTTCAATCGGGAACCCCGAATAACCTGATTCTTGGCACTTGTAGAAGCGCACCCTGTGGGAGCGGCCTTTGTAGGAGCGCGCTTGCGCGCGATGCTCTTGCTCCGACCAAGCCAAGAGCATCGCGCGCAAGCGC
>DATKVA010000168.1:0-3554 GCA_035530315.1 Rhodanobacter sp. | reverse complement strand
TCCAGCTCGCGCGAGGAGACGAAGGCCAGTTCCAGCGCCGGGTGCGCCGCGATCAGCCGGATCAACTCGGTGCCCGTATGGCCGCGGGCGCCGACGATGCCGATGCGCTTCCTGTTCACGTTCATGCTCGTCAGTCCTGCAGGGTCGGCTCGCGTGCGGCGCAGTGGGCGACGCAGCGGGCGATCGTGGCGAAGTCGTCCAGGCCGTACCAGAACACCTTCCAGCTCGGTTGCTTGAGGCAGCCGTCGGACTCGGCGTAATAGAACGGGTTGACCGGGTTGCCGTGGCGCGAGCGCCAGAACAGCTGCGGATTTTCCTCCCGCATCAGCTGCCACACCGCGCGTCCCAGACCTTCGCCCTGGGCGTCGTCGAGCACCGCGAACTTGTCCAGATAGATCAACCCCTCGGTCTCGACCAGGATCATCGCGGCGCGATAGTTCTCGCTGACGTAGATGCGGTACGGCCGGGTGCGCTCGAAGTAATCGGCGACCAGGGTGCGGCCGAAGCTCGAGTCGATCAAGGCACGCATGCGCTCGCGGTCCACGCCGTCCCACGAATTGAACGTGAAGACCTTTTCGCCACGACGCACCAGGGTGCCCGAGCCCTTGTGGGTGAACAGTTCCTTGGCCAGTTCGGACGGCCGCGTGATCGACACCGACGAGGTCAGCGGCAGGTCGGCCAGCAGGTCGGCGATCTGCTCGATCTTCAGGCGCATGCCGCCGTTGATCCATGGCTGCGCCATCAGGTGCTCGTACTCGGTGCTGAGGTTGATCGAGTCGATCAGCTTGCCCTGGTCGTCGAGCAACCCGCCGGTGCCGGTGAGGAACACGATCTTGTACGGCTGCAGCACGCGCACCAGCTCGTTGGCGGCGAAGTCGGCGTTGATGTTGAGGATCTGCCCCTCCTCGGTTTCGCCGAGACTGGCGATCACCGGGATCGAACCGGCGCGCAGGCTGGCCTCGATCGGCGCAAGGTTGATGCGGTCCACCTTGCCGACCAGTCCGTAGACGTCGCGGCCCAGATAGCTGGAGGTGAACACGCCCGATGGCACCGAGGTGGCGCGGGTGTCCATCGACTGCAGCGCCTCGACCAGCCGCAGGTTCTGCTGCTGGAACACCTTGCGCACGATCGCCAGCGCGCGGGGCGAAGTCACGCGCAGGCCGTTGACGGTCTGCTTCTCGATGCCGGCCGCGGCCAGCTCCTCGTCCAGCTGTGGGCCGGCACCATGCAGCACGATCGGCGTGAGACCCACCTGCTGCAGGAACGTCAGCGACGAGGTGAGGTCGGCCAGCTCGTCGCGCAGCACCGCGCCGCCGACCTTGACCACGGCGAAACGCTTGGCGTCGATCTGCGAGAAACGCTTGAGATACTGCTGGATTTCCTTCGCGCTGCCCATCGCCGAGAGCAGGCGAACGATGGTCTGGCGGGTGTTTTTATGCTTTTCCACGTTCATATTCCTTTGCGTTCATCCTTGAACGCGAGAGTCAAAAAGCGGCCGTCCCTGGCCGCACTTCTCAACAAGGCGGTAGATAATTTCTGCATAGTTCTGCAATTGTTCGAGCGACACCCACTCGTCGGCGGCGTGCGCCTGCGCGATGTCGCCCGGACCGAAAACGAAGGCGGTGTAACCGGCCGCGGAGAACAGCGCCGCCTCGGTCCAGAAGTCCACCGCGTTGCCGATCGGGATCTCCAGCTCGTCGGCCAGATCGCGTGCGACCAGGCGGCGGCTCTCGGCCGTGGCGGTGTCGCCGGCGGGCAGCGAAGCGCCGCGAAAGGTCTCGCTGAATTCGCAAGGCCGCGGTTCGACCAGGGTGCGGAAGCTTTCCAGCAACCGGTCCGGATCCATCGTGGGCAAGGGGCGGCAGCCGAAGCGCACTTCCGCGCTCGGCGCGATCATGTTCGCCTTGATGCCGCCCTCGATGCGGCCGATGTTGAAACGCAGACCGGTCAACCCGCCGAAGCGTTCGTGCGCTTGCGCCTCGACGAAATCCAGCGCCGCATCGCCCCAGCGCACCGCCTGATGCAGCGCGCTGTCGCTGGGTGTCTGCTCGCCGGAGGCATGACCGGCCTGCCCGGCAAAACGCAGCAGCACCGACTGGATGCCGCGATGCGCCAGCACCGCCTCGCCCTTGGTCGGCTCGGCCACGATCACCGCGTCGTAGCCCCTCGCCCCGTGGGAGAGGGGTTGGGGTGAGGCTGCGGCGGAAGCGGGAGATCCGGCTCCGACCGTACCCGCACCTCGGCCCTCTCCCGGAGGGAGAGGGGGAAAATCGCGCAGGAAGCCGGCGATGCAGCGCGCATCGTTCGCCTCCTCGTCGGTGGACAGCAGCAACGCCATGTCGCCGTCGCTCGCGTTGGCAACCGCCAGCAGCGCCGCCGCCGCGCCCTTGATGTCGCAGGCACCCAGGCCGATCGCACGGTCCGCCGTGACCCGCAGCACATGCGGATCGGCGCTCCATGCCGGCGAATCCGGCACGGTGTCCAGGTGCACGTTGAACAGATACTTCGGCTGGCCACGCACCACGTGCATGGCCACCGCGCCGGCACCGTAATCGGTCACCGTCACGGCGAAGCCCGGCAACTGCGCGCGCAGGTAATCGAAGATCCCGCCCGTGTCGATCGCGCGCGGCGGATTGCGCGTGTCGTAGCCGACCAGCGCTGCCAGGTGCCTAAGCGTGGCATCCAGTAGCGCGCTCATGCCACGACCTCGCCGTAAAGAGCCCCTCTCCCGCTGGGAGAGGGGTGGGGGTGAGGCTCCGGCCGGAGCGAGGCGGCGCGGCATGCCCGTACCCTCACCCCCGCATCCTCTCCCGGCGGGAGAGGGGAGAAAAGCCAGGCATTCATGCGTCGCCGCTCCGGTTCACTTCCGCCCACAGCGTGCTGCTCATGCCGAACAGCTTGATGAAGCCCTCGGCCTCGGCCACGCCCCAGTCGGCCGACTGCGCATAGGTGGCCCCCTTGGCATTGAGGATGTGCTTCGACTCGACCGCCACCGCCCCGACGCTGCCACCGTTCGTCTCCAGCGTCACCGTGCCGTTGACGGTGGACTGGCTCGACGCCAGGAAGGCTTCCAGATCGGTCTTCAGCGGATCGTGGAAGAAACCCTCGTAGACCAGCTCCACCCACTTGCGCGCCACGTCGGGTTTGAAGCGGTTCTGCTGCTTGCTCAGCACCGCCTCCTCCAGTGCCCGATGCGCGGTGAGCAGCGCGGTCAGGCCCGGCGCCTCGAAGATGATGCGGCCCTTCAGGCCGATCGTGGTGTCGCCGGTGTAGAGGCCGCGACCGACCCCGTACTCTGCGAACAGTCCGTTGAGCCGAGCCAGCATGGTGTGCCCGGCGATCGTCTCGCCGTCCAGCGTCACCGCTTCGCCGTTGACGAAGCCGATCTTCACCCGCAGCGGTTTGGACGGCCATTCGGCGCGCGGCTTGCACCAGCCCACCGCACCCTCGCCGGGCGCCTGCCACTTGTCGATCTCGCCGCCGGACATGGTCAGCCCGAGCAGGTTCTCGTTGATGGTGTAGGCCTGCTGCTTGGCGCGCACGCCGAAGCCGCG
>DATKVA010000167.1:0-82026 GCA_035530315.1 Rhodanobacter sp. | reverse complement strand
AGATCAGGAACAGCGATGAACAGTGATTCCAGTATCAACTTCAGCCACCTCGACTGGACCAAGGGCGATGGCCTGCTGCCGGCGATCGTGCAGCACTGGCAAAGTGGCGAGGTGCTGATGCTCGGTTACATGAATGTCGAGGCGCTGGCGCAGACGCAGGCGAGCGGTCATGTCACGTTCTACAGTCGCAGCAAGCGGCGCTTATGGACCAAGGGCGAAAGCTCGGGCCATGTACTCGTGCTGAAATCGATCCGCGTCGACTGCGATGCCGACACCCTGCTGGTGCAGGCTGCTCCACACGGGCCGACCTGCCACACGGGCACTTCCAGCTGCTTTGGTGAAAGCGCCGATGTGCGGCCGCCGCTGGGATTCCTTGCCGAACTCGACACGCTGGTTGCGCAGCGCGACGCCGAACGGCCGTCGGGGAGCTACACCACCCGTCTGTTCGAGGGCGGTATCCGCCGCATTGCGCAAAAAGTGGGCGAAGAAGGCGTGGAGACGGCGCTTGCGGCGGTAGTGCAGGACGATGCCGAACTGCTGGGCGAGGCGGCGGACTTGATCTTTCACCTCACCGTGGCGCTGCGCGCACGGGGATTGTCGCTGGCGGATGTGGCTGCGTTGCTGGCCGATCGGCACGCGGTGCGCAGCACGCCCTGATCATTGCCGCAGGCTGGCGCTGCCGGCCGTTGCCGGCGTGCCCGGCGGCACGAAGGGCACGTCCGGTCCCGGGATGAAGCCCTTGCGCCACAATGCCAGTTGCCCGGCGATGCCTGCACCGATGTCGATCTGGGGTTCCGATGGCGTGACCTTGTCCTGCTTTTCCCACTGGCTGATGTCGATGTTGGCGAGCTTGAATGCCTGGATGAAATCCGGCGTGCGGTTCAGTGCATCGACCAGCCAGGCCTTGCCGAAATAGGTGATGTTCGAATCGCTGCCGCAGCCGAACGAGCTGCGGTCGGTACGGGCGGCCGTCAACACCAGCGTACCGGGGCCGTGCAGTGGCGGGATGAATCCCCCCGAGTAGCAGGCATTGATCACGAGTACTTTCCACTTGAATGGCTGTCTGTCCAGGATGCCGGCCAAGTCGCTGGCGCCGATCTGGTCCAGCGGGAGCGGATCCATGTCGACCAACAGGTCGTGATCCTCGTCGCCGTGACTGGTGACGTAGAGCATCAGAATGTCCCGATCCGGCTTCATGATTTTGCCCAGGCCGCGGAGTACCTCTTCCAGATTGCTCCAGCTGGCCAGTGGGTGAGTGCTCAGCGTAGCGGGGTTGTTTTCCAGTACCACGCTGTGGCTGGTGGCGCCGAAGCGTTTGGCGAACAGCCGTGCTGCATATTCGGCCTCGTTGCGGAAAACATCCTCGCCGCCATCGCCAGCGAATGTCACGAGATAGAGGTTCGGTTTGCCGGCTACGCGCGGAGTCAGCTTTCCCAGTGCGGCGCGGACCAGATTCCGTTGAAGGTAGAGTACCTGCTCCGGCGACGGGCCATTCTCGGGCCAGTCATCAATCATGGGAGCAGGGCTGGCCATCGGTGAAAGGGTCGTCTGCGCGCTGGCCGGAGTCGTCGACGCGGTCGTGGCAGTCGCGGGCGATGTCAGGAAAACATGCCCGGACAGCAACAACGCCAGCAGCGCGCCGGCGGCGAAGATGAAAAGGGAAGTCAGGACGCTGCGCATGGTGTGGCTCGCGACGGTTCAGAGTTCGATTGCGTCGAAATCGGCGTATGCGCGATGGCGCGGCGCCGCCGGCGGTTCCAGCGGCGGGCGTACCAGCCACCCGGTGTGCAGGCCGGCGGTTCGCGCCGCATCGAGTTCCTCCTCGATGTCGGACAGGAACAGGATGTGCCGAGGCTCCTCGCCGACTGCCTCGGCGATGTGCCGGTAGGATTCGGTCTCGCGTTTCGGCCCGGTCTCGGTATCGAAGTAGCCGGCAAACAGCGGGGTCAGGTCACCCGCCACGCTGTTGCGGAAAAACAACTGCTGCGCGGGCACCGAGCCGGAGGAGTACACGAACAGGCGCAGCCCGTCGGCGCGCCAGTCGCGCAGTCGGGCGGCAACTTCTGGGTATACGTGGGCACGGTAATCGCCAGCCGCATAGCCGTCTTTCCAGATCATGCCCTGCAGCGCTTTCAGTGCGGTGGATTTGCGATCTGCGTCGATCCAGTCCAGCAGCAGTTCGATGATTTCCTGACGATTGGCTTCGACCAGGCCGGCTTCCCTTGCAGCCTCATGCAGCCAGTGTTGCACGTCGGGCTTGTCGCCATGGGTCTCGATGAATGCCGGCAACCGCTTGCGCGCGTAGGGGAACAGCACATCGCGGACGAAGCTGATCGAGCTGGTGGTGCCTTCGATGTCGGTGACGATGGCGCGAATTTCGATCATGGCTGTGGGTGTCGGGACGTGGGTAACCAGCTTAAACGAATGCCGCGGTGCACCGTGTCAACATGCCGGGCGCGTGGTTTCAGGCTTGCGCAGGCACACTGGGCTGCATCCGCGGGAAACGCAGCGCAATGTCGTCGCCGGTGTACTGCGCTACCCAGCCGTCCTTGTTGGTGAACAGGCGGATGGCCACGAAACAGGGCGACTCGCTCATGTCGAACCAATGGCGGGTGCCATCGGGTACGCCGATCAGGTCGCCCTTTTCGCACAATACGTCGTAGACCTTGCCGTCAAGGTGCAGGGTGAACTGGCCGGAGCCGGCGACGAAGAAACGAACCTCGTCCTCGCTGTGGGTGTGTTCACTGAGGAATTTCTGCCGGAGCGCGGCGCGATCGGGATGGTCGGGCTGCAGGCTGATCACGTCGACCGACCGGTAGCCTTCGCACAGCATCAGCCGATCGATATCGTCGCGGTAGGCCGCGATCACTTCGTCCTGGCTGGCACCTGGCGCGATCGGCTGCCTGGCCTGCCACTGTTCGAAACGGACGCCAACCTTGCCCAATTCAAAGGAAATGGCGGAGTGGTCGTGATGCACGGCCAGCGGCCATTGCGGCTGGTCTTCCTCGAAAATGCGCAGACGGCTCATGATGACAGTTTCCTCAAATCCAGTTCGCAGCCGAGCAGAAATTCCAGTGCTTCCAGGTGGCGAACGGTTTCGGCCATGTCGCGTCCCCAGGTGTAGATGCCGTGGCCTTCGATCAGATATGCATGCAACGGTTGACCCGCGTCCAGCCATGCGTCGACCCGGGCGACGAGCTCGGGCATCTGCTGGGTGTTCGGGAATACCGGGATCTGCAGCACGCTGTCGTGTGTACTGTAGCCGGTAATGGCCTTCTGCAACTCCCAGCCCTGCAACCGAATCACGCCATCCCTGGCGTACAGCCGCGAGGCAACGCTCTGCGTGCGCGAGTGGGTGTGCAGTACCGCATGCATCTCCGGCCAGCACCGGTAGATCTGGGTGTGCAACGCAGTTTCGGCACTGGGCCGGGCATCCGTACCCACGGCATTGCCGTGCAGGTCGATCAACATGATGTCGTCGCGTCCAAGCAGCCCCTTGTGGCGGCCGGAGATGGTGATCGCTGCATGGTCCGCATCGACCCGCATCGAAAAATTGCTGCTCGTTGCCGGTGTCCAGCCGAGCATTGCCAGTTCGCGTGCAGTGTCGGCAATGGTGTCCGCACACGACTCGAACAGGTCGGCGGGAATGGTGGCGGGCAGACTTCGAACCATGGTGTTTGGACGTCCAAATGAGCGGCGGCTATAGTATGTGCCGGCACGGCACCCTGATCAAATGCGAGCCATTCTCGAAAGTCAGCAAGGATTGTGCTGACTATCGTAGTATTCGGGTTTGTCCTGCGCAGCGTGCGCAGGACAGTTGAGCGCCGGAGAGTTATCCATGTCGAACGAAAAAGATATCGAATCACGCCGCCGATTCCTCAAGGTAGCGGCCGGTACCACCGTGGCTGTCGCAGTCATGGGAGGCGTGCCGCGTTTTGCTCAAGCTGCCGATCTGCCGCCATTGTCCGAGAGCGACCCGACCGCCAAGGCGTTGGGCTACGTGGAGGACGCCAGCAAGACAACCAATCCCAAGCACACGGCTGGCGCCAATTGCTCCAATTGCCAGTTCTACGGTGGCGCCAGCACGGGTCGCGGTCCCTGCCAACTGTTCCCGGGCAAATCAGTAAATGCGAAGGGCTGGTGCATATCGCACACGCCGAAGAAAGCCTGATTCCCGTTGAGCAGACAAACCAAAGGCCGGCAGAGATGCCGGCCTTTGTGCATGCGGCGCCCGACAATCATGCCGCACCAGATGCCGAGTGCGGCGGGTTCGCGGGAGAGTGATGAGATGCTTGCGCCAGCGCGGGTCGCTTTGTATGGGCATGGCTGCCTTGAAAGTGCTGCCCGGCGCGTCAGGCTGAGGAGCTTACCCACCTGACGCGCCGGGCGGCGATCCGGGGCCCACTGCCAAGTGATCAACCCGCGGACTGAGGATGATACTCCCGCCTTGGCCGAATGGGCGACCGAACACAAGATTTCTCTTGGAAAAAACTCGTTAAATACATTGAAATCAATGACTTAAAACATAGCTGCAGGATATTTTCTGCCTATTCAGTTACTGTGCAATAAAAACTCTTTGTGCGAATTTTGACGAAAATGTCCATTTTTCGACGACGTTTCGTGCAGATACCGATAAAGGCGCTACAGACGGCGCAGATGGCTGTGCCGATAGCTGTATCCGAAATAGATCACCAGCCCGACCAGTGTCCAGACCACCATCAGGGTCCAGTTGTACCAGGCCATGGTGCTCAACAGGGCCAGGCAGCTGAGAATGCCCAGGGTGCAGATCAATGGCGCCCACGGCACGCGGAACGTGCGCGGCAACTCCGGCTGGGTGTGCCGCAATATCCACACGCCGCCACAGACGGCCATGAACGCGATCAGCGTGCCCATGGAAACCAGATCGGCCAGAATGTCCAGCGGGAAGATTGCGGCGAGCAGACCAATGCCGGTGCCGGTGATCAGCGTGTTCAGATACGGCGTGCGATGCTGCGGGTGAATTCGCGTGAACACCTCGGGCAACATGCCATCGCGCCCCATGATCATGAAGATGCGTGGTTGCGCGATGATCATCACCAGCACGACCGATGCCAGTCCGAGCATCGCGCCGATCTCCACCAGCCAGCGCAGCCATCCCAGTGCCGGGTGTCCCTGCAGGGCGGTCACCACGGGTTCGTTGGTGCCCAGCAATGTATACGAGGTCAACCCCGTCATCACGGCGGCCATCGCGATGTAGAGCACCGTGCAGATGGCCAGCGAGGCCAGAATGGCAATGGGCAGGTCACGTTGCGGGTTGCGCGATTCCTGTGCCGCCGTTGATGTCGCCTCGAAACCGATATAGGCGAAGAACACCATCGCCGCCCCACGCAGTACGCCACCCCAGCCGTACTTCTCGCCTTGCGGAGCGGGCACGAACGGATGCCAGTTGGACGGGTCGACGTAGCGCCAGCCGACCACAATCACCAGTGTGATCAGGCCCACCTTGAGCGCGACCATCACTGCATTGGTCAGGCTCGATTCGCGAATGCCGACATAGCAGATCCACGTCAGCAGGGCGATCAGCACGACCGCCGGCAGGTTGAACAGTGCGCCGGTAATGACCAGATGATGGTCCGCGGTGAAGGCTAGCGGCGCATTGGTCAGCGACGCGGGCAGGCTCAGGTCCATGTGGAAGGTTTGCCCGATATGGCTGAGCAGGCTCTGGAAGTAGCCGGTCCAGCTCACCGCCACCGCCGAGGCGGAAACGCCATATTCCAGCACCAGATTCCAGCCGATGAACCATGCCATCAGTTCACCGAGCGTGGCATAGGCATACGAGTAGGCGCTGCCCGCGACCGGAATCATGGTGGCGAATTCGGCGTAGCACAGCGCGGTGAATGTGCTGGTGATCGCGGCCAATATGAACGACACGATCACCGCCGGGCCGGCGTGATCGGCGGCCGCCTGGCCCGTGATCACGAAGATGCCGCCACCGATCACCGCACCGATGCCGAGCGCGGTCAGCCCCCACGGCCCCAGGGTGCGGCGCAGGGTGGGGCCGTGCGCGTCATCGGCATCGGTGAAATCGGTCTTGCGGGCAAGTAATTGCTTGAGCATGGGATCTCGTCACAGGGAAGCGGTGTGGCCGGGTTCGACGCAGCGATGTCGTGAAGCAGCAGCCGGCAATGCTGGTGCCGGCCGCCACATTTTTTCAATGCGCGTTCAGACGCAGCTTGCTGTTGCGGTAACCGTAGAACCCGTAGATCAGGAAGCCGATCGCGGTCCAGCCGAGGATCAGCCACCAGCGGGTCTCGAAGGCTTGCCAGAACAGGAACAGGCAGGCCGCCGCACCCAGCGGGCAGATCAACCACGGGATGGGTACGCGGAATGCGCGCGGCAGCTCCGGCCGCGTGCGGCGCAGCACCAGCACCCCGATGCACACAGTCGCGAAGGCCAGCAGCGTACCCATCGAGACCAGATCGCCGAGCACGTCGACCGGGAACAGGCCCGCCAGCGTCGCCGCGACGATGCCGACGATGACGGTGCCGACGTAGGGCGTGCGATGCTTCGGATGCACGCGACCCAGCGCCTTGGGCAGCAGACCATCGAGCGACATCGCATAGAAGATGCGCGGCTGCCCCATCAGCATCACCAGCACCACCGAACTCAGGCCCGCCAAGGCGGCAAACACCACGAAAACTTTCAGTGTGCCCAGCACATGACTTGCCGTGCTGCCCGCAGCGACCGTGCCCAGCACGTAATTGAGCGCGGTGGCCACCGGCTCCGGGGTGTTGAGCATGCGGAACGGTGCAATACCGGTCATGGTTGCCGCCATCGCGATATACAGTAATGTGCAGACGAACAGCGAACCCAGGATGCCGATCGGCATGTCGCGTTGCGGGTTCTTGGCCTCGCCCGCTGCGGTGGAAACGGCATCGAAGCCGATATAGGCGAAGAACACCAGGGTTGCCCCGCGAACCACGCCGCTCCAGCCAAACTTGGCGCCGCCTTCGTTGGGTGGCACGAACGGATGCCAGAACGCCGGGTGGATGTAGTGGAACGTCACCGCCAGAAACAGCAGGATTACGATCACCTTGATGCCGACGATGATCGCGTTGACCGTTGCCGACTGGCTGATGCCCCGGTAGACGAGCCAGCTGATCGCACTGACGATCACGATCGCAGGCAGATTGATCAGTGTGCCCGTGGTAACCAGATGGCCGGCATCGTTGAAGGTAAAGGGAGCGGAGGCCAGCGCCGGCGGCAACGCAAAGTGCCAGCCGGTCAATGTGCCGAGCATGCTCAGCAGCTCATTGAAATAGCCCGACCAGCCGACCGCCACGGTCGATGCCGCGAACAGGTATTCCAGCACCAGGTTCCAGCCGACGAACCATGCGACCACTTCACCCAGTGTCGCGTAGGAATACGAATAGGCACTGCCCGATACCGGCAGCATTGCGGCAAATTCGGCATAGCACAATCCAGCGAGACCGCATGCCAAACCCGCCATCACGAAGCTGAGGACCAGCGCCGGACCCGCGAACTGCGCGGCAGCAGTGCCGGTGAGTACGAAAATACCGGCCCCGATCACGGCGCCTATCCCGAGCATCACCAGATGTCGTGCGGTCAGCACGCGTTTCAGCGTGGCCTCCCCTTGCAGACTGCCCTCGGCCGGCTCGCCGGCATCCACATGAGGCATGGCCTCGATGGCGTGGGTGGCAAACAAGTTTCGTATCATCAAGTTCCCCTTAATTAATGATATCGCCCGCTTCTTCAACGGCGCAGTGGGTGTATCGGACGGCATCGGCGACGGCGGGCCAACATAGCCTAGCGGTGCGGTCAGTACAAGTTTCGTTCAGGTTGTGCCGAAACCCCCACGACGTTCTTTCAGACTTGCTCAAGGGTCGCCATGCAGCTCACCGATACTCGCCTGGCCGAAGCACTCCGCCACTATCGCGATCGGTGGCAGGGGGAGGCCGCGACAGTCGCGCAATTCGAGGCGTTTCTGCGGACGGATGGCGACGTATTCGACCGTCGGCATGGGGGTGGCCATTTCACCGGCTCGTGCTGGCTGGTCAGCGCGGATGGTCGACGGGTATTGCTGATGCATCACCGCAAACTGGGGTTGTGGTTGCAGCCGGGCGGTCACGCCGATGGCGATGCCGATCTGGCGCGAGTGGCCTTGCGCGAGGCGCGGGAGGAAACCGGCCTGACGGGTCTGCGGGTTGAGGGAGGCATCTTCGATGTCGACCGCCATCGCATTCCGGCCCGCCGGGACGAACCGGACCATTGGCATTACGACGTGCGTTATGTGGTGCGTGCCGGCCTGGACGATCGGTTCGTTGTCAATCACGAGTCGCACGCACTGGCCTGGCGATCGGTGACCGAAGTGGCGGACGACATCAGCCTGGACGTCTCGTTGCGCCGGATGGCGCGCAAGTGGCTGGCGCGTGCGTAGTGCGCCTCGTGCGTGAATAGTGCCGTCGCATACCATCATGAGCATGGTTAGCTCCGGATGGCATGTAGCGCGGCTACAATGAACGGATGAATGACGTCGCCCCCAACTCCTGGTTGCCGCAACCGCTGCGCAAGCTGGCCGGACGCGCGCTGGAAACCGCGCTGAATCACACGCTGTCGCTCGATCCCGAGACCCGGCAGAAGCTCGGCGTATTGAACGGACGCAGCGTCCAGTTGCATCTGCGTGGGCCTGAAATCGCATTGGCGGTGACGGTCGAGGATGGTTGCCTGAAGGTCGGGCCACCGCAGGAGGAGAGCCAGCTGCGCGTTGCCGCCACGCCTGGCAGCCTGCTGGCGATGTTGTTCAAGCGCGACGACGACGGCATCGCACCGGGCAAGGTGGAGATCGCCGGCGACGCCGAGCTGGCACGCCGGCTGGAAAAGCTCGCCGGCAAGTTCGCCCCGGATTTCGAGGAAGCGTTCGCCCGCACGTTCGGCGACGTACTCGGCGTGCCGCTGGCCGGGGCGATCCGCAAGGCGCTGGCTCACACACGCGAAACCGCCGCCCATCTCACCGGGGACGGCGCCGACTGGTTGCGCGACGAGGCCCGTGTCGCGATGGCACCGGGCGAGGTCGAAGGCTTTCTCGATGGCGTGGACGCACTGCGTGAGCGCAGCGAACGGCTGCAATCGCGCGTGCAGCGACTGGCCAGGCGCCTGCAGGGCAACGCCGCGTGACCCCGCTGAAAATCGTGCCGCGGCTGTTGCGGGTCGCCTCGGTGCTGCTGGCGTACCGCCTCGACGATCTGGTCGACGCCGCCCACCTGTTCCGCCCGCTCAAGCTGCTGCGCCCCCTGCTGGCGCGTCCTCGCGTCAATGTGCGCGAGCTGCCGCGTGGCGAGCGGTTGCGCCTGGCGCTGACCGAGCTGGGGCCGATCTTCGTCAAGGCCGGCCAGGTGCTGTCGACCCGGCGCGACCTGATCCCGCTGGATATCGCCGACGAACTGTCGCTGCTGCAGGATCAGGTGGCCCCGTTCGCCGGTAGCGAGGCGCGCGCCATCGTCGAGAGCGAGCTCAAATTTCCGATCGGCCACCTGTACGCCCGGTTCGACGAAACCCCGCTCGCTTCCGCCTCGATCGCCCAGGTTCACGCCGCCACCCTGCACGACGGCCGCGAGGTGGTGGTCAAGGTACTGCGCCCGGGCATCGATGCGCAGATCGACCGCGACGTGCGGCTGCTGCGCTCGCTCGGCGAGCTGGCCCAGCGCTGGCATCCGAACGCCGACAAGATCCGCCCGCTCGACGTGGTGGCCGAAGTCGAGAAGATGCTGGAGAACGAACTGGATCTGCAGCGCGAGGGCGCCAGTGCGAGCCTGCTCAAGCGCAACTTCGCCAGCGGCGTCGACCTCTACGTGCCGGCCGTGTACTGGGAACTGACCGCCCGCCGCGTACTGACGCTGGAACGCGTGTACGGCATCAGCAGCGACGACATCGCCGCGATCGATGCCGCCGGCGTCGATCGCAAGGCGCTCGCCGTCAAGGGCGTGCGGGTGTTCTACGAGCAGGTGTTCCGCGACAATTTTTTTCACGCCGACGCGCATCCCGGCAACATCTGGGTCGATCCGGCGCGAATCGACGAGCCGCGTTTCATCGCGCTCGATTTCGGCATCATGGGTTCGCTGCCCCAGGCCGACCAATACTGGCTGGCGCAGAATTTCATCGCGCTGTTCGAGCGCGACTACGCCCGCATCGCGCAATTGCACGTCGCCGCCGGCTGGATGCCGGCCGCAGTCAGGCTGGACGAACTCGAAGCGGCGGTGCGCACCGTGTGCGAACCGTACTTCACCCGCCCGCTGTCGCAGATCTCGCTGGCCGAACTGCTGGTGAAACTGTTCCAGACCGCGCGCCGCTTCGAGCTGACCCTGCAGCCGCAGCTGATCCTGCTGCAGAAGACACTGCTCAACATCGAAGGCGTCGGGCGCATGCTCGATCCGCAGATCGACATCTGGGCGGTTGCGCACCCAGTGCTGAAACGCATCCTGCGCGAACGCTACAGCCCGCGGCGCACCCTGCGCGACGTGCGCAAGCGCCTGCCCGAATGGCTGCACAATGCGCCGCAGTTTCCCGAGCTGGTCAGCGATGCCTTGCGCCAGATCGGTCGCGGCGAACAGCGTACGCTCGGCGATCCGCAGGCACTGCAAATGCAGCGCGAGGATGCCCGGCGTCAGCACAAGCTGCTTGCCTGCAGCCTGCTTGGCAGCTCCCTGCTGATCGGCGCGGCGCTGTTGTGGGCACTGACGCCGCTGCACGGGATCTGGCCACCGCTGCTTGCCGCTGGCACCGGCATGCTGGCATTCGCGATCGGCTGGCCGCGTTCGCGCTGATGCATGATCGCCTGCTGCGTGTAGGAGCGCACCCTGTGCGCGATGGCTCTTCTGCGAACGCGACAAAAGCATCGCGCACGAGGTGCGCTCCTACACCAGGCATCCGGCATGCTTGAAATTCTCCACCAGGACGACACGCTGATCGCGGTGAACAAGCCCGCGGGTCTGGCCGTGCATCGCTCGAAGATGGTCGGCAATGCCGAGGAGTTCCTGATCGACCGGTTGCGCGCGCAGGTTGGCGGGGACGTGTATCTGGCCCATCGGCTCGATCGCGCCACCAGCGGGGTGCTGCTGGCGGCGCGATCCAGCGCCATCGTCGCCGCGCTGGGCGAGCAGTTCATGGGTCGCACGGTGCGCAAGCGCTACCTTGCGGTGGTCCGTGGCTGGCCGCAGCCGGATGCGGGGGTGATCGATTATGCGTTGCCCGGTGCGCGCGAAACTGGCCCGCGACGCGAGGCGCGCACGCAGTTCAGGCGGCTGGCCACGATCGAGGTGCCGATCGCTCTGGGCCGGTATCCACAGCAACGCTACGCGCTGGTGTCGGCCGAACCGGAAACCGGCCGTTTCCGTCAGATCCGCAAGCATCTGGCGCATATCCATCATCCGGTCATCGGCGATTGCCAGCATGGTCGCGGCGATCACAACCGGCTGTACAAACAGCACTTCGGTTGCCATCGCATGTTGTTGCATGCGTGGCGGCTACGCTTCGCGCATCCGGCCACGGGTGCCCTGATGGAGATCGAGGCGCCGCTGGATGCAGCGTATGCCGGGCTGCTCGATCGCTTCGGCTGGACGCTGAAAGCGGGGAGTGAGTGAAGAGGAGTGAGGAGTGAGAGAAAACCCGGGCACGGCTCGCTTTGGCTCTCTCTTACTGCTCACTCCTCTGCACTCACTCCTCGCTTCTCCCCTACACTTCACCCATGTTGACCGTCAGCAAAAACATCATCCTGCCCGAGTCCGAGCTGGTCGAGCGCTTTCTGCGCGCCGATGGCCCGGGCGGACAGCATGTCAACCGCACCGAAAGTGCGGTGGAACTGCGTTTCGACGTGATCAATTCGCCCTCGCTGCCGGAGGAGATACGTGCGCGGCTGCTGGCGCGGCATGACCGTCGCTTGACCGGCGAAGGCGTGCTGGTGATTCAGTCGCGTCGCTTCCGCGAACAGGCACGCAACCGGGACGACGCGCGCGAACGGCTGGCGGAGATCGTTCGCGGTGTGCTGGTACCACCCAGAAAACGCGTCGCCACCCGACCGACCCGCGCCTCGAAGGAGCGCCGGCTGGTCGGCAAGCTGCAGCGCGGAAGAATCAAGCAAACCCGCTCGCGCAAACCGGATATCGAATGAAGCGATACATCCCGTCGCCGGCGCAACTGCCGCCATGCATGCCGCAATTGCGCGATGGTCTGCAGCGCAAAGCCTGTCGGGCCGCGTTGCGGCTTTGTGGATGGAGTTTTGCTGGCGAGTTCCCCGATGTCTCACGTGCGGTCGTGATTGCTGCGCCGCATTCGTCCTGGTGGGATGGCTTCTGGGGTCTGCTGCTGAAAGTGGCGATAGGTGCCGACGTGCATTTCATGGGAAAGCAGGAATTGTTTCGCGGGCTGCTCGGCGGTTTGCTGCGTCGGCTCGGCGGCATTGGCGTCGACCGTGGCGCCGCCAAGGGCGTAGTCGAGCAGATGATCGACCAGTTTCGGCAACGCGATGCCTTCTGGCTGGCCATCGCTCCGGAAGGTACCCGCAAGCAGGTGGCTCGATGGAAAACCGGTTTCTGGCATATCGCCCACGGTGCCGGCGTACCCATCGTGACCGCGTATTTCAATTATCCCGATCAGACCATCGGCATCGGTCCGTTGTTCGAAACCAGCGACGACATGGAAAACGATCTTGCCCGCCTGCGCGCGTTCTACGCTCCATTCAAGGGCAAGCACCGCGACGTCTGAATGCTAGAGCCCACCAGCTGCTGGCGTACTGGATAATCAGGCAATCCATCGCGCCCCCGGGCTGTCCTTCAAGGCTCGGATGCAACCAGCCCGAGGCTGCCTTTCGCCTGCTGCCTACGCGCACCCGGGAACTAGCGATCGGCTCGCTCGCGATGCTGTTCGGCAGGTTCATCGACTGCAGCATCGCACTGGCGCAATACCATGCCAGCAAGCATGGGGTTTTCTCCTTCCTGCGCAGGTACACGTGCGTCCCGACGTCGACGTGGTGTCGTTCGATCCGTTCCTGTGCGGCGTGAGGGAGTGCCGGACCGGGCTCGATGGCACGTTCCGTAGCGCGACGAGGGACACCTGTCATACGGCAGTTCGATCGCGCTCGCCCGGGCGACCAAAGCCCGACAGGCTGCTAACGCTGCGAATGGCCCGATTCGTCGTAATCGCGGTGAGTCAGCAGGCCCGGATTGATCAAGTCGATGAACGCGCGCGCCTCGGCGCTGAGAAACTTGCCCTTGCGCATGACCACGCCGTAAGCCCGCTGGGGAAAATACTGGCGCAGGTTGCGCACGGCCAGCCGGCCGCGATCGGCCTCGGTGATGCAGATGCCGGTGACGATCGAAATGCCCAGTCCCATCGCAACATATTCCTTGATCACGTCCCATCCGCCGACCTCGATGGCGACTTGATAGGGCACCTGGCGCTGCTGGAACACCAGGTCGACCAGCCGGTAGGTGGACAGGCGCTGTGGCGGCAGGATCAGTCCATACGGCGACAGATCCTCCAGTACGATCTCTTCCTTTGCTGCCAGCGGATGCTCCGGCGGCATGATCAGCATCGGGTCGTAGTGATGCACCGGTGCCCAGGCGATGTCATTAGGCACGTCGAGCATCGAGCCGACTGCGAAGTCGGCCTGGTCTTCACGCAGCATGGCCAGACCGTCCTTGCCGGTGACATTCGCCAGCTGCAATTTCACGGCAGGAAAGCGTTCGCGGAAACGACGAACCAGATCAGGCAACAGATACTGGATCGTCGAGGTGCCGGCGGCGATGGTCAATCGACCGCCATGCAGGCCTTTCACCTTGGCCTGGAAATCGCCATCCAGGGTTTCCCAGCCCTCCACCAGCGGGCGGGTCAGCTCATACAGCGCCTCGCCGGCATCGGTGAGGTTGATGCGGCGGCGACTGCGTTCAAGCAGGCTCAAACCCAGTTCGCGCTCCAGTGCCTGCAGTTGCAGGCTGATTGTCGGCTGCGACAGATACAGCGCTTCGGCGGCACGGGTCAGGCTGCCCAGTTTCACCACCGTGACGAACGCCCGCAGCTGCTTGTGGCGGTTGCCCTTGTAGTAGTAACGGCCGACTTTTTCCTCGGCCGGCTTGTTCCCGGCACGAGTTTTTGGTGCCGGACGTGAACTTTTTTTCGCTGCATTCATGGTTTTTGTCGGCGCTTTCATGTCCTTGTTCAACATCTTGGATTATATATTGATAAAGTCAATGCCAATAATTGAAACATTTACATTGTCAAATACATCATTTCTGCCTAGCTTCGAAGCTCACGAGACCGGAGCAAGCTCATGGCAGTACCCCAAGAACGATTCGACGCCGACAAAGTCGAGATCCATGCCAGACGGGACGGTTACGAAAGCATCCTGACCCCGGACGCGCTGGCCTTTCTGGCCCGGCTGCATCAGTTTGCCGAGCCGCTTCGTCAGCGACTGCTGCAGGCCAGACGCGAACGTCAGGCCCGCTTCGACGCCGGTGCATTGCCGGATTTTCGCGCCGATACCGCATCCATCCGCGGGGGTGACTGGCGCGTGGCTGCCATACCGTCCGCGCTGCAGGATCGCCGCGTGGAAATCACCGGGCCGGTCGAACGCAAGATGATCATCAATGCGCTCAATTCCGGCGCCAAGGTGTTCATGGCCGACTTCGAGGATTCCTCGGCGCCGAGTTTCGCCAACCAGCTCGATGGCCAGATCAACCTGCGCGATGCGGTGAATGGCAACATCGAATTCCATTCGCCGGAGGGCAAGCTCTATCGCGTGGGCGACAACCCAGCCGTGCTGGTGGTGCGTCCGCGTGGCTGGCACCTGCCCGAACGGCATGTCACCGTCAATGGCGAGGCGATGGCCGGCGCCTTGGTCGACTTCGGCCTGTTCGCCTTCCACAACGCCCGTACCTTGCACCAGCAAGGGCGGGGGCCATTCTTCTACCTGCCCAAACTGGAGGCGATGGAAGAGGCCGCGCTGTGGGACGAGGTGATGGCGCAGGCTGAAAACGAACTTGACCTGCCGGTCGGCTGCATGAAAGCCACCGTGTTGATCGAGACGCTGCCGGCGGTGTTCCAGATGCATGAGATCCTGCACGCGCTGCGCCGCCGCGCCGTCGGCCTCAACTGCGGCCGCTGGGATTACATTTTTTCGTACATCAAGACCCTGCGCGGCCACCGCGATCGCATGCTGCCGGAGCGCGGCCAGGTGCTGATGACGGTCCCGTTCCTGAAGGCCTATTCGGAGCTGCTGATCCAGACCTGCCATCGCCGCGGCGCATTCGCGATGGGAGGCATGGCGGCGCAGATTCCGATCCGCGGCGACGATGCCGCGAACGAGGCGGCCATGGCCAAGGTGCGCGCCGACAAGCTGCGCGAAGTGCAGGCCGGCCATGACGGCACCTGGGTTGCGCACCCCGCATTGGTGCCGGTTGCGCAGGAAATCTTCGACCAATACATGCCTGCGGCAAACCAGCTGGACGTGCTGCGCGCGGATGTCCGCGTGACGCGCGACCAGTTGATCGCCCCGTGTGGCGGCTCGATCAGCCGTGCCGGGTTCGACAACAACGTGGAGGTCGCGCTGCGCTACACCGCGGCCTGGCTGAACGGGCTCGGCTGCGTGCCGATCCACAACCTGATGGAAGACGCAGCCACCGCGGAGATCGCCCGTGCCCAGCTGTGGCAGTGGTTGCATCACGGTGCGCTCGAGTTCAGCGACCACGCACCGATCGATTTCGCGCTGTTCGATCAGGCACTCGCCGCGCACGCCCACCGGTTGCGCGCAAGCGATGTTCCGGGGGCAGCACGGGTCGATGATGCTGCCGCGTTGCTCTCCGCACTGACCCATGCCGAGCAACTGACGGATTTCCTGACCCTGCCTGCCTACGACCGCCTCGCCTGAAACCAGACTAAAGACAATATCGCCATCTACGGAGCCACGTCATGAAGAACACCCTGCCCACCGCCGAACAGATCACCCTGGACTGGAACAACAACCCCCGCTGGGCCGGTATCCAGCGCACTTATTCCGCGGAGGACGTGGTGCGCCTGCGCGGTACCGTGGCGATCGAGCATTCGCTGGCATGCCGTGGCGCCGAACGGCTGTGGAAATCGCTGCACAAGGAGGACTTCGTCAACGCGCTGGGAGCGCTTACCGGCAACCAGGCGATGCAGCAGGTCAAGGCCGGCTTGCAGGCGATCTACCTGTCCGGCTGGCAGGTCGCGGCCGACGCCAACGTCGCCGGCGAGATGTATCCGGACCAGTCGCTGTACCCGGCCAACTCGGTACCGCTGGTGGTCAAGAAGATCAACAACACCTTGCTGCGCGCCGATCAGCTGCATCACGCCGAAGGCAATGACGAAACCGATTGGCTGGTGCCGATCGTGGCCGACGCCGAAGCCGGCTTCGGCGGCGTGCTCAATGCGTTCGAGCTGATGAAGGCGATGATCGAGGCCGGCGCCGCCGGTGTGCATTTCGAGGACCAGCTGGCTTCGGTGAAGAAGTGCGGCCACATGGGCGGCAAGGTACTGGTGCCGACCCGCGAGGCGGTCGACAAGTTGAACGCGGCGCGCCTGGCCGCCGACGTCTGCGGCGTGTCGACCCTGCTGGTGGCACGCACCGATGCCGATGCCGCCGACTTGCTCACGTCGGACATCGACCCCAACGACAAGGCATTCATCACCGGTGAGCGCACCGTCGAGGGTTTCTTCCGCGTGCAGCCGGGTCTGGATCAGGCGATCAGCCGTGGCCTGGCCTACGCGCCTTATGCCGACCTGATCTGGTGCGAGACCAGCAAGCCCAACCTGGAGGATGCGCGCCGGTTCGCCGAAGCGATCCATGCGAAGTTCCCGGGCAAGATGCTGGCCTACAATTGCTCGCCCAGCTTCAACTGGAAGAAGAACCTGGACGATGCCACCATCGCCAGGTTCCAGAAGGAACTCGGCGCGATGGGCTACAAGTTCCAGTTCATCACCTTGGCCGGCTTCCATAGCCTGAACTACGGCATGTTCGACCTGGCGCACGGCTACGCACGCCGCCAGATGAGTGCATTCGTGGAGCTGCAGGAGAAGGAGTTCGCTGCCGCCGGTCGCGGTTTCACGGCGGTGAAGCACCAGCGCGAAGTCGGCACCGGCTACTTCGATGCGGTGACCCAGGCGATCCAGCAGGGTCAGTCCTCGACCACCGCACTGACCGGTTCGACGGAAGAAGCGCAGTTCGCGCGCCACGCCGCTGCGTAGAACCGGTTTGACAGGCAGGCAGCCTGCGTAGGAGCGCACCCTGTGCGCGAATGCCCTACCTGACAAGGGCATTCGCGCACAGGGTGCGCTCCTACGCGTATTGCGGAGGTGCCGGATTCAGGTGGCCGCATTTGCCGCAGGTACGCAATTCGTGCGAGCTGTAGAAGTGCTCGAAGATCGGCGGAAAATCGTGTTCGATGCTGCCGAGCGTGAAATATTCTTCGTACAGCTTGTGGTTGCAGCGTTCGCAGAACCACAGCAGGCCGTCCTTCTCGTGCGGCAGGCGGCGGCGCTCGATCACCAGGCCGATCGAATCGGGCAGGCGTTGCGGTGAATGCGGCACGCGTGGCGGCAGATAGAAGAGCTCGCCGGCGCGGATCGGGATGTCGCGGGCCTGGCCGCCATCTTGCACCTTCAGAACCATCTCGCCTTCGAGCTGATGGAAGAATTCCGGGCCTTCGTCGTAGTGGTAGTCGGTGCGCGCATTCGGGCCGCCGACGATCATGATGATGAAGTCGCCATCGACGATGCATTTGTTGCCGACCGGCGGTCGCAGCAGGTGACGGTGCTCGTCGATCCAGCGATCGAGATTGATGGGTGGTAGCAGGGCCATGCGGAGTGTCCCGTGGCGGATATTCATTCTCTCCCCCTCGGGAGAGGATCGAGATAAGAGGCGCCTTGGTGCAACCTTATCGCAAGAGCGCCCCCTCACCCCAGCCCTCTCCCCGAGGGGGGGGGATGGAGCAAAAACGGTCACACTTCCAGTGTAGCCAGGTCGCCCTTTTCCTCAAGCCATGCCTTGCGATCGCCAGCGCGCTTCTTCGCCAGCAACATGTCCATCAGCTTACCGGTGCCGTCGTCGTCGCCGATGGTCAGCTGCACCAGCCGACGTGTGTCCGGGTGGATGGTCGATTCGCGCAACTGCGGCGGATTCATTTCGCCCAGGCCCTTGAAACGGGTGGTGCTGACCGCACCCTTGATCTTCTCGCGCTCGACCCGCTGCAGCATCGCCAGCTTTTCGCTCTCGTCGAGGCAGTAGAACACCTGCTTGCCGACATCCACGCGGAACAGCGGCGGCATCGCCACGAATACGTGGCCCTCGCTGACCAGCCGGGGGAAATGCCGCAGGAACAGCGCCGAAAGCAGGGTGGCGATGTGCAGGCCGTCCGAATCGGCATCGGCGAGGATGATCACCTTGCCATAGCGCAGGCCGGACAGGTCGTCCCTGCCGGGATCGCAGCCGATCGCGATGGCCAGGTTGTGCACTTCCTCGGAGGCCAGCACCGAACCGGATTCGACCTCCCACGTATTCAGGATCTTGCCGCGCAGCGGCAGGATCGCCTGGAACTCCTTGTCGCGCGCCTGCTTGGCGCTGCCGCCGGCGGAGTCGCCCTCGACCAGGAACAGTTCGGTACGGCTGAGGTCGGTGGCGGTGCAATCGGCCAGCTTGCCGGGCAGTGCCGGACCCTGGGTGATCTTCTTGCGCACGATCTGCTTGGCCGCCTTGAGCCGTGCGCTGGCGCGTTCGATCGCCAGCTGGGCGATGCGCTCGCCCATTTCCACGTGCTGGTTCAGCCACAGGCTGAAGGCGTCGTGGATGACATTCTCGACCATGCCGGCGGTCTGCCGCGAGGACAGCCGTTCCTTGGTCTGGCCGGCGAACTGCGGGTCCTGCAGGCGCACCGACAGCACGAAGGCGAGCCGTTCCCACACGTCTTCCGGCGCCAGCTTGACGCCACGCGGCAGCAGGTTGCGGATGTCGCAGAACTCGCGGATCGCGGTAGTCAGGCCGGTGCGCAGGCCGTTGACGTGGGTGCCGCCCTGCGCGGTGGGGATCAGGTTGACGTAGCTCTCCTGCACCAGCTCGCCCTCGGGAAGCCAGGCCAGCGCCACTTCCAGACCCTCGACGTCGCGCGCCATGTGGTGCACGAACAGCTCG
The DNA here is from genome assembly GCA_035530315.1 of Rhodanobacter sp. Classification (GTDB taxonomy): domain Bacteria; phylum Pseudomonadota; class Gammaproteobacteria; order Xanthomonadales; family Rhodanobacteraceae; genus Rhodanobacter. The sequence goes on along the minus strand of DATKVA010000167.1, from coordinate 62,834 downwards.
TTCGGCAGGGCCTCGACGCCGTCGAGTTCGCCCCGCAGGTAATCGCGCAGGCCGTCCTCGTAGTGCCACTCGATCACTTCGCCGCTGGCTTCATCGGTGAGCTTCACGTTGAGGCCGGCGCACAGCACCGCCTTGGCGCGCAGCAGGTGCTTGAGCTTGCCCAGCGAGATCTTCGGCGAGTCGAAATACTTCGCTTCCGGCCAGAAGCGCAAGGTGGTGCCGCTGCGCTTCTTCGGTACCGTGCCGATCATCTCCAGTTCGCTGGCCTTGTCGCCGTGCTCGAACACCATGCGGTATTCGCTGCCGTCGCGGCGGATCGTCACCTCGACCCGGTCGGACAGCGCATTGACCACCGATACGCCAACACCGTGCAGACCACCGGAGAAGTTGTAGTTCTTGCCGTTGAATTTTCCGCCCGCGTGCAGCCGGGTCATGATCAGCTCGACGCCGCTGACGCCTTCCTCCGGATGGATGTCCACCGGCATGCCGCGACCGTCGTCGGTCACTTCCACCGAGCTGTCGGCGTGCAGCACCACGTCGATGGATTTGGCGTGGCCGGCCAGCGCCTCGTCGACGGAGTTGTCGACCACCTCCTGCACCAGGTGGTTCGGGCGGGTGGTGTCGGTGTACATGCCGGGGCGGCGCTTGACCGGATCCAGGCCGGACAGGACTTCGATATCGGCGGCGTTGTAGCGACTGCTCATGCGTGAATTTCGGCTGGACAAAGACGACCAAGCATGGGGTGAGTGGGCAGGCAGGGTCAAGCCGGGAGGCTCACCCCGTGGTATGCGGCCGAAAGCACTTCCCCATGTCGATTTCGCGCGGCGTCGTTCGTCGTCGGTACGTACACCCCAATCGGAGCGAGGAAATCATCATGCAACTGGCCAATTACCTGTTTTTCAAGAACCAAGCCGCTGAGGCGTTCGAGTTCTACCGTCAGTGCCTGGGCGGCGAGATCGTGATGAAGGTGACGATCGGCGAGATGCCCGATGGCGACAAGGCCGCGCCCGACACGCGCGACTTGATTGCGCATGTGCGCCTCGCGGTGGGCGACGCCGTGTTGATGGGCTCGGACTGGTGCACGCCGACCGGCGAACCGTATCCGGGCATCCACGGCAATGCGGTGTCGCTCAGTGTCGCCCAGCCGAAGGACGCCGAACGCCTCTTCGCCCTGTTGGGCGAGGGCGGCAAGGTGACCATGCCGATGCAGGAAACCTCGTGGGCACGCCGCTTCGGCATGCTGGTCGACCGCTACGGCGTGCACTGGATGGTCAATTGCGCGAAGGAGGGTTGAATCCTCGCGACTGCGCGGATCGATGACGTGATACTTCCGCGTATTTCCGCGCAACGGCACCGAGGCGGGCATCTTGCCCACCAGACGGTTGCTGGCCGAGATGGGCGATTCAACGAAGATCAGGTGAAAGCCGGCATCCTTCTCGCGGGCGAAGGCCTGCGGCCCAGCGCCAAGGGCGCGCGGGTGAGGTTTTCAGGCGGCAAACGGGCCGTCATTGACGGTCCGTTTGCCGAGGCCAGGGAGCTGATTGCCGGCCTCCGGCTGTGGCAGGTGCGCTCGCTGGACGAGGCGATCGAATGGGTCAAGCGCTGCCCCCATCCGTTCAATGGCGAATCCGGGATCGAGATTCGCCAGGTGTTCGAGGCCGGGGATTTCGGCGAAGCGCTGGCGCCCGAGCTGCGCGAGCAGGTATCACGGTTGCGCGAGGAGTAGTGAACCCGTGCACCGCTTGCATTGGTCACCAGCTAGTGGTCAGATCGGGCGTGATGGCGACCGATCTGCAGCGCAGCATCGATGCGCTCTGGCGCATCGAATCACCGCGGGTGACGGCGGTGCTTTCCCGCATGCTGCGGGATGTCGGGCTGGCCGAGGATCTGGCGCAGGATACCTTGCTCACCGCGCTGGAGCGCTGGCCGGCAGAAGGCATGCCGGACAATCCGGGCGCCTGGTTGATGACCACGGCAAAACGTCGCGGGATCGACCATCTGCGCCGGCAGAAGCTGCTCGAGCGCAAGCATGCGCAGCTGGGTCACGAGCTGGCATCCGAACAGGAGCAGCGCTGGGCCGATATCGAGAGCGCGATGGATGACGAGATCGGCGACGACCTGCTGCGGCTGATGTTCGTGGCCTGTCATCCGGTGCTTTCGACCGAGGCGCGGGTAGCGCTGACCTTGCGTTTGCTGGGCGGATTGAGCACAGCCGAGATCGCCCGCGCCTACTTGCAGCCGGAGTCGACCATTGCGCAGCGCATCGTGCGCTCAAAACGCACCCTGGCCCGAAAGCAGATCGCGTTCGAGGTGCCCTGCGCAGCCGAGTTGCGCGAGCGTTTGGCCTCGATACTGGAAGTCATCTATCTGATTTTCAATGAGGGCTACACCGCCACTGCCGGCGACGACTGGATGCGCCCGAGCCTGTGTGAAGAGGCCTTGCGTCTGGGCCGGGTGCTGGCTGGACTGATGCCGGGCGAGGCCGAGGTGCATGGTCTGGTGGCCTTGATGGAAATCCATGCATCGCGCTCACGGGCGCGGGTCGATGGCGAGGGTCGCCCGGTACTCCTGTTGCAGCAGAACCGGGCGCAATGGGATCGGTTGTTGATTCGTCGTGGCCTCGATGCATTGGAGCGTGCGATGAAGCTCGGTCCTGTTGGCCCCTATACCTTGCAGGCGATGATTGCGGCCTGTCATGCGCGCGCGCTGACCGCGCAGGCCACCGACTGGAAACGCATCGTGCAGCTGTACGATGCGCTGGCGCAATTGACGCCGTCGCCGGTGATCGAATTGAACCGCGCGGTGGCGGTATCGATGGCGTTTGGAGTGCAGGCCGGGCTGGATCTGGTCGATGCGCTGGCCACGGATGCGACGCTGAAGGAATACCACCTGCTGCCCAGCGTTCGTGGCGATTTTCTGCGCAAGCTCGGTCGCCTGGACGAGGCCCGTGATGCCTTCCTCCAGGCCGCCGCGCTGACGAACAACGTCCGCGAATGCGCTCTCCTTCGGCAGCGAGCGACAGACTGCGAACGAGCGCCAGATCGATCGTGAGCAAGCCAATCTCGCCGCGGGCGTCGCATCGACGCTGTCGGCAAAATCCGGTTCCCGACCCAAGGAAAGTGCGATGGCGTATCTCCTGCTGATTGTCGAACCCCGTGGCCAACGTGAAGCCCGAACTGAAGAACAGGGGCGCGAGGTCTATGCTCAGATGGTGGCGTTCGGTGCGGGTCTGAAGGAACGCGGCCTGCTGACAGCCAGTCAGTCGCTGCGCTCCGACGTTCATGCGGTGCGCCTGCGCAAGCAGGACGGCAAGTGCCTGCTCAAGGATGGCCCATTTGCCGAGGCCAAGGAAATGATCGGCGGGTTCTTCCTGCTCGATTGCGCCGGCAAGGACGAAGCGATCGCCATCGCCGCCGAATGTCCGGCTGCGCAGTGGGCGACGATCGAGGTGCGGGAGTTGGGTCCCTGCTTCGAGGATTGACCACAAGCCTGTTCGGACTAGCGGTAACCTTGCGCCTGCAGCGAGAACAGGTGTGCGTAGTGGCCGTCCAGCGCCATCAGCTGTTCGTGGCTGCCGTGTTCGATGATGCGGCCGTCCTGGATCACGATGATCTGGTCGGCCATGCGCACGGTGGAGAAGCGGTGCGAGATCAGGATCGCGATGCGGTTGCCGGCCAGGTCGCGGAAATGCTGGTAGATGGTCGCCTCGGCCTCGGCATCCATCGCGGCGGTGGGCTCGTCCAGCACCAGGATGTCCGCACGCGAACGCATGAAGGCCCGTGCCAGCGCGATCTTCTGCCACTGCCCGCCGGACAGCTCGCGTCCTTCGCGGAACCACTTGCCGAGCTGGGTGTTGAAGCCGGCCGGCAGGCTGTCGATGAACTCGCTGGCCATGCCCTTGTCGCTGGCCTCGCGCCAGCGCACGGCGTCCTCGAAATGGGTGACGTCGCCGGCACCCACGTTTTCGCCCACGCGCATCTGGTAGCGCGCGAAGTCCTGGAAGATCACCCCGATGCGCTGGCGCAAGGTGTTTTCGTCCCAGTCGCGCAGGTCGGTGCCATCGAGCAGGATGCGGCCGCGGTCGGGTGAATACAGGCGCGTCAGCAGCTTGATCAGGGTGGTCTTGCCCGAACCGTTCTGGCCGACCAGCGCCAGCGATTCGCCGGGGCGGATGTGCAGGTTGATGTCCTGCAGCGCCGGTTCGCTGGCGCCCGGATAGGTGAAGCTGACCTGCTCGAAACGGATGCCGTCATCGGGCCTCGCGCCTCGCTGGGCCACCCCCGGCGCGTTCGGCACCGACGTTTCCAGGTACTCGTACAGGGTCGACAGGTAGAGGTTGTCCTCGTACATGCCGCCGATCGCCGAAAGCATTGCCGACACCGCCGACTGGCCTTGCCGGAACAACATCAGGTACATCGTCATCTGGCCCAGCGTGATGCGGCCGACCACCGTGGTCATGGCGATCCAGCCATATGCTGCATAGAGCGTGAGCGTGCCGAGCAGGCCCAGTCCGAAACCCCAGCTGTCGCGGCGGATGGTCAGGTTGCGGTCGGCGCCGTACAGCAGATGGAAGATGTCGCGATAGCGCTGCAGCAGCAGCGGCCCCAGACCGTACAGCTTCACTTCCTTGGCGTGGTCCTCGCGCGCCAACACGGTTTCCAGGTACAGCTGCATGCGCGTTTCCGGCGAGCGCCAGCGGAACAGCCGGAACGCATCGCCGGAGAATTTGGTTTCGGCGAGGAACGAGGGCAGCCCGGCCAGCAGCAGCACCAGCACCGCCCATGGCGAGAAGCGGAACAGCAAGGTGCCGTAGCTGACCAGCGAGATCGCGTTCTGGCCCAGGCCGAAGGTGCGCGTGACCAGCGACAGCGGCCGGCTCGACGCCTCGCGCCGGGCGCGGGTCAGCTTGTCGTAGAACTCCGAATCCTCGAAGTGTGCCAGCTCCAGGGTCAGCGCCTTCTCCAGGATCATCACGTTGACCCGCTGCCCCAGTTGCGCACGCAGCAGCGACTGGCACAGCGACAGGCCGCGTTGCGCACCGGCCAGTGCGGCCACCAGTACGCCTTCCAGCGCCACCCAGGCGAATACCGGTCGCAGCGTTGCCTGCCCATGCGCCGCCCACAGCCGGCTCGCACCCACCACGGCATCGACAATCTGTGCGCCGGCCCAGGCGACACCCGCCGGCAGCAGGCCGGCGGTGATCGTCAGCAGCGCCAGTGCCACGGTCAAGGGCCGGCTGGTGCTCCACACCAGTTCCAGCGCGCGCCCGCTGAAGCGGAACACGCCGAGAAAACTGCGCGTGAGATCGGTGGGCTCGGTCGGTGTTGGCGATGAGTGAGGCGGCACGACAGGACGGTGTCAGGGCAGGCGCGCAACCTGCGCGGAAGTCCCGAGATGGGGGCCGTGTCGCCTCGTGCAAGTCCGGCCCGCCCGGCATGGCTCAATGCAGTTGGACATCCACTACTTGCAGCTCCGGCTGATACAGCTCCGGAAACAGCTGCTTGAGGTGCGCCACCTTGGGCGCGTCGTTGTAGACGATATAGGGATTGTCCGGGTGCCGCCGGGCATAATCCTGGTGGTAGGCCTCGGCCGGATAGAACGCCTGCAGCGGCACCACCTGGGTCACGATCGGTGCCGCGAAGGATCTGGCCGCCGTCAGTTGCGCGATGTAGGCGGCGGCAACCTTCTTCTGTTCGTCGTTGCCGTAGAACACCACCGAACGGTATTGCGTGCCGCTGTCCGGACCTTGCCGGTTGAGTTGGGTCGGATCGAGCGCGACCGAAAAGAAAATCTGCAGCAGCCGGCCGTAACTGATCTGCGCGGGATCGAACTGCACCCTGACCGATTCGGCATGACCGGTGTCGCCATCGCTGACCTGGTCGTAATGCGCGGTACTGGCGCTGCCACCGGCGTAGCCAGCCACTACCTTGCGCACGCCCTTGACGTGTTCGAACACGGATTCGACGCCCCAGAAGCAGCCGCCCGCCAGCACGGCCGTCTGCTCGGTGTGTGCCGCGGTTCCGGGCATGTCCACGCGCGGGGCGGGCAGCCTCACCGCATCGCCGGCAGCGGATGCTCCCTGGCAGGCGCTCACAGCCAGCATCAGTACAGCGGCAACGGAAACGAGAAGGATGGCAGTTCGACGGATCATGGCATGCCTCGCTGGCGGTTCACGGGAGAGCCAATGGCTTTCCACCAAGTTACGTTCGTGCGGCAGGACTGGATGCGACTGCCGCGGAATGAGATGGCCGGTACTGCCCCGTAACGGTCTTTTGTGTCTGCGGCCGTGCCGGCATCGGTACGCCCGACATGGCTTGAACACACTTGTTCTTCGCCGAAGAGGTGGCTTCGGTTACATGCGGCGCGGCATTCGATGGATGGCGCTGCACAGTTTCGCCGGAGAGGGGCTACTTCGCCGCATTGTGCGGCGGCGATGGATTTCGGGTTCGGGCGCCAAGAAAAACCATTTTCAGGGATCGGGCCGCCTGCAGCGAGGCTGCCCACCGGCGGTCGGCTGTGCCCGGCGCGGCCCTTGCCAGGCGGCATGCGGGCACGCCTGATAAGGACATCGGCTCGATGACGCCAGGACGCGGACGTGCGTGCTTCCGGGCGGCGATGAGGGGATACCTGGGTCGAAATATGTTGCGGATGCCGCGCTCCGTGCATCGCATGCGGCTCGCATCGGCTTCCATGTATGAGCAATATGGTGCTCCGTCGTTATTTTGACGACGGATCTGTCGCGGCGCTATGTAGCCGGCGAATTTTTGACACCAACAACTGGAGTAATGCCATGAACGCAAGTTTCGAACGTACCGGTCCGCTGAAAGAACTGACCAGCTACCCGCAATGGGCGCAGGACATGGTGGCTGATTGTGAGAGTACCAAGCAGGTCGTGCTGGATCATGAATTGTGGGCAATGATGCGCGAATGTACTCTTGGAAAAATTGCCACAACGAATTTCATGGTGGGAATCTGGCCTTTCATCGAGCGCTTTCCCGGCTATATGGCACTCAATTTGCTCAAGACGCAGTACGGTCGCAGTGCAGGCGATGACATGGCGCGCCGTTGGCTTGTGCGAAATATCCGTGTCGAACAGAATCATGCCGAATACTGGATCAACTGGGCGGAGGGCGCCGGCATCCCGCGCGACACGGTTCTGCATGGCGTTGCCCCGCACGGCACAGGTGGCCTTGCCGCATGGTGCGAGGAGGTGAGCACGCGTGGCACCTTGGCGGCTGGCATGGTTGCCACCAACTATGCCATCGAAGGCGTCACAGGTGAGTGGTCGCAGTTCGTCTATGAGAGTACAAAGTACAGGGAAAGCTTCGAAAAATCCGTGAGGGCTCCAAGTCTGCGCTGGCTCCACCTTCATGCCGACTATGATGACACGCACCCATGGGAAGCACTGGAAATTATATGTACTCTACTGGGCACTAAACCTGCATCACAAGATGTCGCCCACCTGACAGAATGTGTGAAGAGAAGCTATGTAAGCATGTGCCTGCTGGGTGATCGGTGCATGCAGTCGCGTCAGGATCAGACAGAGCTGTGCGAAGCCGCTGCGTGACTGACCGGTTCTAGTCGAGCAGAGTGCGTGGATGTGCTAGGCAATGACACCGGGACTGTGGCCGTTCAAAAATATCGAGTCAAATGGAGCGATGCGTAGCACACACACCACTTTGCAAAGCTCCCTGCAGTATCGATTGATGCCGCTCGCTTACGCGCTTGTTGCAATCATCGGTCTTGTTCTCCTGCTTACCTGGGGAGCGCTGCAGGTTCAGGTAACTCTCGCTGGCTTTCTCAACAGCGAGAGTATCTGGTCAAAGGCCCAGAAGCAGGCAGTAATCGATCTCGATAACTACGCGATTGCCGGCAATCCGGCATGTTTCGCCAGCTTCACCAGCAATTACTCACTGTTGGACTCCGATCGTTTAGCCAGGGATGCAATTGCACGTGGTCACTTTGACAAGGATGAGGTGAATAAGGCCTTTGTTCGCGGAAACGTCATGCCCACAGCCAAAGCGGGCATGGTTTTCATGCTGCGATATTTTTCCCGGTCGCCTCACATGAATAAAGCATTACAAGCGTGGCGCTCCACTGACAAGCCGATCGATGAGTTGCATGAAATAGCCAATGAATTGCAGCGTGCATACGCGGCTGGTTCAGTGACACAAGAAAGCGTCATAGCGCAGCGTGAGCGCATTGACAAGCTCAATCGTGCAATACAACCACAAACCGATCTTTTTTCGCTGGAAATAGCTCATGGCGCTGTATGGCTCGGCCATATGCTTTTTTACGCAGTCCTTGCTGCTGCCGGCATTGCCGTCCTGCTCTGGCTGCGTATGGCAAGGCGAATTTTTGCAAGCGTTCGCGGCACGGAGGAGCGCTACCGCCTGCTGTTCGACAGCGCGGCCGATGCGATCGTGATGGTCGATGAGGCAAGTGGGCGGATACTCGATGTCAACCGCATGGCATCGGCGTGGACCGGGCGCAACGCAGGGGACTTGATCGGCGATCGGTTCGACCAACTGTTCATGCGCACCGTTTCGCATCTGACCGATCGCCCGGACACCAACACCCTGCTCGACGCCGCAGGCGGCATCCGGCCGGTGGAAACGCAGAGCAGCCTGGCCACCTGGGCCAACAAGCCGGTGCGTCAGGCGATCATCCGCGACATCACCGAACGGGTGGAGATGGAGCAGGAGCGCCGGATTGCCGCTGAGGCGCTGTCCAGCATTGCCGAAGGCGTGATCATCGCCGATGCCGATCGCCTGGTGGTTTCGACCAATGCCGCGCATGCCGAAATCACGGGGTTCAGCGCACGGGATCTGCGTGACAGGCGCCTCGACGACACCCGCAGCCTGCCCGATGGTTCGCCGATGCCGCAGGCGATCTGGGATGACATCGCCGCCGGCCGCAACTGGCTCGGTGAAGTGCTCAGTACACGTCGCGATGGCACCAGCTATCCGGAACATCTGAGTATCAGCGCCATCCGCGACGCGGAAAATCAGGTGCTCTACTACGTCGCGGTATTCACCAACATCTTCGCCACCAAGGTCAATCAGCGCCGACTGGAGTACCTGGCACGGCACGATCCGCTGACCGGTCTGGTCAACCGGGCAGAGTTCGAGCGGCAGTGCGACGAGGCAATCATCGGCGTAGGCCGCGATCGCCTGGCGGCGGCGGTGCTGTTCATCGATATGGACGCATTCAAGCTCGTCAACGACAGCTACAGCCATGCGATCGGCGACCGTGTGCTGGTCAGGGTGGGCGAGCGCATCCAGCGGCAGTTGTCCGACACCGATGTGGCCGGACGCATCGGCGGCGACGAATTCACCGTATTGATCGGCCGCATGAACCTGCGCGAGGATGCCATCGCCGTCGCCCGACGTTTGCTTGCCGCCTTGTCCGAGCCTTTCGTGGTGGACGAGTACGAAATCGTGATGAGTGCCAGCATTGGCATCGCGGGCTATCCGCTGGATGGCGACACGGCGGTCACCCTGATTGCCAATGCCGATGCCGCCATGTACGTGGCAAAAACCGAAGAGCGCAATACGTTCCGTTTCTACACGCCGCTGATGCACGCCAACACCAGTCGGCGTCTGTTGCTGGCAACCGAGTTGCGCCATGCACTGGCCAATGACCAACTGCGTCTGGTCTATCAACCCAGCGTCGAGCTGCGCACCGGTCGCATCGTGGCGGTCGAGGCACTGTTGCGCTGGCGACACCCGGAACGCGGTGAGGTGATGCCGGTGGAGTTCATCCCGGTGGCGGAAAGCCTCGGCTTGATTCGCCGCATCGACGAGTGGGTACTGAAAACGGCGTGCGCGCAGATCGAGGCATGGGACAAGGCGGGGGTGCCGCCTATTCGCGTGGCGGTCAATGTGTCGGCCCGCTGGTTCGGCCATCCAGCCTTTGTCGAGGGGCTGGAGCGCGTGCTGCAGTCAAGGCAGTTGTCCGGGAGTCGATTGATGCTGGAGATCACCGAGGGCGCCATGTTGAAGCTCGGCGACGAGACCGAACGCACCATGCGCGCCCTGCATGCACTGGGCATCGAGGTGGCCATCGACGACTTCGGCACGGGCTATTCCTCCATGGCCTATCTCAAGCTGCCGGCCGTGTCGTATCTGAAGATCGACCGCTCTTTCGTGACGGGGTTGCCGGCCAGCGCCAACGATGTGGCGATTGCCAAGGCGATGCTGGCGATGGCGAAGAGCCTTGGCTTGAGCACGATCGCCGAAGGTATCGAAACCGAGGGGCAGCATGATTTTCTGCTGCGCGAGGGTTGCATCGAAGGGCAGGGCTATCTGTATGCCTATCCGATCGAGGCTGCCGAGATCAAGCTTCTGCTATGCCCCGTCCATCCGCATGTGCCGAGCAAACTCAGGCTGGTGCCGCCCAGCCGCAGCTGAGGAAATCTCGCATAACCGGATCCCTGGCAATTGTTAGGAGCGCGCTTGCGCGCGATGCTCTTTGCCGGGGGTGGAGCAAGAGCATCGCGCGCAAGCGCGCTCCTACACAAACCGGGGTTGTTCGAGGTGCTCTACAACGCTGCGCAGTGGCGGTTGAGCCACTCCAGATCGGCACTGTCGAGCAGAGGGCTGAGCGCGGCGCGTACGCCGGCGTGGTAATCGTCCAGCCAGGCGCGTTCTTCCGGATTGAGCAGGTTGATTTCCAGTGAGCGCCGGTCGAACGGGCACAGCGTGAGCGTCTCGAATCCGAGGAACTCGCCGAACTCGGTCTGCTCGGCTTCCACCACCACGGCCAGATTCTCGTGACGGATACCGTGCCGACCGGGCTTGTACAGACCCGGTTCGATCGAGCTGATCATGCCCGGCTCCAGCGGCACTAGCGCGCCACCGCTGGACGGCGGGCGGATACCGTGCGGTCCTTCGTGCACATTGAGGAAGTAGCCCACGCCATGGCCGGTGCCGTGGCCGTAATCCATGCCCGAGGCCCATAACGGTGCCCGCGCCAGTGCATCCAGTTGCGGGCCGCTGGCGCCAATGGGAAAACGCGCGCGACTCAACGCGATCAGGCCCTTCATCACCAGGGTGGCGTCGCGCCGTTGCTCGGCGGTGGTGGGGCCGAGCGCCAGCACGCGGGTGATGTCGGTGGTGCCGCCATGGTACTGGCCTCCCGAATCGACCAGCAGCAGGCCCTTGGCCTGCAAGGTGCTGTGGTGCTCTGCCGTCGCCTGGTAATGCGGCAACGCGCCGTTGGCCATGTAGCCGGCGATCGTCGCAAAGCTCTTGCCGACATAGCCGGGCTGGGCCGAACGCTCTTCCAGCAGCAGCGTGTCGACGTCCAGCTCGGTCACGTTCATGCCGGCAGCCAGCCGCTGCTCCAGCCGGCGGAAGGCACAGACCAGGGCGGCGCCGTCGCGACGCATCACGTCGCGTATGTGATCGAGCTCGGCTGCGCTCTTGCGTGCCTTGAACGCGGTGCTGGGGTTGGCTGCCTCGATACGCCTGACGGCCGGCGCGATGGCGCTGGCAATCGCGCTGACTACCCGGTTGCTGTCCAGCAGCAGGCTGTCGGCGGCGCCCAGGTCGTTCAGGGCCGAGGTGATCGCGGCGTAATCGGCGATCTCGATACCGTCGGCGGTCAGCGCAGCGACCAGTGCATCACCGAGCTTGGTACGCTGGACGAACACGGTGGCGCGGCCGGTGGCTTCCACCAGCATATGCGCCAGAAATACCGGATTGCATTCGACATCGCTGCCGCGCAGGTTGGTCAGCCAGGCGATGTCGTCGAGGCTGGAAAGCAGATGATGGGTGGCGCCCAGCTTGCGCATGGCGTTGCGCAGGCGAATCAGCTTGTCGCTGCGCGCAATGCACGCATAGGCGAGCTCATGTTCGACCACCGGTGCCTGCGGCAGGGCGGGACGATCGGACCAGATCAGGTCCGGCAGATCCAGGTCGATGCGCAAGCTGGCGCCGTGCTCGCGCAACCGGCGCTCGATCTGCCGCTGGGTGGCCAAGGCCAGGCTGTCGCCCGCCACGGCCAGTACATCGCCTCCGTGCAGGTGCTGCTGCAGCCATTCCAGATGTTCGGCGGCATGTGCCACGCGCTGCTTCATCAGATGGATGCCGCTGCCGGCCAGTTGCTGTTCGGCCTGGGAAAAATAGCGTGAATCGGTCCACAGGCCGGCATGTTCGCGGGTCACGACCAGGGTGCCGGCCGAACCGGTGAAGCCCGATAGCCAGATTCGTGCCTGCCAGTGATCCGGCAGGTATTCGGACAGGTGCGGATCGGTGCTGGGGACGAGTACGGCGGCGACGCCATGCTGCTGCATGGCCGTGCGCAGGGCGGCAAGGCGGTTGGGTATGGGGTTCTTCATGGATGCAGATGCTAGCAGCCTGTCGGACTTTGGTTGGCCGGGCTGTGAATCCGTCTGTGCTGTCCATATATCCGCCGCTTCTTGGCCCATGGAACCACCATGGGCCGGCGAAGCGTCGTAGTCTGTCCTCGCACAGCCGAATTCTCGCCTCGACCACCAAAGCCCGACAGGCTGCTACCAGCCTGTCGGACTTTGGTCGGCCGGGTATCTACGAATCCCGGGACGGCAGGCGCGGTGAGGCGGGCAGTGTATCCGGTGCCACCGCGCCGCCGGAGATGATGAAGGCCATCGCCTGGTCCATCGTCCAGTCGGTCGGCGTCAATTCGTCCAGTGGCACCACTTCGAGATAGCCGCCGGTCGGGTTCGGCGTGGTCGGGATGAACACCGCCGCCATCTCGCGGCCGGTGCCGTCCTCGATCATCACCCGGGTGACGAAGCCGACCACCCGCATGCCGCGGCGGGGAAACTCCACCAGTACCACCCGCTGCACGCCGGACGGCTTGTTCTGCAGTACCGTCATCAGCTTCTTGGTGCCGCCATAGATCGTCTGCACCACCGGGATGCGCGCCAGCAATGCGTCGAAGCCGTTGATGAAACGCTGGCCGATCACCCGGTTGGCCAGCGCGCCGAGCAGGTAGAGCGCGCCGAGCGTGATCAGCAGGGCAACCATGAAGTCGATCCACTCGCTGTTGAGTATCGTCGCCGCCTTCGGCGCGAGCAGCGCCAGCGCACCCAGCAAGGCGTTCACTAGGGGCGCACCGATGCCGGCCAGCATGCCCAGCACGAACTTGAATACCAGCCAGGTCACCCACAACGGGATGAAGGTGAGCAGGCCGGTCAGCAGATAGCGTTTGAGGCGCAGCGGTCGCATGAGGTCGGTCGCGAGGGAGGAAGTCACACATTGTAGGCATGCTGGCGTGGCGGTGCCGGGCGGAACGTCACGACTGTGATTTTTTTTGTGGCCGTGCGAATCATGGGTTGGACAGCGGGGATTTCGACAGCATGACCGACAGACGACACCAGCAACGGTTCGAGATGCTGCTGCGCGAGCACCGCAAGATCATCTTCAAGGTGGCCTCGGTGTATACCTGCGAGGTGGAGGATCGCAACGACCTGGCACAGGAAATCAGCGTACAGCTGTGGCGCTCGTTTGGCAGCTACGACGCGCGACGCGCGAAGTTTTCCACCTGGATGTACCGCATCGCGCTGAACGTGGCGATCTCCCGGCGGCGCCGCGAAAAGGGTTCGCTGGCGCATCGCACGGAGCCGCTGGACGAACATCACCTGGAAGCCCTCGGTGGCGGCGAGCCGATCGCCGAGCAGGATGAAAGGCTTGCCACGCTGCATGCCCTTATCGGCGAACTCGACGCGCTCAACCGCGCGCTGATCCTGCTCTACCTGGAAGACAAAAGCTACGCGGAGATCGCCGAAATCCTCGGCATCAGCGAGACCAACGTGGCGACCAAGCTCGGTCGCATCAAGCAGAGACTGCGCGGGCAGATGACCGCGACAAAAACCATTGCAGCGAGGGCATGAGGTGGAACTGGATGACTTCAAGCAGGCCTGGCAGGAGCTCGACCGCCGGTTCGAGCGACAGGATGCCTTGCAGTTCGGCATTTTCAGGGACGGCAAGCTGGACAAGGCCCGTCGCGGGCTGCGTCCGCTGGTGTGGGGCCAGGCGATTCAGGGTGCCCTGGGCATGGTGTTCGCCTTCTGGGGCGGATCGTTCTGGGTCGGCCATCTGCATGTCCGGCATCTACTGATCTGCGGCTTGCTGGTGCATGTCTGCGGCTTGCTGTTCATCATTTCCGCCGCGCGCAACCTGTATCTGATCCGGCAGATCGACTATGCGGCGCCGGTGCTCGAGATCCAGCGCCGGTTAGCCGATCTGCGTGGATGGCGCACGAGCGTCGAGGCGCCGGCAAACGCGATCATTGCCTGTTTCATCTGGATCCCCGTGCTGTGGATGAACCTGGCCGAATACGGGTTCGATCTGTGGACGTACAGGACGACGTTTCTGCTCTGGTCGCTGTCGAGCGGTTTTATCGGACTCGCCGTGGTGATGCTGACCGCGTGGTTGGCGCGACGCCTGGGACATGCCCGGGCGATCGAAAACAGGGCAGCCGGCCGCAGCGTGCAGAAAGCCGAAGCCATGCTCGACGAGATCGCCCGCTTCGAGCAGGAGTGAACCAGCGAAGGATCGCGCTCAGCGTGCCTTGGGCTTCAGCCGCACGTAGATCTGCTTGCGCACGATCGCGATCACTTCGCCGGAAGCGGTCTTCACCTCGGTCTCGAACCAGCGCAGCACCTTCTGGCCGGCAGCGGCGGCGGCGCGCATTTCGTCGACCACGGCAGACTCCAGCTTGAAGTGGGCAAAGACGTCCTCGCGACCGGGAGCGATGAAGTCTATTGTGCCGGCCTTGTCCCACACGAAGTGATCGTGGCCGAGCTGGCGCATCAGCAGCAGCATCCAGAACGGGTCGGTCATCGCGAACAGGTTGCCGCCGAACTGGGTACCGACGTAGTTGCGGTTCCACGGGCGCAGCCGCAGCACCACGCGCACCTCGGTCCAGTCCGCGGATACCTGTTGCACGCGGATGCTGTTGAACAGGAACGGCGGCCACAGGTTGATCAGGCGGCGGAAGGTGGATGCGCGCATGGAATTCCTGGCAGGTGTTGCTGGTAGCGCACCCTGTGCGCGATGCCTTTGTCGGGCGTTGACGAAAAGCTTTCGCGCACAGGGTGCGCTCCTACGCGGGGGAGGCTGGTCGGGGATCAGAACAGCAGTGAGGCCATCCTGCGGCGGTAACGCCCGACCAGGTCGGCATCGTCGAGCGTGGCGAAGGCAGCGAGCAGGCGCTTCTTCGCCTGACCGTCGTTCCAGTCGCGGGCGTGCTGCATGATGGTCAGGAACTGATCGAGTCCCGCGGCGGCATCGCCTTCGAGCAGCAACCGCACGCCCAGCAGGTCGCGCGCAGCCCAGTCGTTGCCGTCGGCGAGTATGCGCTGCTGCAGTTCGTCCCGCGGCGGCGCACCTTCCAGTGCGCGCGCCAGGTCGAGTTGATGGTGCAGACGCACTGCGCGCGCATCGGTGGCGAGGTTGGCCGGCAACGCTGCCAGTTCCGCGGCGGCGGCACTGGCCTGGCCTGCACGCATCAGCGCCATGGCCAGATCGAGTTTCAGATCGGACCGGTCCGGCTCGGCGGCGATCGCCTGTTGCACGCGGTTGATCGACTGCTCGGGCGTTTCCAGGACGGCGTCGTCGATCGCGGCATCGACCGGCGGCGCTTCCAGCGGCTGCACATGGCGCGACAGGAATTCGCGTAGCTGACCTTCCGGCAGTGCACCGGTGAAACCGTCGAGCGGCTGGCCGTCCTTTACCAGCATGACCGTGGGTATGCTGCGGATACCGAACATGCCGGCCAGCTCCTGCTGGGCGTCGACGTCGACCTTGCCCAACCGGAATGCGCCGTTGTATTCGGCGGCAAGCTTTTCCAGCATGGGTCCGAGGGTCTTGCAAGGCTCGCACCAGGTGGCCCAGAAATCGACCAGGATCGGCGTGTCCAGGGAGGCCTGCAGCACGTCGGCCTCGAAATTCTGTTTGTCCACATCGAACGCGTGGGTGGTGGCAGTCACGGAAAACTCCGGCTTCATGGGGCGTGCGGATCAGATCGGGGGCACAGTCGAGCATATCAAGTCCGCGTCGTCTGGCACGCGGTTCAGCATGACTGCGGCAGATTTGCGAGAATCGCCACACGGCCATATCGGAGCATGCTGTCGAGCCCATGGACACGATGTCACCCGCACCCCTGCTGGTTTGCGAGCATTGCGACACGGTCTACCGCCGCATTCCGCTGGCGCGCGGCCAGGTAGCGTGCTGCGCGCGCTGCCATTTCGTGCTCGAACGGCATCATCGGCTCAGTGCCAACGGGTTGCTGGCGCTCACGGCGACGGCAATGGTGGTATTCATCCAGGCCAACATCTGGCCGATCGTCACGCTGGGGCTGAATGGCCAGCAGAGCAGTGCCACGCTGTGGGGCACCATCATTGCCATGTGGCAACAACACGCACAAATCGTGTCAGTGCTGGTCGCGGCAACGCTGTTCTTCTTTCCGTTGATGAAAATGCTGTTGTTCGGCTGGGTGTTCTGGTTTGCCCGCCGCGGGGAGCGCGGGCCGGGCTTTCGCGGCGTGATGATCGTGCTGCACTACCTGCGGCCATGGACCATGAGCGAGGTGTTCATGCTCGGCGTGCTGGTGGCCATCGTCAAGGCACGCGCCTACTTCGAGGTGACCGCGGATCCGGGCGTTTTCGCCTACGCGGTGCTGACCGTGCTGATTACCGTGTTCGCCGGGGTCGACTTTCGCCAGCTGTGGGACGTCACCGCGGAGCGCAAGCCATGAGCAAGCTGCCGCGGGCCGCCGAACTGGGGCTGATCCGCTGTCACGTGTGCGCCCTGGTCTGCCGCGACAATCAGGTGGCCGGTGCCTCCTGTCCGCGTTGCGGTGCGCGGCTGCATCGGCGCAAGCCGGCCAGTTACAGCCGCACGGCGGCGCTGCTGCTCGCCGCGTTCATCCTGTACATCCCGGCCAACCTGCTGCCGATCATGCGCACGGCGAGCATCGGCGAGGTGGACGACAACACCATCATCAGCGGCGTCGTGGAGTTGTGGGTGAAGGGTGCGCCGGACCTGGCGATCATCGTGTTCACCGCCAGCATCATGGTGCCGATGCTGAAATTCCTGGTGCTCAGCCTGCTGCTGGTCTGCGGCAAATGCAGCAGCAACTGGGCGCAGCATCAGCGCGCCAGGCTTTATCGGCTGGTTGAATTCGTCGGTTACTGGTCCATGCTGGACGTGTTTGTGGTCGCCCTGCTTACCGCACTGGTTCGCTTCAGCGTGTTCAGCAGTGTCGAGCCGCTGCCGGGCGTGGTGTTCTTCGGGTTGACCGTGGTGTTGACCATGCTGGCTTCCATGAGCTTTGATCCGCGGCTGATCTGGGATTGCGGGTGCGATGATGAGTGACGAAACAGCGCCAGCCGCGGGGGACCTGCCGCAGCCGACGGTGCGGCGGCGGCGTTTCGGCGCGTCGCTGATCTGGCTGGTGCCGGTGATTGCCGCCGCGGTCGGGCTGTCGCTGGCCATCAACAGCTGGCTGCAGGCCGGCCCGAAGATCACCATCAGCTTCCAGTCTGCCGAAGGGCTGGATGCGGGCAAGACGCCGGTGAAGTACAAGAACGTGGTGATCGGCAAGGTCGGCAAGATCCGGCTCAGCAACGATCGCAGCCACGTCACCGTGAACGTGGCGTTGGAAAAGAGCGCGGAAGGTTTTGCCACGGCCGACACCCGCTTCTGGGTGGTGCGCCCGCGGATTGGCCTGGGCGGGATCTCCGGCGTAGGCACGCTGTTCTCCGGCGCCTACATTGGCGCCGACGTGGGCAACTCGAAGGCGCCGCGTTACGACTTCGACGGACTGGAGCAGCCGCCGGCGCTGACCCATGGCGCCGCCGGTCGCAGTTTCGTGCTGCACAGCGACGACCTCGGTTCGCTGGACATCGGCTCGCCGGTCTACTACCGGCACATCCAGGTCGGCCGTGTGGTGTCCTATCACCTGGACCGGGACGGCAAGGGCGTCTCGCTGCAGATTTTCGTGGATGGCCCGAACGACCAGTTCGTCACCCGCTCCAGCCGCTTCTGGAATGCCAGCGGCGTGGACGTGTCGCTCGGCGTCGATGGCCTGAAGGTCAATACGCAATCGCTGGCCACCATCCTGGCCGGCGGCGTGGCGTTCCAGGATCCGCCGGGTCCGCATGACAGTACCCCGGCGCGGGAAGACAGCAGCTACAAGCTGTTCGGCGACCGGACCACCGCCATGGCACCGCCAAACGGCCCGCCGCAGTACATCCGCATGCGCTTCGAGCAGTCGGTGCGCGGACTGGCGGTCAGTTCGCCGGTGGAGTTCCTCGGCATCAACCTTGGCAAGGTGGTGTCGGTCAATCTCGATTACGACACGAAAACCCGGCAGTTTCCGACCCTGGTTGGTGCCGTCATCTACCCGCAGCGCCTGGGCAGCGCCTATGCCAAACTGGAGGCGCAAGCCAGGGCGCACGGCGAAAATTCCGACCAGTCCGTGCTGCTGGGGCGGCTGGTCACGCACGGCCTGCGTGCGCAGGTGCGCACCGGCAACCTGCTCACCGGCCAGTTGTATCTGGCGCTGGAGTTCATGCCGCACGCCCCAACGGTGGCGTTCGACCCTGCCGCCAAGCCGCTGATGATCCCCACCGTGCCCGGCAGCCTCGACAAACTGCAAGAGCAACTGGCCGGGATCGTCAACAAGCTCGACAAAGTCCCCTTCGACAGCATTGGCCAGCATCTGGATCAGTCGCTGGCCGGACTCAATGCCACGCTCGAGCGGGTCAACGGCGAGACGCTGCCGCAGTTCAACCACACCTTGCAGGGCGTGCAGAAGACCATGGGTACCGCCGACCATGCGCTGTCCGCGGATTCGCCGCTGCAGCAGAACCTGGACAGCACATTGCAGGAACTGCAACGCATGGCGCGTTCGTTGCGGGTGCTCACCGATTATCTGGACGGCCATCCGGAGGCTCTCATTCGCGGCCGGCGTCCCGACCCCGCGCCGCCGGCAGTGCCAGCCAGCAAACCGAAGTCAGGGAGCCAGCCATGATTCGTACCGGAACGCGCCTGTCCGGACTGGGGCTTGCCCTGGCCCTGGCTGCCTGCGCCTCGGCACCATTGCATTACTACACCCTGGTGGCACCCGCCACCGAGACGGCGGGTGCGCCGGATACGTCGGCAGCCAGCGACGAGTCCTCGCTGCCGTTTGAATTGCTGCCCGTCGGCGTGCCGGCGCAGGTCGACCAGCCGCAGTTGGTGGTGCGCTCGGGCGGTCAGGGTGTCGTGCTGCTCGATGGCGAACGCTGGATCGCACCGCTCAATGACGAAGTACGCAGCGCGCTGTCGGCCGATCTCGCACGAGAGCTGCACAACCAGGACGTCAGCGGCCTGCCGGACAGCGGCAAGCCGCTGCTGCGGGTCAAGCTGGATTTGCGCCGGTTCGACTCGCAGCCCGGCAGCTATGCGTTGATCGAGGGCGCCTGGAGTGTACGTGTGCTGCATGACCCTCACGCCGGTGCATTGGCCTGCACCAGCCGCATCGTGGAAACGGTGGGGCCCGGTTACGACGCGCTGGTGCAGGGGCACCAGCGGGCGATCGGCCAGCTGGCAGCGCAGATCGCCGTCGTGGCGCGTGCGCTGGGCAACGGACAACCAGCCGCATGTCCGGCTTTCCCGTAAGCCGGCATCCCCGGATCTGGCAGGCTTCCAGGCTTGGCGGCCGGCCTGCGCTGGGCTAGTCTGAGCAGTTCACCGCAGCAGGCCCTCACCGGCTTGCGCCAACCGCATCACGGCGCGAAAAATCATGCAGGACATCCAGCAACCCAATTCCACCGAGCACGGCGACAGCCCCGAACAGGGCGGCAGCCCCGGGCAGGGCTATGCCCCGCAGGTGGTGGAAGCCGCCGCGCAGCAGTACTGGAACGCGCGGGATGCGTATGCGGTGAAGGAAGACAGCACCCGGCCGAAATTCTTCTGCCTGTCGATGCTGCCGTACCCGTCCGGGGCGCTGCACATGGGCCACGTGCGCAACTACACCATCGGCGACGTGATCAGCCGCTACCAGCGCATGCAGGGCAAGAACGTGCTGCAGCCGATGGGCTGGGACGCGTTCGGCCTGCCGGCCGAAAACGCCGCGATCAAGAACCACACCGCGCCGGCGAAATGGACCTACGCGAACATCGACCACATGCGCACCCAGCTGAAATCGCTGGGTTACGCGATCGACTGGAGCCGGGAGTTCGCCACCTGCAAACCGGACTACTACCGCTGGGAACAGCTGATGTTCACCCGCCTGCTGAAGAAGGGCATGGCTTACCGCAAGAACGCGGTGGTGAACTGGGATCCGGTCGACCAGACCGTGCTGGCCAATGAGCAGGTGGTCGACGGTCGTGGCTGGCGTTCCGGTGCGCTGGTGGAGAAGCGCGAGATCCCGCAGTGGTTCCTGAAGATCACCGACTACGCGCAGGAACTGCTCGACGGCCTGGACACGCTGCCGGGCTGGCCCGACGCGGTCAAGACCATGCAGCGCAACTGGCTCGGCCGCAGCGAAGGGCTGGAGATCCATTTTGCGCTGGAAGGCGGCGGCGAACCGCTGAGCGTGTTCACCACGCGCCCCGACACGCTGATGGGGGTGACCTTCCTGTCGATCGCCGCCGAACATCCGCTGGCGCTGCAGGCGGCCCGCGACAACGAAACGCTGGCGGCCTTCATCGCCGAGCTGAAGCACGGCGGCGTGTCCGAGGCCGAACTGGAAACCCAGGAAAAGCGCGGCATCGACACTGGTCTGCGCGCGATCCACCCGGTCAGCGGCGAACCGGTGCCGATCTGGGTCGCCAACTTCGTGCTGATGGGCTACGGCACCGGCGCGGTGATGGCGGTGCCGGCGCACGATCAGCGCGACTGGGAGTTCGCGCGGAAATACAGCCTGCCGATCAGGATGGTGATCGTCGACGGTTCGGTGATCGACGCGTTGAACGAGATCCAGCACGACCTCTCGCTCGGCGTGGGCAGCGATCCGATGCGTGCCGCCCTGCGAGGGCGCGACAGCAACACGCAGGATATCTCCGCACCGGTGCGGGTGGTCGAGGAATTCGAGCGGCGCATCCAGCAAGAGGCCGCCTGGACCCCGCGGGGCGTGCTGGTCAATTCCGGCGAGTACGACGGCATGGACTTCGAACAGGCGCTGGCCGCGCTCGCCACCCGTTTCGAGCGGGACGGCAGCGGTTCGCGCCGGGTCAACTGGCGCCTGCGCGACTGGGGTGTCAGCCGCCAGCGCTACTGGGGCTGCCCGATCCCGGTGATCTACTGCGCGGACTGCGGCGCGGTGCCGGTGCCGGAGGACCAGTTGCCGGTGGTGCTGCCCGAGGACGTGGCTGACGCATTCAGTGGAGCCGGCGGGGTGCTGTCGCCGATCAAGGCCGATCCGGAGTGGCGCAAGTGCGCCTGCCCGCAATGCGGCGGCGCGGCCGAGCGCGAGACCGACACCTTCGATACCTTCATGGAGTCGAGCTGGTACTACGCGCGCTACACCAGCCCCGGCGCCGATGCGCAGATCGACGAACGTGCCAACTACTGGTTGCCGGTCGACCAGTACGTGGGCGGCATCGAGCACGCGATCATGCACCTGCTTTATTTCCGCTTCTATCACAAGCTGCTGCGCGACGCGGGCATGGTGCAGTCGGACGAGCCGGCACAGAACCTGCTGTGCCAGGGCATGGTGATCGCCGAGACGTTCTATCGCGACAACGCCGACGGCTCGAAGGACTGGATCAACCCGGCCGAAGTGGAGATCCAGCGCGACGAGAAGGCGCGCGTGGTGGGTGCCCTGCTCAAGGCCGATGGCCAGCCGGTGTCGATCGGCGGCACCGAGAAGATGTCGAAGTCCAAGAACAACGGCATCGATCCGCAGACCATGGTCGACAAGTACGGTGCCGACACCGTGCGGCTGTTCTCGATGTTCGCCGCGCCGCCGGAGCAGTCGCTGGAGTGGAGCGAGGCCGGCGTCGAAGGCATGGCGCGTTTCCTGAAGCGGCTGTGGCGCGAGGTGACCGCGCACGCGGCGGGTCCCGATCATGCCCGTATGGGTGGCGTGGCCGCAGGCCACTCCTACTCGTCCCTTCCCCCGCAAGCGGGGGAAGGTGTCCGCAGGACGGATGGGGGAGACGCCGCAGGCGTCGTCGATCCGGCCGTGCTGGATGCGGGCCAGAAAACCTTGCGCCGCCAGCTGCATGAGACGATCCAGAAAGTCGGCGACGATTTCGGCCGGCGACACGCGTTCAACACCGCGATTGCCGCGCTGATGGAGCTGCTCAACGCACTGGGCAAGTTCCAGGACCAGAGCGACCAGGGCCGCGCGGTGCGGCACGAGGCGCTGGAGGCGATGGTACTGCTGCTCAACCCGGTGGTGCCGCACATCAGTCATGCGCTGTGGCAGGTACTCGGCCATACGCAGACCGTGCTCGAGGATCAGCCGTGGCCACAGGTCGACCCGGCCGCGCTGGTGCGCGATACGGTCACGCTGGCAGTGCAGATCAACGGCAAGTTGCGCGCTACCATCGAGCTGGCGGTCAACGCCTCGAAGGAAGAGGCCGAGCGACAAGCCCGCGCGCAGCCGCAAGTGGTGAATTTCCTGGAGGGCCTGAGCGTGCGCAAGGTCATCGTGGTACCCGGCAAGATCGTCAACATCGTCGCAGGATGAAATCCATGAGAGCCCTGAAAGCGCGCCACCTGTTCCATGCCTCGCTGCTGCTGTCCGTGCTGGCCCTCGGTGCCTGTGGGTTCCATCTGCGCGAGAGTGCGGCGCTACCGGCATCGATGCAGCATGTGCACATCACCGTCAACGGCGGTGGCGACCTCCCGCGCATGCTGACTCGCGCCCTGCGCGATGCCGGGGTCAGCGTCGAGGACAACAGCGGCCCCGGTGTGGCCGAACTGCGCGTGCCGGTGGCGGCATTCAGCACCGACACGTTGAGTGCGGGCGGTTACGTGCGCATCACCGAATACGCCGTGCGCTACCAGGTGCAGTTCAACGTGACCGATGCCTCTGGTCGGACCCTGCTACCCGACCAGCGGATCAACATGTCGCGCGAATACAGCTACGACGCCGCCAACAGTGTCGGCAACGCCTCGCAGGTCGAGGAGATCCAGCGCAGCCTCAACGACGACATGGTGCAGGCAATCCTGTTCCGCCTGCAGGCGGCCGGCAAGCACCAGTTGGCCGTACCGGCGGCTGCAGCCAGCACGCACTGATGCCGCTGAGTGCCGCGCAGTGGCAGAAGGCGTTGGCGGCGGACCGTCTGGCGCCGGTGTATCTGCTTGCCGGCGTGGAGCTGCTGGTGCTGGAGGCGGCCGATGCGTTGCGCGCGCAGGCGAAAAAACTCGGTTACAGCGAGCGCGAAGTGCTGGACGTCGGCCAGCATTTCGACTGGGACGATCTGGCTCGCGCTGCCGCCGGCATGTCGCTGTTCGCTACCCGCCGCCTGATCGACCTGCGCCTGCCCACCGGCCGTCCCGGCATCGATGGCGCCAAGGCGATCAACGCGTTCTGCGCCGATCCGCCGCCGGATGTCACGCTGCTGATTACCGCGATGGAGTGGAGCAGCAAGCACGACGGCGCCTGGAGCAAGAAGCTCGATGCCAGCGGCACCATGGTGGTGTTCAACCCGCCGCGGCCGAATGAGTGGGGTGCCTGGATCGGGGCGCGGCTCGCCTCGCGTGGCCTGTCCGCCACGCCCGATGCCGCTGCGTTGCTGGCCGAACGGGTCGAGGGCAACCTGCTTGCCGCCGCGCAGGAAATCGACAAGCTCGCCGTGCTGCACGGGCAGGGCCGCATCGATGCCGCCGAGATGGAAAACCTGGTTGCCGACAGCGCCCGCTACGATGCCTTCAAACTCACCGACGCCGCGTTTGCCGGCGACGGCGCGCGCGCGCTGCGCATCCTTGCGGGCCTGCGCGCCGAAGGCGACGAGCTGATTGCGCTGATGGGCTGGCTGGTCAATCAGCTGCAACTGGCGCTGCGCCTGGCCAACGCGCATGACCTCGCCGCGCAGATCCGCATCGAGCGCCTGTGGCCCGCGCGCGAGCAGTTGTTCCGCCAGGCGCTGCGCCGCGCGCCGCGCGAGCATTGGCTGCAGTGCCTGGCCCGCGCCTCGCGCATCGACCGCATGGCCAAGGGCCGCGAGGCCGGCAACGCCTGGCAGGAAGCCGAGCGGCTGATCGCCGCCATGGCCGAACCCCGTGCGGCCCGGGCACTGGCATGAAACCGCTCGCCATCTTCGGCGGTACATTTGATCCGATTCATCTCGGTCACCTGTGCGTGGCTTGGGAAGCTTCCGAGCTGCTCGATGCCGAGGTGCTGATGATGCCTTCCGGCATTCCGCCGCATCGTCCGCCGCCGATCGCCAGCGCGCAGCAGCGCGTGGCGATGTTGCGTGCCGCCTTGCGCGGCCAGTCGCGGCTGATCCTGGATGCGCGCGAGCTGACGCGCAGCGGCCCGTCGTACACTGTCGACACGATGATCGAGCTGCGTGCCGAGCAGGGCGAGCGCCCGCTGGTGCTCCTGCTGGGCGCCGATGCGTTTGCCGGGCTGCCCAGCTGGCACGGCTGGCGCAGGCTGTTCGAGCTGGCGCATATCGGCGTGCTGAGCCGGCCCGGCGAACAGGCCGTGCTGCCGAACGTGTTGCAACGCGAAATCAGCGGCCGCCGGGTGAATAGCCCGGCAGAGCTGCGTACGCTGCCGGCAGGCAAGCTGATCGAGTTGTCGGTCACCCCGATGGAAATTTCCTCCACACGCATTCGCGAACTGATCGCGGCCGGGCGCGAACCGTGCTACCAGCTGCCGGCAGGGTTGTTCGACGATCCGAGCCTGCTGGCGCCGTATCGCCGCTGATCCCGCTGCCTGTAGGAGCGCGCTTGCGCGCGATGCTTTTTCTCCACCCCAGGCAACGGAGCATCGCGCGCAAGCGCGCTCCTACGGCGGCATGCCTACTAAGTAGCAAGCCTCAGCGATCGGAATCCGACTGACCTTCCGGTGTGCCACGGTGCAGCACATCCGGCAACGCTTCGCCGTTCTCGACAAAGCCCAGCGACACCGAGTTGAGGCAATGGCGCTCGCCGGTCGGTGGCGGACCGTCGGGAAACACGTGGCCGAGATGACTGCCGCAGCGCGCGCAGACTTCCTCCACGCGGATCATGCCGTGGCTGGTGTCGCGGATCAGCCGGATGTGCGAGGGGTCAAACGGCTGAAAGAAGCTGGGCCAGCCGGTACCGGAGTCGAACTTCGCGCTGGAGCGGAACAACGGCAGCCCGCAGAAGCGGCAGGTATAGATGCCGTCCTTGTGGTTGTCCAGAAACACCCCGCAGAATGCCGCCTCGGTGCCGTGTTCCAGCAGCACGCGCCGCTCGTCGGCGGACAGGCCGGCCGTGATGTGCGCGCGTTGCTCCGCGCTGGGCGGGTTGAGATCGAAGGCGGTCATGGCTTGCTCCTGTCGTGCATAAGGATGGCGGTTATTGTGGACGCGGAGCGCACCCTGTGCGCGATGCTCCTTGCCAGCGTTCGGACAAGGGCTTTCGCGCACAGGGTGCGCCCCTACAGAAGCCGTTTCCGCGAGAGTCGGAGGGGTTCACGCGCTGCGATCCAGTTGCCCCTGCACCTCGTTGATCGAGTCGCGGATGCGCTTGCTGAACAGCGAATCTTGGTAATGGATCAGCAGCAGGCGTTCGGTGGCGCGGGTCATGGCGACATAGAGCAGGCGGGCTTCGTGGGTTTCGTCCTCGCCGGCCTTGGGCATATGGCCGAGGCCGGGGATGATCGCCAGCGGAAACTCCAGGCCCTTGCTGGAATGCATGCTGACCAGCTTGATGCTGTCCTTGACCAGGAACAGCGCGCCCTTGCCGCCCTTGTCGTCGGCCAGCCGGCAGGCCAGGCCGGCCTGATCCAGCGCGTGGCGCAGTTTTTCGCCCTGCCAGTTGTAGCGGTAGAGCACGGCGATGTCGTCGAGGCGGCGGCCGTGCGCCTGTTCGTCGCGGATCTGGCTGACCAGGGTGGCGAGTTCCTCGCTGGCGCTGGTGGCGCGGATCAGTTCGGGCACCGCGCCGCGGCGGCCGGCGCTTTCCGGCGCGATCAGCGGCACGCCGTCGTCCTCGCCGGCCTGGGCGTCGAGCAGTTCGCTGGCGAAACTGCGCGCCACCGAGAGGATTTCCAGCGTGTTGCGGTAGTTGAGCTTGAGGATGGTGGTGCGGCCCTGCGCCTGCACGCCGAGACTTTTCCAGGTGAACTTGCGCCGGTCGATGCGGCCATTGATGTTCTGCGCATCGTCGTACAGCACCAGCAGCGAGTTGGTGGCCGGGTCGACCATCTGCACGATCAGTTTGTACCAGTCCGGCTCGAAATCGTGGCCTTCGTCGATCAGCACTGCGCCGTACTGGAAACGCGGGATCTGGCCGCGCGCGACGCCGTCGATCACCCGCTGCACCATCTGCGCGAAGAAGTCGCTGCTGCCCCGCACGGGCAGATCCACGTGGTAGGCGGTGAGCATCTTCCGGCACCATTTGTGGAAGTTGTAAACCTGCACTTTTTCGCTGAGCCCGCGCTCGCCGAGCAACTGGTCGAGCCGCGCGGCCAGGGTCTTGTTGTAGCAGAGCACCAGAACGGGTTTCCCCAGCTCGCGCGCCAGCTGCATTGCGCGAAAGCCCAGGATCATGGTCTTGCCGGAGCCGGCCACACCGTGAATGATGCGGTGCTCGCCGCCGAGCGAGCGTGCCAGTTGTTCCTGCTGGGCGTCCATCACCTTGATCAGCTCGGGAATCCGCAGCGGCCGGGTGGCGTTGGTATCGGTGTTGTCGAACAGGCCGAACTGGCCTTCGCCCGGTGCCACGCGAATCTCCGGAAACAGATGCCAGCGCACGCGGTCGATCTGCGGCAGGGTCAGCGCGACCGGGAACACCTGCGGAAACATCGCCCACAGCCGCTCCTGGAAAGCCTCGGGGTCGACCGTCTCGTAGATCTCCTCGCGGCAGATCGCCAGGTGTTCCGGAATGACGGCATCCAGGCCGCCGTCGATGAACTGCTGGCGGCTTATGTTGGCCAGCACCACGCCGTAGGCCCACGGCATCACCAGCTTGCCGGCGTGGCGGCTGCCCGGCGGGTGGCGCAGCGCCGGGTCGCGTTCCAGCACCACGCCGATTTCCAGCGCATAGGCGCGCGCCTGCAGCAGCGGGTTGTTCTCCTTCACCAGGCCGCGCGCGGTGACCAAGGTGAACTGGGTGTTGTCGGCATGGTGGATGGAATCGGCTTTCCAGTCCTTCACCTCCAGCACCAGCATGCCGCGGCGCGGGTGGAATACCACGAAATCCGGGCGGCGCTGCTTCAGCCCGATCGGCACGTCGTACCACAGCAGGTAGTCGTCTTCGAGCTTGCCTTCCAGCCGTTCGGAGAAGCGTTTCTCGCCGCCGGTCATGCGCGGAAGGCAGCTGTTGCGGGTTGGAATGAGCGTGGCCATCGGCGTCCCGGGAGGTTCCAGCCATCGAAAGTAGCGAAACACGGCGGGCTGTCAATGCCGGGGTCATTACGGACCGTTGCGGCAGCGGTGCCGCAAGGGCGCGCGAGGAGGAGTATGTTCGCGCAATGCCCGCCCGCACGGATGTTGTGTCGAGCCGGCAAAGGAGCAAGCATGTTCATCGATCTGGCTACAGTGGCGCTGATGGGGTCGCTGCAGGGACTGCTGCTGGCGGTCGTGTTGTGGACCTCCACCGGCGGTTATGCCGGGGTGGCGCGAACCAGCCTGCGCATCCGCGCCGGCGCATTGGCGATCGAAGCCGCCTCGCTTGGCATTCTCGGCTTGTTCGGCCAGTTGCACGACCCGTACGCCATCGTGTTGAGCAACCTGCTGATACTGGTGGCCTATGCCGCGACGGTGTGGGCGCTGCGCATGCTGCTTGGGGCCAGGCAGCGGCATGGCGTAGTGCTCACTGCGAGTGTGTCGTGTGCGTTGGTCATGACCTGGTTTTCCGTGGCCAGCCCGAACGCCAATGCAAGGGCCCTGGCTGTCTCGGTGGCGATCATGCTGGACCTGCTGCTGATGCTGACGCCGTTGCTGGCCGATGTGCGGTGGGGAGCCTCGCTGGCACGTCGCTCATTGCTGTTGATTCTTGCCGCCTCGATGCTGGTGATGGGCTGGCGGATCGTCGAGCTGATGCAGGTGAACCTGACCCAGGCCGGGCTGCTGGCACCCAGCCTGACCAATACGGTGTATGTCCTGCTTTGGTCGATCCAGCCGCTGTTCACCAGTATCGGTTTCCTGCTGATTTACAACGAGACGATCCAGCATGACCTGCATCAGCTGGCGCGGATCGACCCGCTGACCGGGGTCAGCAATCGGCTGGCGATCGACGAGGCGACGGCGCAACTGCTGGCACAGGCCGACCGGCAGCGGCAATCGCTGGGCGTGCTGATGCTTGACGCGGACCATTTCAAGGGTGTCAACGACCGTTTCGGTCACAGTGGTGGCGACAAAGTGCTGCAGGCATTGGTGTGCAGCATCCGCGCCACCTTGCGCGACGGCGACGTGATCGGGCGTATCGGCGGCGAGGAGTTCGTGGTGTTGTCGCCGGGTACCGACATGGATTCTGCACTGATGCTGGGGGAGCGCATCCGCGACATGGTTGAAAGCATGCCGCAGCTGATCGACGGCCACATGCTGAAGCTCACCGTATCGGTCGGGGTGGCCGTGGCGGCACCGGCGGAGCGCGACGGTACGGCGGTGCTGCAACGCGCCGACAAGGCGCTGTACGCAGCCAAGCGTGCGGGCCGCAACTGCGTGATGGCGGCGACCGCATCGAAGGAAGACGGCAACCCGCTGCCGGCCTGAGTCGAGGCGGTCGCGCGCATGCGTCCATGCCGGTGCGGCGCCAGGGCGCTATGCTTGGCGCCTGTCTCGTCGTCAATGTCCGGGGGCGCATGTCACCGACCATCCAGCATGAACGTTCCGCGCATCGTTTCGTCGCACAGGTGGACGGCGCGCAGTGCGTCCTCAACTACAGCCTGGCGGCGGGCGTCATGACCATCACCCATACCGGCGTGCCACCCGAAGTGCGTGGGCGCGGGATTGCGTCGGCACTGGTGCAGGCGGCGCTGGATGCGGCCCGCGTCGAAGGCTGGCGGGTGGCGTCGGCGTGTTCGTATGCTTCGGTCTGGATGGCACGGCATCCGTCCTGCCACGATCTGCTTGCATGACCGGCGCATCGAAGCCCTCTGAGCCGGCCGATGCATCGGTGAGCACTCGGCAGAAAAAAAACCATTGGCGGCCGTTGCGCTATGTGACCGCCCGGCCGCGGCTGATCGTGTCGCTGGCGATCTTCGTCGTCGCCAGCAGCGGCTTGGTGGCATTGGGGCTGCAAGTGGCTACCGCGATCCTGCTGGGGTTCGATCTGGCCGCGATCGTGCTGCTTAGCGTCCTGGCGCATTTGTTCAACAAGGCCACCACCACGCACATGCGCAGCCAGGCGCGGGCACAGGACTCCGGACGCTGGGGCTTCCTGTGGAGTGGCGTGGTGCTGTCGTCGGTAGTGCTGGTGGCGTTGAGCGTTGAACTGCATGCGGCCAGAAATGGCGGTGTGCCGGTGCTGGTGGTCGGCGTGCTAAGCATCGTGCTCAGCTGGCTGTTCCTGAACACCATGTTCGCGGTTCATTACGCACATGGCTTCTACGGGGATTTCGGTGAGCAACACGCAGGGTTGGAGTTTCCCGGCAAGCAGCAACCTGACTACTGGGATTTCGCGTATTTCGCGATCGTGATCGGCATGACGTTCCAGGTCTCCGACGTGCAGATCACCAGCCGCTACCTGCGCCGCGTGGTGCTGCTGCACAGTGTCATCTCGTTCTTCTTCAACGTGTTCATCATTGCGATCACGGTGAATATCGTGGCCGGGCAGGGCGGTTAGGCCGAGGTTGCCCGAACGGCGTAACCGTGGATCGGTCGCGGACGAATGAAGCGATGGGGCGGCGCGACTGTCCCCATCCCTTACTTTCCAGGACTTCTCCGATGAACCTACGTCTCTCCATCCTTCTCGCCGTTGCCATGAGCTGCGGCCTTGCCACCACGGCCGTGTTCGCGCAGGACGCGATGGCCACCAGCTCCAGCGCCGCGATGTCGCACGACACGATGCACAAGGACATGATGAAGCAAGACGCCATGGGCAGGAATGCGATGAAGCACGATGCCATGAAGGCCGGCTCCATGAAGCATGATTCCATGAAGATGGACGGCATGAAGCACGGCGCCATGAAGCATGACGCCATGAAAAAAGGCCCGATGAAAAAGGATGCGATGAAGGGCGGCGCCATGAAAAGCGATGCGATGAGCTCGGGCAGCTGATCCGCGGCCGCTGGTGGGCGTGCCGTCGCGGCGGCGCCCCGTCAGCGGCTTCTGCCGGGTGCGGCAGCGGTGGATACTTGAACCTTCCCTCGCCGCAGGCCATCCGACATGAGCTCGCCATTCGCCCGTCGACTCGGTATCGAGCATCCGTTGATCCAGGCACCGATGGCCGGTTCGTCACCGCCGGGGCTGGTGGCAGCCGTATCGAATGCGGGCGGGCTGGGCTCGCTGGGCGCCGGTTATCTGGAGCCGCAAGCCATCCTCGAGCAGGCGGTGCAGATCCGCGCACTCGGCGACCGGCCCTATGCGATCGGCCTGTTCGTGTTGCCGGACGAATTCGAGGCCGACATGGCCGCAGTGGCGAAGGCGCGCGAGCAGCTCGATGCGCTGATGGCGCGTGAAGGCCTGGCCGTGCGCACCAGCTTGCCGGTGCGCTGGGCGCCGCGCTTCTCCGATCAGTTTGCCGCCTTGTGCGAGGCGCGACCGGCGGTGGCGAGTTTCGCATTCGGTGTCATCAGCGGAGCGCAGCTGCGCGAACTGCGCCAGCGCGACATCTACGTGATCGGTACGGCCACCACGGTGGCCGAAGCGCGAGCCTGGGTCGACGCAGGTGCCGATGCCGTCTGTGTGCAAGGCGCCGAGGCCGGCGGTCACCGTGGCACCTTCCTGCACGAGGCCGAGGACGCGATGATCGGGCTGTTCGCGCTGCTGCCGCTCACTGTGCATACGCTGGCGGCACATGGACGGGATGTGCCTGTGATTGCCGCCGGTGGCATCATGGACGGTCGCGGCATGCTGGCGGCCGAAGTCCTTGGCGCGGCTGCCAGCCAGCTTGGTACCGCCTTCCTCACTTGTCCGGAATGTTCCGCGGCCGAGGCGTGGAAACAGGACTTGCCCCAGGCCGAGGAATACCGGATCACCACCATCCGGGGCTTCTCCGGGCGCGCTGCGCGCGGTCTGCGCAACCGGTTTGTCGAAGCGATGCCGGAGGCGGCGCAAGGCTTGCCGTATCCGGTGCTGAACGCGCTCACCGCGCCGTTGCGCCGCGCCGCCGCCGAAGCCGGCCGCGGCGATCTGCTGTCCGAATGGTGTGGTCAGGCCGCCGGCCTGGTGCGTCCGCAGCCCGCGGACGAGCTGGTCGCACGCCTGATGTACGAGCACCGGCTGGCCAGGCGGACCCTGGCGGGCGTCCAAGATACCCCTTGACGGCAGGGCGGTTATACTGCGCCCGCGCCATTTCGCGCTGCGATCACGCATGAGGCCCCTCCTCTTGAGTACTGCCCGCACGAACAAGTCCGTTACCACGGCCACCCTGCGCAAGTCGGTCATCGACGCGCTGGAAGAACTGAAAGCCAAGGACGTTCGCGAGATCGACGTTCGCGGCAAGACCTCCATTGCCGACCTGCTGGTGATCGCCTCTGGCACGTCCGCACGCCACGTCAAATCGATTGCCGACGAAGTCGGCAGGTTCGCCAAGAAGGCGGGCGTGATGCCGCTGGGCGTGGAAGGCGAGGTGGAGGGCGAATGGGTGCTGGTGGATCTGGGCGACGTGATCGTCCACGTGATGTTGCCGCGCATCCGCGAGTTCTACGGGCTCGAACGGCTGTGGACGGTGGGCGACCACGGGCACGAGGCCGATGTCGATGCGGCGCAGGCAGGCTGATTGCCGGCGTCCGGATCGTGTCGCCAGTCAAGTCTCTGTGGGGCGTAGGAGCGCGCTTGCGCGCGAAGCTCTTGCTCTTCTCCACCCCTGGCAACGGAGCTTGACCCCTCTCCCCCTCGGGGAGAGGAGGCGATGGCGGCGCTGCGCGCGTTTTATTGATAAGAGCTCCCCATGCGCGCGAGGCTGATCGCTGTCGGTGAGCGCATGCCTGGTTGGGTGGCGGAAGGCTTTGCCGAGTACTGCAAGCGGCTTTCGCACGAACTGCCGCTGACACTGGTGGAAATCAGGCCCGGCAGCCGCGGCAAGGGCCGCGACGATGCACGGGCGATCCAGGAAGAGGGCGCGGCGCTGCTCGCGGCACTGCCGCGCGACAGTCATGTGATTGCGCTGGATGGTCGTGGCAAGCCATGGTCCAGCGAGCAACTGGCCGGGCAACTGGCGCAATGGCGCATGGCCGGACGCGATCTGGCATTCCTGATCGGCGGCCCCGACGGGCACGCCCCCGAGGTGCTGGCACGTGCCGAACAGTACTGGTCGCTGGGGCCGCTGACGTTGCCCCACATGCTGGTGCGGCTCGTGCTGGCCGAGCAGTTGTACCGGGCCACCACGATTGCGGCAGGGCACCCCTACCACCGTGCCTGATCGTGGCACGACGTTCCGCTCTGGCCTCCGGCCCTTGCGGTAGCTTAGGCTTGGTATTCTCCACGCCGATGGTCCACTTTCATGTCTGTCCAGGTACTGCAAGCCACGATCCACGACCTCGAAGCGCTGACCGTGCTGTTCGACGGCTACCGCCAGTTCTACGGGCAACCGGCGGACAAGGAGCGGGCGCGACGGTTTCTTGCGGAGCGTTTCCAGCATCAGCAATCGCTGATCCTGCTGGCGCAGGACGGGCAGGGCGAAGGCATCGGTTTCACCCAGTCGTATCCGCTGTTTTCCTCGGTGCGCGCGGTGCGGACCTGGCTGCTCAACGACCTGTTCGTGGCA
The DNA here is from genome assembly GCA_035530315.1 of Rhodanobacter sp. GTDB lineage: Bacteria > Pseudomonadota > Gammaproteobacteria > Xanthomonadales > Rhodanobacteraceae > Rhodanobacter. Next base: position 29,835 of record DATKVA010000167.1, on the reverse strand, counting down.
CCGCAGGCACGCCGGCAGGGCGTGGCGACGGCGCTGCTCGCCGCCACGGCGGATCATGCACGGGCGCTGGGTGCGGCCAGCCTGTCGCTGTCGACCGCGCTGGACAATGCGCCGGCGCAGGCGCTGTACGAGTCGATGGGCTGGCAGCGCGACCGGCAATTTTGCGAATACGGCCTCACCCTCTGAGCGCTTGCTGTTTTTTTTGACCTCCTGTCGCCCAGGTACCCCGATGCTTCATCTTGCCTCGCAGTCGCCACGCCGCCGCCAGTTGCTGGAACAGCTGGGCGTGGATTTCACCGTGCTTGACGTCGACGTACCCGAACAGCGCGCAGCGGGTGAATCGCCGCAGGACTATGTAAGCCGGGTGGCGCGTGACAAGGCGCGCGCCGGCCTGGCCAGCCTCGATGCGGCGGATGATGCGGTGGTACTCGGTGCCGATACCGAGGTGGTGCTGGACGAGGAGGTATTCGGCAAGCCACTGGATGCCGAGCATGCCGCCGCCATGCTGCGTCGCCTGTCGGGGCGCACGCATGCGGTGATTTCGGTGGTGTGGTTGGTCAGTAGCCGGCGCGAGCGGTGCGAGACGTGCATTTCGCACGTGCGTTTCGGAAACCTGGACGAGCCCACCATCGCCGCTTATGTCGCCACCGGCGAACCGTTCGGCAAAGCCGGCGCGTACGCGATCCAGGGGCGCGGTGCGGCGTTGATCGAGCGTCTGGAGGGCAGTCATTCCGGCGTGATGGGTCTGCCGGTGTTCGAAACCGCGCGGCTGCTGCGCAGCTTCGATGCGGCCATGACGTGAACCTCAACCGGTCGGATTGATCACCACAAACCACGCGACGACTGCCAGCAGGTTGTTGACAGCGTGTGCCACTATCCCCGGCCAGAGCGAGCCCGAGCGCAGCCGCAGCCACGCCAGCGCCAGCGCCAGCAGGGCCAGGTCGGGCAGTGCGAACCATTGGTACCGCAGGCCAGGCAGGTGCGCCAGCGCGAACAGCAGCGAGCTGATCGCCACGGCCCAGCCGACCCGACAGCGCTGCAGCAGCGCCGACAGCAGCACGCCGCGAAACAGCAATTCTTCCACCAGCGGTCCCAGGCTCGCCACGACAAGCACCAGCGGGACGCGCAACGGCAACGCCGTTCGGGTACCCAACTGCTGGATGTCCTGGGTCACCGCATGGCCATGCGCCAGCAGCTCGGTCAGCAGTCCGCCCAGCAGCGGCGCTGCCAGTCCGACAGCCACTGCCGGAACAAAAAACAACCGGTTTGCCGGCAAGGCGAAACCGAAGCCAGGCGGTCGCGACAGCGACCACAGTTGCGGCCATCGGCGCCAGGTCAGCCACAGCGTGAGGGCGGCGGCCAGTGTCACGGTGAGCACGACGGTCATGGCCTGCATGCCCGCTTGCGCCATCATCGTCTGAAGTTCGCTTTCGGCCTGGCTGGCGCCTTGTTGCAGGTGGACGAAGCCGGTCGCCAGACCGATCGCCAGGGCGATCAGCAGACTGCTCGTGGCCTGCAACAGGAAATAAAGCGCGATCAGCCCCAGCGCACCCCACAGGCTGGGAACTCTGGCGAGAGACTGCCGCACGGACGGGCTCGGCGGTCGCGGAAGCGGGGCCGGCATATTGCAGGTTTCCATGACGTCCATGGCTGGGTTGAAGGTTCCCGAGAGAGGGCGAATGTTCATTGGATCGGGCATGGCGTGTGAAGTTCATGCCATGCGTTGCAGTCCGCCAGGGCAGCGTGCGGCATCGTGCCATTCGCCATGATGTCGAACGATCGCCTCGGTCCGCTGGAGGGCGCCGATGGACAGATTCAGCCGAGCAGCATGGCGCGGGTCACGCCGATGCCGGCCATCACCAGCAAGGCCACCCAGCCGAGCATGCCCAGCGTGAAGCCGCCTCCGCGCTTGCCCGCATCCTGCAAATAGGCCAGCGCATACCACACCCGACCGGCAAGCCAGACCAGCCCGGCCATGCCGGCCCACCCACTGAAGCCGTAGTGGGCAGCCAGCCACAGTGTGGGCAGGAACAGCACCGTGGCTTCGAGCGTATTCATCTGCACCCGGTAGGCGCGGTCGAACGCCGGATGGCCGCTGACCGCGGGAGCCTTGATGCCATGCACGCCACGGGCGCGTCCCACCGCGAACATGGTGCCGAGCAGCAACAGCATGGTGAGCAGGGTGACCAGGGCGGGCAAGTGGGTCATGCGGGATCCTCGTGGAAGATGCCCTACTTTAACGGCATAGGGGATGCGCCGCGATCGGACGGGTTCGACGCGGCATGCGGATAACACCTTAGACTTCGCATCCTGCGCGCCTCGGGGCACGCCTGGATCAGTATTGTGGAACATCCCTGTCTGCGTTGCGGTGCCTGCTGTGCCTTCTTTCGGGTAGCGTTCCATTGGTCGGAGGCCGAGGCCGCCCTGGGCGGCGGCGTGCCGCAGGAACTGACGGAAAAGCTCGATCCGCATCGGCTGGCGATGTGCGGCACCAACGCCGCAATGCCGCGATGCGTGGCGTTGCAGGGCACGGTGGGCAAGGCCGCGCATTGCCGCATCTACGCGCATCGGCCGTCGGTATGTCGCGAAGTGCAGCCGTCGTGGGAGTTCGGTGCGATCAGCCCGCAATGCGACAAGGCGCGCCTCGCGCACGGCTTGCCGTTGTTGACGCCTGAGGATTGGCTCGATTCATCCCATGCCGGCGTTCTATCGATACCGCAGAGCGCGTGATTGTTGGTTCTCCCGGAGCGCACCCTGTGCGCGAAAGCTCTTGTCACGGCCGCTGCAAAGAGCTTTCGCGCACAGGGTGCGCTCCTACGGGAGTGCAGTCCCGTGCTCAATCGAAGCGGTAGATGTCCATTGCCAGCAGGCCCTGGTCGATGCCGGCGTCGATCCGCTGCGCATGCGCATCGGTACCGGCCGCGCCGAGCGCGACGAACAGCGGCAGCAGGTGTTCGTCGGTCGGATGCGCGCGTTCGGCGAAGGGTGCCTGTCGGCGATAGTCGAGCAGGGCGTCAGTGTCGCCGGCGGCGAGCCGTTGTTCGACCCAGTCGACGAACGGCTGCACGTACGGCGCTTGCCGTTGCGCGCTGTAACCGGCACCCAGATCGTGCAGGTTGTGGGTGATGCTGCCGGAGCCGATCACCAGCACGCCTTCGGCGCGCAGCGGCGCCAGTGCCTGGCCCATGGCGAACTGGTGCGCCGGACCCAGTTCGGGCTGGATCGAGAGGGGTACCACCGGTATGTCGGCAGCCGGATACAGCAGGCGCAATGGAACCCAGACGCCGTGGTCGAGTCCCCGACCGGGATGCCGCGTCGCGGCGAGGCCTGCCTGATCCAGCAGATGCCCGACACGTTCGGCCAGTGCTGGCGCACCGGGTGCCGGATAGCGCAGCTGATACAACGCAGCGGGAAAACCGCCAAAATCGTGGATGGTGTCCGGCGTCGCGGCGCTGCCGACCTGCGGTCGCCGCGCCAGCCAGTGAGCACTGGCGACCACGATCGCCCGCGGGCGCGGCAGGGCGGCAGCCAGTTCGGCCAGCCGGGCACCGGTCAGGCCCGGCTGCAGCGCGGTCATCGGCGAACCGTGGGAGACGTACAGGCTGGGCAGGAGGGTCATGGCGAGGCTCGTTGGCAGGTGTTGCCCCTCAGGTTGGGCTGCACGCATGGTTTCCAACGCCAACCCATGGAAACGTTCCGTCGCCTGGCCGAAACGTCGGGCGACGGAACCGATGCCCAGCCGATTACTTGCGTCGTGGCGGCTGGCTGCCGCCATGTCGCGGCTTGGCGTCGCCCGGTTTGAAGCTGCCCGGTTTGAACCCGCCGGGCTTCTTGAACCCACCCGGCTTGCGGGCCGGCAGTGCAGTGCCGGTGTCGGTGTCGTTGCCGTCCCACTCGTGGATGCGCAGTTGCTGCTGCACCACCCATACCTTCTTCAGGTGCTCGAAGACTTCCTTCGGCATGCCGTCGGGCAGGTCGATCAGGCTGTAGTTGTCGCGGATGCTGAGGCGGCCGATGAACTGGCTGTCCAGGCCGGCCTCGTTGGCGATCGCACCGACGATGTTGCCTGGCTTCACGCCGTGCTCGTGGCCCACTTCGATACGATAGGTGCGCTTGCCTTGCTCGGTGGCATGCGCGCGCACCGGGCGGCCGAATTCACGCGATGCGGCACTTTCGTGTGTACCGTGTTCGCGTGGCGGGTGCTCATGCGGCAAGCGGCGGTCGGCCGCTGCTTCGCGCGCGGATGATGGACGTCGATCGTTGCTGCCGGCCTCGCGTGGTGCTCGTTCGCGGGGGGAGCGCTCGCGCGATGCGGCTTCGTATTTCTCACGCTTCGGCGGCGGTGCCAGCAGCAGCGGCTGGTCGCCTTGCGCGATGCGCGCCAGGGCGGCGGCGATCTCGATCGCAGGCACGTTGTGTTCCTGTTCGTATTGCTCGATCAGTTGCTGGAACTGGCCCAGGTCGCCGATTGCCAACGTGTCGCTGATGCGCTGCTTGAACTTGCCGATGCGCACGTCGTTGACCACTTCCACCGACGGCAGCTGCATCTGCTCGATCGGCTGCTTGGTGGCACGCTCGATCGCGTTCAGCATGCCCCGCTCGCGCGGGCTGACGAACAGGATCGCCTCGCCGCTGCGCCCGGCGCGGCCGGTGCGGCCGATGCGATGCACGTAGCTTTCGGTGTCGTACGGAATGTCGTAATTGAACACGTGGCTGATGCGGTCCACGTCGAGCCCGCGCGCGGCCACGTCGGTGGCGACCAGGATGTCCAGCTTGCCGTCCTTCAATTGCTGGATCACCCGCTCGCGCTGCGGCTGCGCGATGTCGCCGTTGATCGCGGCGGCGGCCAGCCCGCGTGCCTGCAGTTTGCCGGCCAGCTCGTCGGTGGCCTGCTTGGTGCGCGCGAAGATGATCATCGCGTCGAACGGCTCGGCTTCCAGGATGCGGGTCAGTGCGTCGAGCTTGTGCATGCCGCTGACGAACCAGTAGCGCTGGCGGATGTTCGGCGTGGTGCTGGCCGAGGACTTGATATTGACCTCGATCGGATCCTTGAGGTGGCGCTGGGCGATCTTGCGGATGACACTGGGCATGGTTGCCGAGAACAAGGCAACTTGCCGTTCCGGCGGGGTCGCCTGCAGCACCTTCTCGACGTCGTCGATGAAGCCCATGCGCAGCATTTCGTCGGCTTCGTCGAGCACCAGAAAGCGCAGTTCGGACAGATCCAGCGTGCCCTTGTCCAGATGGTCGATCACCCGGCCGGGCGTGCCCACCACCACGTGCACGCCGCGCTTGAGCGAGTGCAACTGCGGGCCGTAGCTCTGGCCGCCGTAGATTGGCAGCACCTGGAAACCGGGGATGTGCGCGGCATAGCGCTGGAACGCCTCGGCCACCTGGATCGCCAGCTCGCGCGTGGGCGCCAGCACCAGCGCCTGCGGCTTGCCGGCGCGCGGGGTGATGCGCGACAGGATCGGCAGCGCGAACGCGGCGGTCTTGCCGGTGCCGGTCTGCGCCTGGCCGAGCACGTCGCGCCCTTCCAGCAGCGGCGGGATGGTGGCCGCCTGGATCGGCGAGGGCGATTCATAGCCGACGTCGGCCAGCACGCGCAAAACGTCAGGGTGCAGCGCGAGTGCGCCAAAACCGGACGGAACCGGGGCGTTGTCGGAATCGGGGGATGACATGGGGGACCTCAGAACAGATGGCAGCGTCGGGTATGCGACGCGCTAGGAATGTATTCTACCAGCCTTCACGCCTGCGCTGAATAGAGATCGGGAGTATCTTCATCCGCGCGGTTATGCGATGCGCTGCACTGCGCAAGGTCGAGGACGAGGATGGGCATGCTCGAAACAATCTCCGAACAGCGTTTGCATGGCGGTGTGCAGGGCTTCTATCGGCATCACTCGGAAGCTTGCAACGGGCCGATGCGCTTTGCCGTCTACCAACCGCCGCAGGCCTTGCGGCAGCCGTGTCCGGTGCTGTATTTTCTGGCCGGGCTGACCTGCTCGGAGGAGACCGCCACGATCAAGGCCGGCGCACAGCGGCGGGCTGCCGAACTGGGGCTGGTGCTGGTGATGCCCGATACCAGTCCGCGCGACACCGGCATCGAAGGTGCCACCGGCGACTGGGAGTTCGGCGAGGGCGCGGGCTTTTATGTCGACGCCACCGAGGTTCCGTGGTCGTCGCGCTTTCGCATGCACAGCTACGTGGCGCACGAACTGCCGGCCCTGATCGCCATGACGTTCCCGGTCGATACCACGCGCAGCGGCATCTGCGGTCATTCGATGGGTGGCCATGGGGCGCTGACCATTGCCTTGAAACATCCGGCACATTACCGCTCGGTGTCGGCTTTCGCGCCCATCGTGGCACCCAGCCAGGTGCCATGGGGGCGCAAGGCATTGCCGCGCTATCTGGGCGGCGCGGCGAATGCGTGGGCGGCTTACGATGCCTGCGAACTGGTGCGGCGGCAGACATTTCCCGGCACCATCCTGATCGACCAGGGCGAGGCCGATCCGTTTCTCGAAGCCCAGTTGAAACCGGAGCTGTTCGACCAGGCCTGCGCCGAAGCCGGGCAGGCGTTGCTGTTGCGCCGACATGCCGGTTATGACCACAGCTACTGGTTCATCACCAGCTTCATCGACGACCATCTGCGCCATCACGCCGAGGCATTGGGTGTGCCGTAGAGGTTGCCCGAACACAAATGTGGGAGCGGCTTCAGCCGCGATGCTTTTGGCTTGGCCAGAGCAAAAGAATCGCGGCTGAAGCCGCTCCCACAAAAGCCGCTCCCACAAAGCAGTCCGGCAGGGCTCAGGCCTTGGCGGCCGGGCGCGAGTTGCTGCGGCGCTTGTGATTGCCGGCGGCATGTTCGCCGCGGCCAGGCGTCGCATAACCGTTCGGCCGGGCTGACGTGGAGGCCTTGCCCTGGCGCGGCTGGCGCTGCTGGCGTTGACCGCCGCCACCCTGCTTCGGACGCGGTGCGCCGGCATCCAGGCGCAGCGGGGCGGACGGCTCGTAACCGGTCACGGCATTGATCGCGATGTCCTGCTTCAGCAGTTTGCGGATGTCGTGCAGCAGGCCGCTTTCGTCATGGCTGACCAGGGATACCGCCAGGCCTTCCATGCCGGCACGACCGGTGCGGCCGATGCGGTGCACGTAGTCTTCGGCCACCGATGGGAGGTCGAAGTTGACCACGATCGGCAATTGCTCGATGTCGATGCCGCGGGCGGCGATATCGGTGGCCACCAGCACGGTGACGCGACCGGTCTTGAAATCACTCAAGGCGCGGGTGCGCGCGTTCTGGCTCTTGTTGCCGTGGATCGCGGCGGTGCGCATGCCGGAGGCATTCAGGAACGTCACCAGCTTGTCGGCACCGTGCTTGGTGCGGCTGAACACCAGCGACTGGCGGCGGCTGTCGACCGACAACAGGTGCAGCAGCAGGTCGCGCTTGCGCGCGGCGTCGACCGGATGCACCTGATGGCTGACCAGGGTGGCCACGGCATTGGGCGTGTCCACCGAGATCTCGCGCGCGTTGTGCATGAATTCCAGCGCCAGCGTCTTGATCGCCGGCGGGAAAGTGGCCGAGAACAGCAGTGTCTGGCGCTTCTTCGGCAAGCTGGCAAGAATGCGCTTGAGTGCCGGCAGAAAGCCCATGTCGAGCATGCGGTCGGCTTCGTCGAGAATCAGCGTTTCCACGCCGGACAGATCCAGCGTGCGCTGCTGCATGTGATCCATCAAGCGGCCGGGAGTGGCAATGACAATGTCCACGCCGCGGCGCAGGGCGTTGATCTGCGGGCCCATGCTGACGCCACCGAAGATGGTGGTGCTGCTGACCTGCATGTGCTTGCCGTAGCTGCGGATGTTGTCGTGGATCTGCGCGGCAAGCTCGCGGGTCGGGGTAAGGATCAGCGCGCGCGGACGACGCGTCATGGTCTGGCCGCTGGTGGACAGTTTCTGCAGCAGCGGCAGCGCGAATGCGGCGGTCTTGCCGGTGCCGGTCTGCGCGGCGGCGAGCAGGTCATGACCTGCCAGCGCCGACGGAATCGCGGCGGACTGGATCGGGGTGGGCTGGGTGTAGCCGTAATCGGCAAGCGCACGCAGCAACGCGGGCGCAAGGCCCAGCGAATCGAAAGACATGTAACACTCCTGAGCAACCCGGAGTGTTCATACCGTGTTGCAAACCAAGGGGAAAGGGGCGGCGGTGTGCCGCAGCAGTCGAAGCGACTACGCCGGCAAGTATAGCCGGATCGGCGGCTTGGCGTCAGCCCTTGCGTGATCCAACCTGAATGGAATGAACGGCGAGCGTGAATGCAAGGCCTCAGCGATGCAGTCGCGCCACGATCAGGTAACTGTTGAACGGGGTGCGTCCGCGCAGCGATTCGAAGCGGACGTCGAGCCCGGCGTTTTCCAGCGGGCCGCGCAACTCGCCGGCCGTCGGGTAGTGTTGCGCACCGCCGGGAATCCAGCCGGACGTGCGTAGGAAAAATTCTTCCAGCCGGGTGGCGTGGAAGCGCCAGTTCGGCTCGCGCAGCACGTTGCGGATGATCAGGCAGCCTTGCGGTGCCAGATGCCGGGTGGCCGCCTGCAACAGCGTGAGTTGCTGTACGGCCGACAGGTAATGCAGTACATCGAGCAGGGCGACATGGCCTTGCGCGGAGGGAAGCTCGGCCACGTCGGCATGGCGCAGCGCCATCACCGCATCGAGACCGGCGCGCTGCAGGGCATGTCGTCCGGCCGCGACCTTGCGCTCGTCGTGATCCAGCCCGAGGTACGGCGGCAAGTGGCCTCGCGCATTCAGGTACTGCCCGAGCAGGCCGATGCCGCAGCCGATATCGAGCAGCGGCAAATCACTGCCGTCAACAATTGCCGCGGTGGCGGCATAGACCGGGTCGCTTGCCAGCTTGCTCCTGACGTAAAGGCGTTGCAGCCGGCTGTCATAGAGACTGGCGATGCGGTGGCGCGTGGCTCGATCCATCCAGACCCTGTATTTCGATGTGCACCGCCAGATTAACAGCCATGCCGGCCAAAGTCCGATGGACCGCTGGCGCTGGACGCTCGGTGCCATCGCCATCGACGCTGCACGATTCGAGGCGGTCGCGGATACGATAGCGGCAACTGCCAAGCCTGTCCGTGGGAGAGCCAGATGTCGCTGCTTGCGTCCTTGCGTGAACTCAATGCCACCCAGCGGCATGTCGTGCTGGCCAGCTTTCTGGGCTGGACGCTGGACGCCTTCGACTTTTTCCTGCTGGTGTTCGTGCTGGGCGATATCGCCAGAGATTTCCACGTCCACAAGACCGCGGTGACCTTCGGGATCCTGCTGACCCTGGCGGCACGCCCGATCGGCGCCTTGCTGTTCGGCCGTCTGGCCGACCGCTTCGGGCGACGGCCGGTGCTGATGCTGGATGTGCTGCTGTTTTCCGCGCTGGAGCTGGCCTGCGCCTTCGCGCCATCGCTCACGGTATTGCTGGTGCTTCGCTTTGCCTTCGGCATCGCGATGGGCGGCGAGTGGGGCATCGGTGCCTCGCTGGCGCTCGAAAGTGTTCCGGCCGAGTCCCGCGGCCTGGTGTCCGGCCTGCTGCAGAGCGGTTATCCCTGCGGTTATTTTCTGGCTGCGATCGCCTACTGGGTGGTGTTCGGTGCGCTGGGCCTGGGCTGGCGCGCGATGTTCGTTGCCGGTGCGTTGCCGGCGCTGCTGGTGATGTACATACGTGCCAAGGTGCCCGAATCGCCGGTCTGGGAAGCGGGCCGTGCGGACCATCGGCAGCGCAGCGCGCGCGAGTCGATGCGTGGACACTGGAAGCGACTGCTCTACATGATGCTGCTGATGGCGGCATTCAACATGTTCAGCCATGGCTCGCAGGACATGTACCCCACGTTTCTGAAGTCGCAGCTGCATTTTCAGACCGGGACGGTGACCGTGCTGAGCATGCTGCTGAACGCGGGTGCGATTGTCGGCGGGCTGACGTTTGGCGCCTGGTCCGAACGTATCGGCCGGCGCCGCGCGATGATCACGGCGGCACTGCTGGCGTTGCCGTGCATTCCACTGTGGGCGTACGGCGGTTCGCTGCTGTTGCTGGGCCTGGGCGCCTTCATGATCCAGGTCATGGTGCAGGGCGCCTGGGGCGTGGTGCCGGCCTATCTCAACGAATTGTCGCCGGACGACGTGCGCGGCACCCTGCCGGGCTTTGCCTATCAGCTGGGCAACCTGTTGGCGGCCAGCACCGCCACACTGCAGTCGTGGCTGGCCGATCGCAACGGTGGCGACTATGCCCTGGTAATGGCTTCGTGGATGGGGGCGGTGGCTTTGCTGCTGGCCCTGCTTGCGTGGCTGGGGCCAGAGGTGCGCGGAATCGGCTTCGGCAAGGCGAGCTCCTGATAGACTTTGCGCTTTGCATCCCATCACGAGACGCGCAATGAAAGCTGGCAAGGACAAGGTGATTTCCCTCCATTACACGTTGACGGTGGATGGCGAGAAAGTTGAAAGCTCGCACGATCGCGACGAGCAGCTGTGGATACTGCTCGGCCACGGCCAGTTGATTCCCGGCCTGGAAACGGCGCTGGAAGGCCATCAGGCCGGCGAGACGCTGGAAGTGGACGTGGCCGCGATCGACGGCTACGGCGAGCGCGAGGAAGGCCGGACCCAGCGCATGTCGAAGAAGTATTTCCCGCAGGCCAACCGGCTCAAGCCGGGCATGGTCACCGTGCTGCAGCTGAAGGAAGGCGGACAGCGCGCCGTGACCGTGCACAAGGTCGGCATGACCGCGATCGACGTCGATCTGAACCACCCGATGGCCGGCAAGCCGCTGCATTTCGACGTGGCCATCGGCGAGGTGCGCGACGCCACCGAGGAAGAGATCAAGCACGGCCACGCGCATCCGCCGGGCAGTGCAGAGCACTGACCGGCGGATCAAAAGCCAAACCAAAACGGCGCTCCTTGCGCCGTTTTTCGTTCGCCTCTTCTCCCTCCGGGAGAAGGTTGGGATGAGGGTGCCCGGCAGGAATGTCACTTACTTAAAGCCCGTCATTCCCGCGAAGGCGGGAATCCAGTGCCTTTTGCGGTCTGAAACGACGATTGAAGCCACTGGATTCCTGCTTTCGCAGGAATGACGAAAATGGGACCTCCCGCTTAAGTTAAGTACCATTCCACACAGATTCCGCCTTAATCCAGCAACCGCTTGCCGAATTCGAAATGATCGCGCCAGTATGGCCCGTCGATATCGTCCAGCCGCACCGTGCCGCCACTGTTTGGCGCATGCACGAAGCGGCCTTTGCCGACGTACACGCCAACGTGGCTGACCGTGCCGTGACTGCCGAAGAACACCAGGTCGCCGCTGACCAGTTGGGCCATCTGGTGCACGTTGTAGCCGCGGTCCATCGCGGCGATCTGGCGCGAGTTGTGCGGTAGCAGAATGTCCGCCGCGTTGCGGTAGATGTAGTCCACCAGACCGCTGCAATCGAAGCCGCCCTGCGGAGTGTTGCCGCCCCAGTGGTACGGCGTGCCGATCAGGGCGATGGCGCGAAACAGCACATCATTCGCGGTGCCGGCGCTGGCCGCTGACGGTGCCCGGGCCGGTAGGTCGGCCAGCGCTGAATGCGAGGTCTTGTAGGTGGCTTCGCGCCGCTGCGGGTTGCTGGCGCAGGCGGCTAGCAGGAGCAGGGCCGCGACCGGAAGCCACTGGCGCAGGGCACGCCATGACGTGCGCTGGGCGGTGAAGCAGGCAACGGAATCCGGTCGCATGGGGCATGCCTCGGCATGAGTCGCCACGAGGTTATCAAATCAAGTACTTGGAAGGAAGTTCTCAGGTAACGGACGAGGCATGCGGCGGCGGCAGCCAAAGAGTGAATGCCGGTGCAGCTCCGAACAGCCGCCGCATCGACACGGCTTCATTGGCGTCAAAGGGCTGCCAGCATCGCCTCGGCACTGGAAACGCGAAATTCGCCGGGTGCCTCGATGTGCAGTATGCGCACCACGCCATTTTCGGCGTACATCGCGAAGCGTCGCGTGCGAAGACCCATGCCGAAGGCGGTGCCATCCAGCTCCAGGCCGAGTGCGCGGGTGAAGCTGGCGTTGCCGTCGGCCAGCATCAGCAGACCCGGGGGAACCTGCTGTGAGGTGGCCCATGCCTGCATCACATGGGCGTCGTTGACGGCCAGGCACATCAGCGTGATGCCGCGCCCGTGGAAGTCGTCGAAGTGCCGGGTGTAACCGGGCAGGTGCTCGTTCGAGCAGGTCGGAGTGAACGCCCCAGGCACGCCGAACAGCAGCACCTTGCGCCGGGCAAACAATGCGCCGGTGCGGGCTGGCTTGATCTCGCCGTCGATGACCTGAAGCGGAGTGTCGGGAATCGTGTCGCCGGGCTGGATGCTCATGTGGGTCTCGGCTGGAGGCGGAAAGGTAGCGGCCATGCTAAATCGCCGGCGACCGGCTGTCGCCTTGAATCAAACGCCGCAGCACCTATGTTGCTTGTCAGGCGGTGATCGCACCGCAATCCAATCGAGGAGAGAACATCATGAGTCTTGGCCGTCATGCCGTATGGAATGCCCACCAGGTGCTGCCGGAGGACATCCGGCAGGTCATTGGCCGCTTTCTGCAGCCGCAGGACAGCGATGCCGCCGACGTTGCAACCGGCGAGTGGGCGCCGCGGGTGGATATCCGCGACGAAGCAAAGCGTTTCGTGATTCTGGCCGATATCCCCGGAGTGGACCCTGCGCAGATCGACGTGAGCATGGACAAGGGCATCCTCACCATCAAGGGTGAACGCGACGTCGGCAGCAGCGCCGAAAACGGCAAATTTACCCGGACCGAGCGCGTGCGCGGCGCGTTCCATCGCCGTTTCGCGTTGCCGGACAGCGCCGATGCCGATGGCATCAGCGCGAACGGCCGGCATGGTGTTCTGGAGATCGTGATACCGAAGAAGGCGCTGGCGACGGCGCGACGCATTACCATCAACACCGGCCACTGAGCCAGGGCAGGTTGCAGGACATCCCGCGGCGGAGACGATCCGCCGCGGGTTTTGCGTGAGTTGGGGAGTGGCAGGTGGAATTCAAAGACTATTACGAGATCCTGGGTGTGAAGCCGGATGCCAGCGAGGCCGAGATCAAGGCGGCATATCGCAAGCTGGCGCGCAAATACCACCCGGACAAGAACAAGGAGGCCGGCGCGGAGGATAAATTCAAGGCGGTCAACGAGGCCAACGAGGTGCTCAAGGATGCCGAAAAGCGGCGTTCCTACGACCAGCTGCGCGCCGGCGGCTATCGGCAGGGCGAGCAATTCCGGCCACCGCCGGGCTGGCAGGGGCAGGCGCACGGTGGTCACGGTTTCGGCGATGCCGGCGACGGCGACTTCAGCGATTTCTTCGAGAGCCTGTTCGGTCGCGGTGCCGCCGCGGGTGGCCAGCGCGGTCAGCCGCGACCGCGGCGTGGCCGCGATGTGCAGGCTTCGGTGCAGATCGATCTGCAGACGGCGTTCGATGGCGGGCGTACGCGTCTGACGATGCAGGATCCATCGAGTGGCGAGCGCGTGCTGGAGGTGAAGATCCCTGCAGGTATCCAGCCCGGCCAGGTGATCCGGTTGTCCGGGCAGGGGCAGGCCGGCGCAGCCGGTGGCCCCAGAGGCGATCTGTTGCTGGAAATCGGCGTGCGCGACGATGCACGTTTCCGTCTGGACGGCCGCAATGTGGTGCACGTGCTGCCGATCGCGCCATGGGAGGCCGCGCTTGGTGCCACGGTTGCCGTGCCGACGCTGGCCGGCAAGGTGGATCTGCGCATACCGGAAGGTTCGCAATCGGGGCGCAAACTTCGACTCAAGGGGCGTGGCATGCCGGGCGCGCATCCGGGTGACCAGCTGGTGGAACTGTCGATCCGCACGCCCGTGGCAGAGAGTGACGAACAGCGCGCAGCCTACGAGGCGTTGCGCGGGCAATTCAAGGGTTATGACCCGCGGCAGTGACGGTGCTTGCCCCGGCTGCAAATGAAAAAAACGGCGCTTCTGCGCGCCACGTTTCATGCACGGGTCCGGCCGGCGGCGTGCTCAGCCGGGCAGAAATTCCTTGAGCGTACGCACCAGTTCTTCTTCCTTGATCGGCTTGGTCACATAGGCCTTGGCGCCTTGGCGCATACCCCAGACCTTGTCGGTTTCCTGATCCTTGGTGGTCACCAGAATGATCGGGATATGTGCCGTCTCGGGATTCTTGCTGATGGTGCGGGTGGCCTGGAACCCATTGAGATTGGGCATCACCACGTCCATCAGGATCAGGTCGGGCTTCTCGAGCTTGGCCACTTCGACACCGGCCGCGCCATCTTCGGCAGAGAGGGCTTCATGCCCGAGTTTTTCGACGATCCGCTTGATCCCCAGCAGTTGTGAAGGGGAGTCGTCGACGATCAGGATGCGTGCCATGGTGATATTGGTTCCCTGCAGGTTGCGTTGATTCTAAGCCGTGGCGGCGGTAGTTCCAAGCGCGATCACGCCGGATCGCGCTGCCCCATACGGACGACTGTACGGCCAAATGAATGGCCGTCGAGCATACGCGCAAACACCCCGGACAGCTCGTTCAGCGTGATCTCGCCGGTGGCGATGCGTTCCAGGTGTTGCGGCTTCCAGTCGCTCGCCAGACGCCGCCAGATCTCATCGCGGATATCCCGCGCGGTTCCGGCCGAGGCAATCCCGAGTACGCTCGCGCCGCGGATGATGAAGGGCAATACGGTGCTGCTGAATTCGGCGCCAGCGGCGTTGCCGCAGACGGCCACGTTGCCATAGGGTCCGATCAGCGGGAGCAGGCCGCTCAGCATGGTGCCGCCGACATTGTCCATGGCGCCGCCGAAGCGTACCGAGTCCACCGGCTTGCCGCTGAAGGCCAGCGCGTGGCGATCGATGCAGGTGCTGGCGCCCAGGCCGCGCAGAAAATCGAAGTGATCTGCCTTCCCGCTGATCGCATGCACCTCGTAGCCGGCACGGCTGAAAATGTCGATCGCAAGCATGCCCACGCCGCCGCTGGCACCGGTCACCGCAATCGGCCCCAGCGCTGGCGACTGCCGGTTGTCCTGCATGCGCAACAGACCCAGTGCGGCGGTGAAGCCGGCGGTGCCGATGATCATGCTGTCGCGCAGGCTCAGACCCGCCGGCAGCGGGATCGTCCATGCCGCGGGCAGGCGGATGTATTCGCCATAACCGCCATCACGCGTTTCCGACAGGCCGCTGCCGGTACACAGCACCGCGTCGCCTTCCCTGAAGGTCGGGTCGGTGGAAGCCACCACGTGACCGGCCACGTCGATCCCGCCGTTCAGGGGGAACTGGCGCAGGATCCTGCCCTTGCCGGTCCCGGCCAGCGCGTCCTTGTAGTTGACCGAGGACCATGCCGTCTTGACCAGCACTTCGCCGGGCGACAGCGCATCGGCACTCATCGTTTCGATGCCGGCGCGATAGCCGGCGGCATCGCTGTGGATGCGGAAGGCGTGGAAGTCGATGTTCTGGGTCATAGCGTGCTCCTGATGACGTCGGACGCAGGCAGCGGTCAGGCTTCGACGCTGCTGCTGTCGATCCATTTGGGCGTGAGGCTGCCCTCGTAGGTTTCCATCCACTGGAACAGCTGCTCCATGTCGTCACCGAACCATACACTTTCCTGCTGGCGGCTCTTCACGAAGCCCTCGACGACCATGCGGGCCATCATCGCGCGCAGACTGGCGTAGTAGCCGCGCACATCGAGAAAGGCACACGGATAGCGATGCAGGCCGAGTTGCGCCCAGGTCAGCATCTCGAACATCTCGTCCATCGTGCCGAAGCCACCGGGCAGTGCGACGAACGCATCGGACAGTTCGTACATGCGCGTCTTGCGCTGGTGCATGGTTTCGACCACGTGCAACTCGGTGAGGCCCGGGTGCGCCACCTCGCGATCGACCAGCTGCCGCGGGATCACGCCGACGGCCTTGCCGCCACCGGCGAGTACCGCGTCGGCCAGCGTACCCATCAGGCCGACCTTGCCGCCGCCGTAGACCAGCGTGATGTGGCGGCGGGCCATTTCGGTACCGAATGCGCGTGCCTGGGCCGCGTATTCGGGGTGCTTGCCGCTGCTCGAGCCGCAGTAGACGCAGAGGGATCTCACTTCAGCCATCCAGACCTCCGGAAGCACGAAGCCCGTTCTCGAAGGAATCTCGATTAACCTGGTTCTCGGCACTTGCAGGAGCGCACCCTGTGCGCGAATGCTCTTTGCGGGCGTTCATCGACAAGAGCTTTCGCGCACAGGGTGCGCTCCTGCAAATCGGGGTCATCGTGAAGCGTCCTTGACGGACCGGTCGCGTCTCAACCGCACAGCATGCGGCGAACCGCATGCCATCAGTTGCCCTTGTGGATCGCGCGCTTGTCGACCGACAGCGCGGCTTCGTGCACGGCTTCCGAAAGGGTCGGGTGCGCATGGACGATGCGGGCCAGATCCTCGGACGAACCCTTGAACTCCATCGCCACCACGCACTCGGCGATCAGCTCGGACACGCCCGGGCCGACCATGTGCACGCCCAGGATGCGGTCGGTTTCGGCGTGGGCGAGCATTTTCACCTGACCGACGGCTTCATTCATCGCGACGGCACGGCCGATCGCGGCGAACGGGAAGCTGCCGACCTTGTAGGGAATGCCGGCATCCTTGAGTTCCTTCTCGGTCTTGCCGGCCCAGGCGATTTCCGGCTCGGTGTAGATCACCCACGGGATCGTGTCGAAGTCGACATGGCCGGCCTTGCCGGCGATCCACTCGGCGACCGCCACGCCTTCCTCGGAGCCCTTGTGCGCCAGCATCGGGCCGCGCACCGCATCGCCGATCGCCCATACGCCGTCGACGCCGGTGTGGTTGTGCCCATCGACCACGATGCGGCCGCGCTCGTCCAGCTTCACGCCGGTGTCGTCGGCCAGCAGGCCAGCGGTGTAGGCGCGCCGGCCTACCGCGACCAGCAGCTTGTCGACGACCAGTTTCTGCTCGCCGTCCTTGTCGGTATAGACCAGGTGCACGCCATCCTTCTTGACCTCGGCCTTGCCGAGCTTGGCGCCGAGCTTGATCTCCAGGCCCTGCTTCTTGAATTCGCGCTGGGCGACCTTGGCAATGTCCGCATCGGCGGCACCGAGGAAGTCGGGCAGGGCTTCGATGATGGTGACTTCGCTGCCGAGGCGCTTCCACACGCTACCCAGCTCCAGGCCGATCACGCCGGCGCCGATCACGCCCAGGCGCTTGGGCACCTCGGTGAAATCCAGCGCACCGGCGTTGTCGACGATCGCCTTGCCGTCGAACTTCGCGAACGGCAGCTCGATCGGCACCGAGCCGGAAGCCAGCACGACGTTGGTGGCGCTGATGGTCTGCTTGCTGCCATCGGCGGCTGCGATCTCGACGACGTTGCCTTTGAGCAGCTTGCCGCGGCCGAAGAACGGGGTGACCTTGTTGGCCTTGAACAGCGTGGCCACGCCGCCGGTGAACTGCTTGACGATCTTGTCCTTGCGGCCGATGAAGGTCGGCACGTCGATACGCGGATTGTCGGCGCTGATGCCGTGCACGTCGAAGCTGTGGGTGAGGTTGTGGAACTGGCGCGAGGAATCCAGCAGTGCCTTCGACGGGATGCAGCCCACGTTGAGGCAGGTGCCGCCCAGCGCCTGCTTGCCATCGGGACCGGCGAAGAAATCGATGCAGGCGACCTTCAGCCCCAGCTGCGCGGCGCGGATCGCGCCCACATAGCCGGCCGGGCCGGCACCGATGAAGATGACATCGAATTTGTCGCTCATGATTGATCCTTGCTGCATGCTGCGTCGAAGCAACACAAGACGAAAAGTTACGGTGAGCGTGGATCAGATCGCACAACCCACCATCAGAGCCTCGTTACCCATTTTTCTGATCGCGAGGGGCCGCGATCAGAGACCAAGCAGCATGCGCTGCGGATTCTCCAGCTGATCCTTGATGTCGACCAGGAACAGCACGGCGTCCTTGCCGTCGATGATGCGGTGGTCGTAGGAGATCGCGATGTACATCATCGGTGCGGCGATCACCTGGCCGTTCTCGACGATGGCGCGCTCCTTGATCGTGTGCATGCCCAGGATCGCGCTCTGCGGCGGGTTGACGATCGGCGTGGACAGCAGCGAGCCGAACGTGCCGCCGTTGGTGATGGTGAACGTGCCGCCCTGCAGGTCGTCCAGGCTCAGCTTGCCGTCGCGCGCCTTCTTCGCGTAGTCGGCGATGCCTTGCTCGATATCGGCAAAGCCCATGTCCTGCACGTCGCGCAGCACCGGAGTCACCAGACCCTTGTCGGTGGACACGGCGATCGAGATGTCCTGGTAGCCGTGATAGATCACGTCGTTGCCGTCGACCGAGGCATTGACCACCGGATGGCGCTTCAGCGCCTCGGCGGCGGCCTTGACGAAGAAGCTCATGAAGCCGAGCTTGATGCCGTGGGTCTTCTGGAATTGCTCGCCCAGCGACTTGCGCATCTTCACCACCTCGGCCAGGTTCACTTCGTTGAACGAGGTGAGCATGGCGATCGAGTTCTTCGACTGCATCAGGCGCTCGGCGATCTTGGCGCGCATGCGGGTCATCGGTACGCGCTCTTCCGGACGCGCGCCAGGCGTGGGCCTGGCGGCCGGAGCCGGCGCGGCGGCGCTGCCGCCCTTGCCGTAGTTGACCAGGTCTTCCTTGGTCACGCGGCCGTCGCGCCCGGTGCCGGCGACCTTGGACGGATCGATGTTCTCTTCGGTCGCCACGCGGCGACCGGCCGGGGACAGCTCCGCAGTGGATGCAGCCGCCGCAGCGGGTTTCGCTGCCTCGGCCTTGGCCGGAGGCGGAACCGGAGCGGAGGTCGCCGTGGCCGCCGGGGCAGGCGCGGCAGCGACCGCCCCGGCTTCGATGATCGCGATGACTTGCTCGCTGTTCACTGTATCGCCGACTTCGTGGCGGATTTCCTTCAGCACGCCATCGACTGGCGAGGGTACCTCCAGCACCACCTTGTCGGTTTCAAGATCGACCAGATTCTCGTCGCGCTTCACCGCATCGCCGGCCTTCTTGTGCCAGGTCGCAATGGTGGCGTCGGAGACCGACTCGGGCAGAACGGGGACTTTGACTTCGATGGACATGATGCAGTGATCCTTTGAGGGATTTATTCAGCCGAGTGATCGGTACCGACCGGCGCAACCAGTGCCTGTTCGACAAGTGCTGCCTGTTCGGCGACGTGGGTATTGAAATGACCGGCAGCCGGCGCGGCCGAGCGGGAGCGCCCGGCGTACGAGAGGTTGTGCTTGCTGCCCGTGCAGGCTTGCAGGTGATGGCGGATCTGGAACCAGGCGCCCTGGTTCATCGGTTCTTCCTGGCACCAGATGACCTCCGCTGCCGAAGGGTACTTGTCCAGCTCGGCGATGACTTCGGGGCGCGGGAACGGATAGAGCTGCTCGACGCGCACGATGGCGACATCCTTCAGTTCGCGTTTTTCGGCTTCCTCGAGCAGATCGTAGTAGACCTTGCCCGAGCACAGCACCACGCGCTTGACCTTCTTGGCCGGCAGTTTGCGGTGTTCGCTGATCACCAGCTGGAAGCTTCCCGTGGCCAGCTCGTCCAGGCTCGACACCGCCAGCTTGTGGCGCAACAGCGACTTGGGCGTCATCACGATCAGCGGCTTGCGCGCAGTGCGCAGCATCTGCCGGCGGATCATGTGGAAATCCTGCGCCGGCGTGGTCGGCACGCAGACCTGAATGTTGTCGAACGCGCACAACTGCAGGAATCGCTCCAGCCGCGCCGAGGAGTGCTCCGGCCCCTGGCCTTCGTAGCCGTGCGGCAACAGCAGTACCAGCCCGCACAAGCGGTTCCATTTCGATTCGCCGGAACTGATGAACTGGTCGATCACCACCTGCGCGCCATTGGCGAAGTCGCCGAACTGGCCCTCCCAGATGGTGAGCGTGTCCGGATCGGTGGTGGAGTAGCCGTATTCGAACGCCATCACCGCTTCTTCGCTGAGCAGCGAGTCGACCACTTCCACGTCGGCGCCGCCGCGCACGGTGGCCAGCGGCATGAAGGTATGGCCATCCTTCTGGTCGTGCAGCACGGCATGACGGTGGAAGAACGTGCCGCGACCGACGTCCTGACCCACCATGCGCATGTCGTGGCCGGCGTCGATCAGCGTGGCATAGGCAAGGTTTTCGGCAAAGCCCCAATCGGCCGGAAGCTCGCCGCTGGCCATCTTGCGACGGTCATCGTAGATCTTCGCCACGCGCGCCTGCAGCCTGACGTCGGTCGGCAGGGTGAGGATCTTGCCGGCGAGTTCCTGCAGTTTCTGCGGCGGCACCGTGGTGTCGGTCGGCGACGACAGCTTGCCGCCGATGTAACGCGCCCAGTCCACATGCCCGTCGCGTGGCGGCGACGGATCGAGATCGGTCATCGGCGCGCCCGCTTCCAGCCGGTCGCGATAGGCCTCGAAGCGCCTCTGCGCGTCGTCGTCGGCGATCACGCCTTCGCGCACCAGCCGCTCCGCATACAGCACGCGCGCGGTCGGGCGCTTGCGGATCAGCTGGTACATCACCGGCTGCGTCGCTGCGGGCTCGTCGGCTTCGTTGTGGCCGTGGCGGCGATAGCAGACCAGATCGATCACCACGTCGCGGCGGAACTGCTTGCGAAACGCATAAGCGAGCCGGGTGACCTGGATCACCGCCTCGGGGTCGTCGCCGTTCACGTGCAGCACCGGCGCATTGACCATCTTGGCCAGGTCGGTGCAGTACATGGTGGAGCGGGCGTCCTGCGGATTGGAGGTGGTGAAGCCGATCTGGTTGTTGACCACGATGTGCAGGCTGCCGCCGATCTTGAAACCGCGGGCCTGCGACATGTTGAGCAGCTCCATGTTCACGCCCTGGCCGGCGAATGCGGCATCGCCGTGGATCAATACCGCGATCGACTGCTCGTGCACGGTGTCGCGGCGGCGAGTCTGCCGTGCGCGCACCGAACCGGCCACGACCGGGTTGACGATTTCCAGATGCGACGGATTGAACGCCAATGCCACATGCACGCCGCCGTTGGGTGTCTTGACGTCGGCGGAGAAGCCCATGTGGTATTTCACGTCGCCCGAATGGGCCGGGTCGTCCGGGTGCTCGAACCGGCCCTCGAACTCGTCGAACAAGGTTTTCGGCGGCTTGCCCAGGATGTTGACCAGCACGTTGAGGCGCCCGCGATGGGCCATGCCGATCACCAGTTCCTTGATGCCGTTGTCGCCGGCGGCGCTGACCACGTCGTCGATCAGCGGAATCAGGCTGTCGCCGCCTTCCAGCGAGAAGCGCTTCTGGCCGACGTACTTGGTATGCAGGTAGCGATCGAGGCCTTCGGCGGCCGTCAGTCCGTCCAGTACGCGCAGCTTGCCGGACTTGTCCAGTCCGCTGTCGCCGGCCGCCCGTTCGAGCCGGGTGTAGATCCAGTTGCGCTGATCATGGTTGCTGATGTGCATGAACTCGGCGCCGATGGTGCCGGCATAGGTTCTCTTGAGCCGGGCCAGCAGTTCACGCAGTTTCAGGCGCTGCCCGCCGCCGGCGTAGTTGCCGGTGTCGAATTCCGTGTCCAGGTCGGCATCGTTCAGGCCGTGAAAGGCCAGGCCCAGATCCGGTGCCGGCATTTTCTCGGTCAGGCCGAGCGGATCGAGATCGGCGGCGAGGTGGCCGCGCGAGCGATAGGCGGTGAGCAGGCGCAGAACGCCGGCCTGCTTGCGCGCGTGCTCGTCGCTCATCGGCGTGGCGGCGACGCCGGCACGGCGTTGCTTCTGTGCCGCTTCGATCCGGGCAATCGCCGCCAGCGGGGAGACGTCGCCTGCTTCGCGGCCCTTGAAGGACTCGAAATATCGGTTCCAGTCGGTGGATACCGACGAGGGGTCGGCCAGCCAGGCGTCATACAGCGATTCGACGTAATCGGCGTTGCCGCCAGCGAGTTGGGAAGACTCGAAGAACTCGCGGATCAGGTTTGTACTCACGTTACCACCGGCAGGGAGGGGATATTTGCAACCATCCACATGACCTTGATGTCGCGGCTTTCCATCGGTATTCAACCCCGACAGACCCGTCTCACGCGGACGATTGGAGATTATCCGTTCAATTATACCCTTGGCCTGCTGCAACGCGGCAACCCATCGCGTGCGCAAAAACAGGGAACGAGTCCTCGCCCGGCATCTGCGCCGGCCATGGCGCGGCAGGCTGGCCGAGCAAGGACTGCATTAGATGTCCAGCGTGTGCAGCATGCTCGCGCGCTGCGCCCGCTCCCATACCTCGTCGAAATGCTGCTGCAACGGCGCGTGGACGACGCGGTCGTGACGGGCCGCGCGGCCTTGCGGCCGGTTTGCCTCGGGCAGAAACAGGTAGCCGCCGACATCGTTGAGCAGATAGGCCGAGCCATAGGCCAGGTCGGCCTCCTCCACCGGTGTGCGGATCTGCAGGGCACTGGGCAGGCGCTGTGCCAGCGCGATCAGCCGGTGGTCGTTGCGCAGGGCCGCCGCCGGGTCGTGCAGCAGGATGCGGATCTGCGCGCCGCGGCCGGAGATCGCGATGCGCCGGAACTGCGCCAGTTCCTCCGTGCCGGCATAGCTGTCGTTGCCGAGCAGCGGGATGTAGATCGCCAGCCGATGTCGCGTCTCGCTCAGCAGTTGCAGTCGGGCGGCTGCGGTTTCCTCGCCGTGGGACGCGGGCAGGGCGCCGACGTCACGTTCCGTTTCGATGTCGTCGGCAATCGGCGGCAGGGTCAGGCGCATGGCTCGGTGCGGCAGCCCGGCATCCTCGAACACTTCGCCATGCACGCTGAAACCGCCGCGTTCGTAGAAGCCGATCGCGCTGACCTGCGCGGCCAAAGTCAGCTCGGACCAGCCTTGCGTGCGGGCACGCCCGATCAGTTCGCGCAGCAGCGCCACGCCGACGCCTTTGCCGCGCCAGTCGCGCAACACGGCCATGCGGCCGATCTTGTGGTCGCTGCCGAGCCGGGCACAGCCGATCGGCCGGCGGGCGTCATCGCGGGCCAGCACATGCCAGCAATCGGTATCGAGCCCGTCCCGCTCGCGCGCTTCGGGTACGCCTTGCTCATCGATGAAGACCTGCCGGCGAATGTCGAGCAGCGCGTCGCGGTCACGTTCGCGCGACCAGTCGGCGACCTCCACGCTGAAGTTCTGCAGTCTCACCGGCGCCTGCTCCCGCGCAGTACCAGGTGGCCATCGTTGATCAGGCCGAGCAACAACGCAACTTCGGCGGGAGACAGCGCGGCGGCAGGGCTGAGCGTGCGCTGTTCGCACAGCTGCCTGGCCAGCTCGGGCGTGGCAGGGTATGCGTGGCCGCAGGCATACATCGTGCTGCCGGCTCTGCCGCGGCTCCATGCCAGCCGCGACCAGGGGTGACGCAGCAGTTGCGCGCCTGCCGCCAGTTTTTTGCGCAGCGCGGCTTCGCTCAACGGCGGGTCCAGCGCGGCCGGTGTCTGCGCATTGCGGTAGCGGGTGATGAAGCGGCCGAACCAGTCGCGCAAGCTGTCGTCGTCCAGTGCGGCTGCGAACGGCAGGGTCGCCTTGAGGCGTGCCAAGGTGGCCTTGTCGATCTCGCCGGCGGCCCTGGCCGGCACAAGGTCGGGGTCGGTGTAGCGCTCCTCGTCGGACAGGCGTTCGGCGAGGTAGTCGGCCAGGTCGCCGATAAGTTCGGCCTGCGACGGTGCGCGCATGCCGATCGAGAACGTCATGCACGGGCCTCCGAACGCGACCCCGTCGTGGGCGATGTTCGGCGGCAGGTACAGCATGTCGCCTGCGTCCAGCAGCCACTCGTGGGTCGGTTCGAACCGTGCCAGCTGCTTGAGCTCGACATCCGGGCGGAAATCCTTCGGTGCGTGCGGGTCGTCGCTGATCGCCCAGTGGCGCTGGCCCAGCCCCTGCAGCAGGAACACGTCGTACTGGTCCACATGCGCGCCGACCCCGCCACCGGGTTCGGCGTAGGAGACCATGATGTCGTCCATGCGCCAGCTCGGCAAAAAGCGGAAATGCTCCAGCAACCTGGCGACGTCCGCGTCCCACTTGTCGACATCCTGCACCAGCAGGGTCCAGTGGGTGCCCGGCGTCTTGCCGAAGTCGGCTTCGTCGAGCGGGCCGGTTTTGACGCTCCAGCGATCGCGTTTTTCGTCGTGCACGATCAACCGCGACAGCACGCCGTCTTCGCAGGCGAGGCCGGCCAGGTCATCCGGTTCCAGCGGCGGCTGGAAGTCGGGAAAGGCATTGCGGATCAGCAGCGGCCGTTTCTGCCAGTAGTCGCGCAGAAACCGCGCCGGGCTCATGCCCAGCGGTTGCCGGGCGGAACCGCGGACTTCGATCGGAGGCACAGAGGGCTTGGTCATCCGCGCATTGTAGCGATGTGCCGGCATGACCCGGCGGGTGTTTCAGTGGAATGCCTTCACCACGTGGTCCAGGCCCAGCCCCAGTACCGCGGTCGCGGCCAGCAAGGTCGCCACGCGCGCCGGCAGGCGCCGGGCGAGCACGGCGCCGAAGGGTGCGGCGACCACGCCGCCGACGATCAGACCGAACACGGCAGCACCTTCGGTGGCGCCGACATAGAGCAGAAAACTGATGCTGGCCGCCGCGCTGACCACGGCCTTGGCCAGATGCACGGTGCCGATCACCATGCGCGGGGCGGTGCCGCGTGCGATCAGGGTGGTCACGGTCAGCGCGCTCCAGCCACCGCCGGCGACTGCGTCGGCAAAGCCCGCGACGAGCCCCAGCGCGGGCGTGGCACGCGGCACGCGATCGGCATGACGCTGGGTGCCACGCATGCCGCGCAGCAGCAGGAGCAATCCCATGCCAAGCAGGTACGGCGTCAAGGCCAGAC
The DNA here is from genome assembly GCA_035530315.1 of Rhodanobacter sp. GTDB lineage: Bacteria > Pseudomonadota > Gammaproteobacteria > Xanthomonadales > Rhodanobacteraceae > Rhodanobacter. Next base: position 5,021 of record DATKVA010000167.1, on the reverse strand, counting down.
GCATCCATGCCACGGGTACCCGGCTGACCACGACGGTGCCGATCACCGCGCCGATCACTCCGGGAATCGCCAGGCTCCAGAACAGGCGCTTGCGCACGTTGCCGGCCACCAGGTGACTGATGCCGGAGGCGCCGCAAGTGAAGGTTTCCGCGTAATGCACGCTGGCGCTCGCCACCGCCGGCGGCAGGCCGAGCCCCAGCAGCATTGCCGCCGACGCCACGCCGTAGGCCATGCCGAGCGCGCCGTCGATCAACTGGGCGAGTGCGCCGACGGCGGCAAAAGTGAGGAATTCCGGTAGCGGTGGCATGGGCGAAGTATCGGCATGCATCGCCAGCCGCGGAAATAAGGCGTCGGCATATGCTCATGCCGACACATCCTTTCCGCTGTCTCGGTGCCGCGACTATGTTTGGACGCCAAGAAGTCCAGACGTCCAGAGGAAGTCGCCGTGAACGCTGCTGTCGCGCCGGAGTTGCCGGCAACCACGCTGGATGCCGCAAAGGTCGCGCAACTGGCGCAACTGACCGAGGGGCTGACGCCGGCCGAACTCTATTGGTTGGCCGCGTGGAGCGCAGCGAAAGCGGCGCAGGCGCAACGCGGCGGCGCACCCGCCAGGCCGGTGGCCGGCGCCGAGTCGTCGCAGCGCCTGACGATCGTCTACGGCAGCCAGACCGGCAACGCCAAGCGTCTGGCCGAGCAGCTGGCCCGGCGCAGTTCGGATGCCGGCCTGCCGGTGCGCCTGCTGCGTGCCGACGCCTACCCCCAGCGGGAGCTGGCGCAGGAGCGCTATCTCGCCGTGGTGATCAGCACCCAGGGCGAGGGCGAGCCGCCGGACGATGCCCGCGGCTTCGTCGAGTTCATCGCCGGCAAGCGCGCGCCGAAGCTGCCGTCACTGCAGTTCAGCGTGCTCGGTCTGGGCGATTCGAGTTACCCGCAGTTCTGCGCGATCGGCCGTCAGATCGATACGCGGCTGGCCGAACTCGGCGGCACGCGCTTCGCGCCGCTGGGCGAGGCCGATGTGGATGTCGAGACGGTTGCCACGCCGTGGCTGGACACCACGCTGGAGCAGGTGCGCGAGGTACTCAAGACAGCGACCCAGGTCGCGCGCGTCACGCCGCTGCATGCGGTGTCGAAGCAGGCCACGCACTCGCGCGAGCAGCCGTTTGCCGCCACCGTGCTGGGCAACCAGCGCATCGTGGCGCGCGACAGCGAGCGCGACGTGCGGCATGTCGAGCTGTCGCTGGAAGGTTCGGGCCTGCACTACCAGCCCGGCGATGCGCTGGGCGTGTGGTCGCGCAATCCGCCCGCGCTGGTCGCGCAGTGGCTGGAGGCGCTGCAACTCGATGGCGAGCGCGAGGTCGCCCATCAGGGGCGCACGCTGTCGCTGGCCCGCTGGCTGGGCGCCGAGCGCGAGATCACCCAACTCAGCCGTCCGTTCGTCAAGGCACTGGCCGAGCTCGGCAAGCATGCCGACTTGCAGGACCTGTTGCGCCCCGAACGCTCGGCCGAGCTTGCGGCACTGCTGACCCGCGACCAGCCGATCGACCTGCTGCGCCGCTACCCCGTGCGCTGGCAGCCCGAGGCCTTGCTGGCCGCGCTGCGTCCGCTGACGCCGCGGCTGTATTCGATCGCCTCCAGCCCGAAGGCCGTGGGCGAGGAGGTTCACCTGACCGTGGCGGTGGTCGATTACCAGGCGCACGGCAGTACCCACTGGGGTGCGGCATCCACGTTTCTGGCAGCCACCGACGAAGACGGCAAGGTGCCGGTGTTCATCGAGTCGAACGAGCGGTTCCGGCTGCCGGCCGACCCGGCGCGCGACATCGTCATGATCGGCCCCGGCACCGGCGTGGCGCCGTTCCGCGCATTCGTGCAGGAGCGCCAGGAAAGCGGCGCGACGGGTCGCAACTGGCTGTTCTTCGGCAACCGTCATTTTGCGCAGGACTTTCTCTACCAGACCGAGTGGCAGGATGCGTTGAAGCGCGGCGCGCTGCACCGCCTCGACCTCGCGTTCTCGCGCGACCTCACCAACAAAATCTACGTCCAGGATCGGCTGCGTGAAAACGGCGCCGAGCTTTACGCATGGCTCAAGGGCGGCGCGCACCTCTACGTCTGCGGCGACTCCGCGCACATGGCGAAGGACGTGCATGCCGCGCTGATCGAACTGGCCGCTACCCATGGCGGGCTCGCTGCCGCCGACGCCAAGGCCTGGCTCGACGAACTCCTGCAGCAGGGCCGCTACGCCCGGGACGTGTACTGAGATGACAACGCCCTTTTCCGATTTCGAACACACCAAGGCCGCCAGCCGCTTCCTGCGCGGCGGCATCGCCGAAGGCCTGGCCGATCCGGTCACCGGTGCGATCAGCGAGGACGACGGCAAGCTGCTGAAGTTTCACGGCAGCTACCAGCAGGACGATCGCGACCTGCGCGACGAACGCCGCCGGCAGAAGCTGGAGCCGGCGTACTCGTTCATGCTGCGCGCCCGCCTGCCCGGCGGCGTGGTGACCCCGGCGCAGTGGCTGGTGTTCGACCGCATCGCGCGCGAACACGCCAACGGCACATTGCGCATCACCACCCGGCAGACGTTCCAGTGGCACGGCATCATCAAGCGCAAGCTGAAACCTACCATCGCGGCGATCCACCACGCGCTGGCCACCACCATCGCGGCTTGCGGCGACGTGGTGCGCAACGTGGTCAGTACTACCAACCCGGTCGAATCGCCGGCGCACGCGATCACCTATGCGTGGGCGGCGAAGCTGTCCGAGGACCTGGCGCCGAAGACGCGTGCCTATCACGAGATATGGCTGGACGGCGCGCAACTGGTCGGCGAGCGCGCTGCCGACGAGCCGGAAGCCGAACCGCTGTACGGCGCCACCTATTTGCCGCGCAAATTCAAGATCGGCCTGGCGATTCCGCCGCTCAACGACATCGACGTGTTCGCCCAGGATCTGGGCCTGATCGCGATCATCGAGCAGGGCGAGCTGCGCGGTTTCAACGTGGCGGTCGGCGGCGGCATGGGCGCCACGCACAACGACGCGACCACCTATCCGCGGCTGGCCGACGTGATCGGTTTCGTCACGCCCGAGCAGTTGTACGCCGTCGCCGAGACGGCGGTTGCCGTGCAGCGCGACTGGGGCAACCGCAGCGAACGCAAGCATGCACGGCTGAAGTACACGCTCGATAACCGCGGGCTGGATGCGTTCGTCGCCGAACTTCAGTCGCGGCTCGGTTTCCAACTGCAGCCGGCGCGCCCATTCCAGTTCGACCACAACGGCGACCGCTACGGCTGGATCGAGGGCCATGACGGACGCTGGCATCTCACCTTGCACATCGAATCCGGACGTCTGGCCGATGTCGGCCAGCGGCGCGCTCTGACCGGCCTGCGCGAGCTGGCCAAGGTGCATACCGGCGATTTCCGCCTCACCTGCAACCAGAACCTGATCGTGGCGAACGTCGAGGCCGCCGACCGCGCGCGCATCAATGCGATCGTCGAGGCCCACAGTCTGGACGGCTATCGCCGGCAGAGCGCGATCCGTCGTCATGCGATCGCCTGCGTCGCGCTGCCCACCTGCGGCCTGGCGATGGCCGAGAGCGAGCGCTACCTGCCGAATTTGCTGCCAAAGCTCGAAGCGGCGCTCGAACGCCACGGCCTGGCCGATGCGCCGATCCTGCTGCGGCTGTCCGGCTGCCCAAACGGCTGCTCGCGGCCGTACCTGGGCGAGATCGCCCTGGTCGGGCGCGGACCGGGGCGCTACGACCTGCGCCTGGGCGCGGACTTCAGCGGCCAGCGCCTGAACCAGGTGTACCGCGAAAACATCGACGAGGCGGCGATCCTCGAGGCGCTCGATCCGCTGTTCGCGCGCTATGCCGCCGAGCGGACGCAAGGCGAGGGCTTCGGCGACTTCCTGCTGCGTGCCGGCATCCTGGTGCCGGTTCCGGCGCGGCGCATTCCGGCGACGGTCGTGGCATGAAGGCGATTCGCGTCGAGCCCGCCGAATCGGAACCGCGGTCGCTGGCCGAGCTGAATGCCGCGCTGGCACGGCTCACCGTCGAGCAACGGGTGGCATGGGCACTGGAAAACATTCCGGGCGAACACGTGCTGTCGTCCAGCTTCGGCGCGCAGGCGGCGGTGTCGCTGCATCTGGTGACGCGCCAGCGCCCGCGGATTCCGGTGGTGCTGATCGACACCGGCTACCTGTTTCCCGAAACTTATCGCTTCGTCGACGAACTGACCGAGCGGCTGGTGCTGAATCTCAAGGTCTACGGCTCGCCGCTCAGCCCCGCATGGATGGAAGCGCGCCATGGACGGCTGTGGGAGCAGGGCGTGGCCGGCATCGACCGCTACAACCAGCTGCGCAAGGTCGAGCCGATGCAGCGCGCACTGAGCGAGCTCGGTGCCACCAGCTGGTTCGCCGGCCTGCGTCGCGACCAGTCACGCAGCCGTGCCGCGATCGAGTTTGCCGAACACCGCAACGGCCGCTGGAAATTCCACCCGCTGGCCGACTGGAGCGACCGCGACATCGGCCAGTACCTCGCACGCCATAACCTGCCGTACCACCCGCTGTGGGAGCAGGGCTACGTATCGATCGGCGACCGCCACACCAGCCGCCGCTGGGAGCCCGGCATGGACGCCGAGGACACCCGCTTCTTCGGCCTCAAGCGCGAATGCGGGCTGCACAGCATTGCGTGACGAACCGGCTGTCGCAACGCGCCCATCTTCTCCGCATCATCGCAGTGGCCTCGCACCCTGTCGGACTTTCCCGCCCCGACGGTTCAGAATGACGCACCCTCGCCCAAGCATCAGCGCATGAACCGGCGCCTCGCGGCCGAGTCGATGCTGAGGTGGGCAGGTGGCTGGCGTTTTGCACAGGCTGCTAGGAGCCTGGGCGGTAGAAGCCATTCGGGCTGCAAAGCCCTCCGCGCGGTCCATTTTTCCGTCGCTTTTTGGCCCATAGAACCACTATGGGCCGGCAAATCGCCGAAAAACTGTCCTCGCGCAGAGGACTTTTCGCCGCGAACGTTTCTAC
>DATKVA010000166.1:0-2379 GCA_035530315.1 Rhodanobacter sp. | reverse complement strand
CTTCGCCCGGATCACCTTGCCGCCGAACGCCTGGCCGATCGCCTGATGGCCGAGACACACGCCGAACACCGGGATCTCGCGCGAAAGCTCGCGCAACACGTCCAGCGACACGCCCGCGTCGTCCGGCGTGCCGGGGCCCGGCGAAATCATGATGTGCGACGGCCGCAAGGCGCGGATGCCGGCTACATCCAGCGCATCGTTGCGCACCACCTTCACTTGCTGTCCCAGCTCGCCCAGGTACTGCACGAGGTTGAAGGTGAAGCTGTCGTAGTTGTCGATCATCAGGAGCATGCGGTGGCCTTCGTCGTTGCCGGCGCGCGCCGCTGGCGCGTCATTCAAGCATACCAAGCGCACCACCCCCTGCGCGTCTGCCGGTACGAACGCGACGCCACAACCAGACCATCGATTCAACCGTTCGGCGTTTCGCGCGAGCCGGCTGCCACCTCCTCCAGTGCGGCCGAGACGGCTTCGCGCGTGCGGCGAAACAGTGCCAACGCACGCAGATTGCGTTCAAGTTCGGCAAGTGTCAGCGGGAAGAAGAAATCGTCCTTTTCCATGGCGATCCAGCTGTGCACGCGCTGCAGGTCGACCGGCACGTGCGCGGCATGCAGCGCCTCGATCACGTCGGCCGGCTTCAGGTCGGCCACCTCGCAGACCAGCCGCCACAGCCAGTTCATGCGCATGGGATCGACCCCGCGATTCATCGGCGGGCGTCGGTACAGGCGCTGGAGTGAGTCATTGGTTGTCATGACGGCAAGTCCGGCCACATGCCCGCGGCCCCTGTCGCAGGCGCTCGCACCCATCGGGAATCAACCCGGAAGGCCGGCCCGCACCCGATTCAGACGCCGATCGGTACCGGCCAAGTTGACCACAACCGGCCGCCCGAATAAACCCGGCAAGCGATCACAACCCCTTCGCCGCCTGCGCCACCGCGCGGAACAGTGCGCGGCCCTTGTTCATGGTTTCCTCCCACTCGGCGGCGGGGTCGGAGTCGTAGACGATGCCGGCGCCCGCCTGCACGTGCAGGCGGCCGTTCTGGATCACCGCGGTGCGGATCGCGATCGCGGTGTCGGCGTCGCCCCACCAGCCGATCCAGCCGATCGCGCCGGCATAGATATTGCGCTTGCACGGTTCCAGCTCCTGGATGATCTCCAGTGCGCGGATCTTCGGCGCACCCGAGAGCGTGCCGGCGGGGAAGGTGGCCTTGAGCACGTCCATGTAGCTGAGGCCCGGCTTGGCCGTGCCCTGCACTTGCGACACGATGTGCATCACGTGCGAGTAGCGCTCGATCGCGAACGAGTCGCTGACCTCGACCGTGCCGGTTTCGCTGATCCGGCCGATGTCGTTGCGGCCCAGGTCGATCAGCATCACGTGCTCGGCGCGCTCTTTCGGATCGGCCAGCAGTTCCGCTTCCAGCGCCCGGTCCTCCTGCTCGGTGGCGCCGCGCTTGCGCGTGCCGGCCAGCGGGCGCACCACCACCTTGCCGTCCTTCAGGCGCGCCAGGATCTCCGGCGAGGAACCGACGATCTGCGTATCGCCCAGATCGAAGAAGTACATGTAGGGCGAGGGATTGAGCGCGCGCAGCGCCCGGTACACGTCGACCGGCCGCGCATGGAAGCCCACGCTGAGCCGCTGCGACGGCACCACCTGGAAGATGTCGCCGGCGCGAATGTATTCCTTGGCGCGCTCGACCATCGCCTCGAACTCGTCCCTGGTGAACGACGAGGTGAAATCGCTTTCGTCCAGTGCCACCGACTGGGTCAGCTGCGGATACGATGCACCGGCCTGGCGCAGCCGGTAGACCAGCGCCTCCAGCCGGCGCTGCGCCACGGCATAGGCCTGCGGGTGCGCGGGGTCAGCATGCACGATCAGGTACAAGCGGCCCTTGAGATTGTCGAACACCGCCACTTCCTCGGCCAGCATCAGCAACACGTCGGGCGTACCCAACTCGTCGGCACGATCCCACTGCGCCAGCCGCGGCTCGATGTAGCCGATCGTCTCGAACCCGAAGTAGCCGACCAGCCCGCCGCTGAACGCGGGCAGCTGCGGCAGCCGCGGCACGTCGTACTGCTGGCGCAGCAGTTCGATCTCCGCCAGCGGATCGTCCAGGTGGCGGCGCTCGGTGACCTCGCCCGAATCCTCCACCTCCAGCTCGTGGCCGCGCAGCCGGTACACCCGCTTCGCCGGCAGGCCGATGATCGAATAACGACCCCAGGTGGCGCCGCCCTCGACCGACTCGAGCAGGAAGGTGTACGGGCCGTCGGCCAGTTTCAGGTACACCGACAGCGGCGTGTCGAGATCGGAGAACACCTCGCGCACCAGTGGAATACGCGTATGCCCCCTGGCAGCCAGCGCGTCGAATTCGTCTTGGGTGATCAC
>DATKVA010000165.1:0-3219 GCA_035530315.1 Rhodanobacter sp. | reverse complement strand
CCTTCACCGCATTGCAGCGCCGCGGTATCCCCAGCGAGTTCCTCACCTTCCCCGACGAAACCCATTTCGTGCTCAAGCCGCACAACAGCGTGCAGTGGCACGACACCGTCAATGCATGGCTGAAGAAGTGGACGGCCGGGGGCGCGCCGAAAGCCGCGTCCCACTGATCTTCCCCAGCGGGAGCGGCTTTTGTGGGGCTTTTGTGGAAGCTTTTTGTGGGAGCGGCTTCAGCCGCGATGCTCTTGCTCTGACCAAGCCACGAGCATCGCGGCTGAAGCCGCTCCTACAATACCCGCTCCCGCAGGGGCATCAAGTTCAGCCCTTGTCCGGCAGCTAGGTGCCCTCCAGACAGGTGGTCCCGTCAACGAAATAGGCATCCCAGTACGGATAGTCCATCGGGTCTTTCACCAGACCAGCGCGTACCGGATTGGCGATGATGTAGCGGGCGGCTTCTTGAATCGATTCTTCCCGACGCAGTGCGTGATCATGAAAGCCGGAAGCCCATAGCGGCCTCACTGTGTCATCGCGCAAACCCACGATCCGTGCGGTGATCCCCTTGACGCGTTGTACGGTTGTGGAGAGATCCACGTCGCCACCAAGTTCAACCAGGCCATGCCAGTGGTCGGGCATCAGCACCCAACACAGGCATTTGCTCGGGTGCCAGCGTTCGGTGTCTGAGAGCGATTGAGCCGCAAACCGAGCCAGGTCTGTATTGAGAAAGCAAGGTTGGCGTAGCCGGGTGACCATAGTGATCAGGTAAATTTGACCCGGCACGGAGCGACGCCCTGTTCGCAGGTGACGGCAGCCGAGTGATGGAAAGTTTGTCATGCGGCCAATGTGCAGTATCGAAATCGGCGCTGCCAGGCGGCAATGGACTCATCGATGTGTAGTTGCCGGGCGCCATGGCTGTAGGAGCCATCGCGGCTTTTGTGGAAGCGAGCTTTTGTTTGTGGGAGCGGCTTCAGCCGCGATGCTCTTCAATCATGGCGGAAAAGCATCGCGGCTGAAGCCGCTCCCACAAAGTTGCCCAGATTCACAGCCACTTAGACCGCTTGAGCATGAAATAGATGCCGCCGACGACGGTCAGCATCAGCAGGATCATGACGGGGTAGGCCCATGGCTGGGCGAGTTCGGGCATGTGCTGGAAGTTCATGCCGTACCAGCTGGTGAGCAGGGTCGGTGCGGCGAGCATGGCGGCCCAGCCGGCGAGTTTCTTCATCACTTCGTTCTGGCCGAAGCTGACCAGCGAGAGGTTGACGCTGATCGCGGCGCCGAGCATTTCGCGCATCGCGCTGATCGACTCGTTGACGCGGAACACGTGATCGTAGACGTCGCGGAAATACGCCCGCAACTTGTCCGGGATCAGTTCCGGGTGCAGGCGTACCAGCTGGCTGATGATGTCCTGCAGCGGCGCCACCGCAAGGCGCAGCGTCATCAGGTCGTGCTGCATGTCGTACAGGCGCCGCACCGTGCTGCGCCTGAAATCCTCGGCGAAGATGTCCTGCTCCAGTTGCTGCAGTTCCTCGCGGAAGTCGCGCACGATCGGCAGCAGGTTGTCGACGATGAAATCGAGCACGCCGTACAGCGCATAGCTGGGGCCGAGCGCCAGCAGCTCCGGCGACTGTTCGCAGGTGCGCCGTGCCGGTGTGTACGACAATGAGGCGCCATGGCGCACGGTGACCAGGTAGTGTTGACCGAGAAAGATATGGGTTTCGCCGAACGCCAGGTGGCCATCGATCAGCTGCGCGGTCTGCACCACCAGGAACAGCGAGTCGCCGTAGGTTTCGAGCTTGGTGCGCTGGTGCGCCTTGTGCGCGTCCTCGATCGCCAGGTCGTGCAGGCCGAACTCTTCCTGCAGTTTTTCCAGCAGTTCCTCGTCCGGCTCATGCAGGCCAACCCAAATGAAGGTGTCCGGCTGGGCGAGCACGTCGCTGATCTGCTCCAGGGAGATATCGCCGATGCGGCTGCCGTCTTTCTTGTAGGCGATGCAATTGACCACCATCGGTTGATCGGTGGGCGAGGGTGCGGCCGGCGCAGGCGGATCGATCAGGTTCATGCACGCATGATGCCCGGCGCCCACAGGCAGGGCAATCGGGCGCTGTAGGAGCGCACCCTGTGCGCGAATGCTCTTGTCCAGGTCCGGCAAGAGCATTCGTGAAAGAGCATTCGTGAAAAGCATTAGCGCACCGGGTGCGCTCCTACGGGTTCCGGCGCAGGCTCCCGGCCAGTGCCAGCCAGCACGGCAGCGCGAACAGCAGCCATGGCTGGTTCTGCTGCACCGTGCCCGGCAGCGCATGCAGCAGTACGGCGACCAGCATCGCCAGCAGTTGCAGCATGAGCAGAGCTGTGACGAAAGGTGGGGAAGCCACGTTGCGGCGTGCCCGCCATGGCATCGGCAGCAGCGCGAAGGCGAACGGGTTGAACAGCAGCAGATTGGCGTTGGCCCATGCGGCGCGGTGGGTGGTGAGCGTCCACAACACCAGCAGCAGTGCGCCCACGAGACCGGCCGTCAACAGATACGCGGTGCCGAGCAGGGCATGGATCGTCGGCCACCAGCGGCGCGTGGACACGATCAATGCGGCGAATGCCAGGCCGGCCAGCGCCAGCGGCAGGCGCAGGTCCGGTGCGGTGGCCGGCGGCACCACCAGCCGGTTCGGCGAGGTGAGCCGCTCGCTGCGCACCAGCGGTTGCTGCCCGCCATGGCCGTCATCGACCTGCACGTTGCGCAATTGCTCCTGCAGCACCATCGGCAGAAAACTTTCCTGCCAGGCGCTGAGCGGCTGGTCGGCATACGGACCCAGGCCGAGGTCCAGCACCAGCATCAGCCACGGTTGCGCGCTCATCAGGCGATCGGTCTGCTGGCGGTAGGTCAGGCCGCCGGGGTGTGCGTCGAGCTGGAATTTCAGCACGCCGCCCAGCGCGTTGTTCAACGCATCGCGCACGCGGGTGGTGCAGTTGTCGACGTAGTAGTCGTAAGCGTAGCCGGCATTTTCCGGGCGCAGGTTCCACAGCAGGAAGTCGCGCAAGGCGGCGGCCTGATCGGCCGTGAATGCCAGCCGCTGGCGCGTCACCGAGCGGCCGCTTTGCACGTAATAGCTTTCGTCGATGTCGCTGGGTGCGGCGTCCATCAGGTAGTTCATGCGGCCGCGCGCGAAGTTGAGGAAGAAGTTCTTCTGGTCGAAATCGAACACGCCGTAATTGAAATTGATCGCCTGGCCG
>DATKVA010000164.1:0-11432 GCA_035530315.1 Rhodanobacter sp. | reverse complement strand
AAGGCAACTTCGCCAGGGGTGAACGAGGCCAGCGCATAGGCAATCGCCGCATAGGCCGACGACCAGGTCAGCAAGGCCATGCTGATGAAAACAAGGGTGCGCCCGTCAAGACGCTCGGAGGTATCCATGGGAACGATTTTCGATGCGGGGAAGTGCGCATCCTAGCCCTGGCGATGACGCCGGGGAATAATGCATCGAGTCACCATTGCGCTGTTTTGCCACCGATCAGAACGACCCGCGAGTGATTTTGCCTTGGAATCGAAACCCGAACTGGACAGCAAGGATTGGCAGCTGCTGGAAGCGCTGCAACAGGATGCCCGCCTGGGCTACGCCGAGCTTGGCCGCAAAGTACGCCTGTCGGCACCGGCGGTGGCCGAACGGGTGAGGCGCCTGGAAGATACCGGGGTGATCAGCGGCTATCGCGCCACGATCAATCCGAGGCGACTGGGCTACACGATCAGCGCGATGATCCGATTGCGCTGCGACGGCACCACCTGCGCCCGCATCGGCAGTCTGGTCGATGATATTCCCGAAGTGCTCGAATGCCGCCGGCTGGCCGGCGAGGACTCGGCGCTGTTGCACGTGGTGGCCATGTCGATCAGCCACCTGGAGTCCGTACTCGACCGCCTGCTGAAGACCGGCACCAGCACCACCACCTTGATCGTGCTGCAAACCCCGCATGAAAACCGTCCGCTGACCCGCGCGATGTGGAATGCCGCCGTGGCCATGTCCCGCGACTGAGGCCGATCGCTCCGCAAGAGCATCGGGTTCGGCTTCTGCCCGTCCGGCCACATGATCCATTTCGACGTGGACGCGCTGGAGCAGGTCATGGCTGATCTATCGTGCTTCCATGACGAGGTCACGCTGCAGTCATGGCTACGGGCGGGCGGGCGGCAACAGATCCGGCTGCGCGCGGTACCAGCGTCCGGCATGGATCAAGTGGAAATCGCGCTTGCCGTCGTCCAGCGCCACCGCCAGACCCAGGATGCCCCAGCGCGCATAAAGATCGCCACTGGGCTTGCCGTCGCTGATGCGCAGATGTGCGAACAGATCGATACGCTCGTTGCCGGCCACCAGATGATCGAGGATGAAATCGCTGTGCTGCGCCACGATGCGAGCATGCGCGGTCGCCTGACCGTCATCGATCACGCGGGTGATCCAGTGGGGCAAGGCACTACGATCGGCATACAGCGAAAGCAGCAGGCTCAGGTTCTTCATCACCATGGTGACGCTGCCGCGCAAGTGCATCGGTCGATCCCAATCGAGGCGACTGTCCTGCAAGCTGATCCGGACCCACCATGGCGGTGCGCGGGAACCGGCGACGCGCACCCCATCCAGGTCCAGCGTGAAGTGCTTCAGGTCGTAGGCATGCCCGGCACGCGCCGCACGATCGAGCCGGGTATCCATTTTCAGTTGGCCGTCCAGCCGTGACACCCCCAGGGCAATGTGTGCATCGGGGCTGCTCATCCGCAGGTGGCCGGCACTGACATCGCCCTTGTCATCCACGGTGAATTCCGTGCTCATCCGGCCGCGACCGCCGAGGAAACGCAGGCTCTTGCCGGGCAGGTAGCGGTTGTAGGCACGCAGGTCGGGGACCTCGGCATCGGCAAACTGCAGTCGGGCCGTGAAGTCGCGACCGAGATCGGCCAGCTCGGCGGAAGTTTGCAGATCCAGCTGCAGCGCATGGCCACGCAGATAGGCCTGTGCCGGCGCGCCGCGCGGTGCCAGCGTGAACGGATCGACCCGCATGCCGACCGCCATGCGCGCACCGTCCTTGCCTGCCTCGACGCGGGCCTGCGCGCGTGCGTTGCCGGCGAACACGTTGCCGAGCAGTCCCGCCGCGAAATCCACCCGCGGTACCTCGACGTGACTGCCCGGCAGCAGTTTTCCGGCATCGATGTGCAGCGCGCCGTCGACGTCGCCGGCACCGGCCAGCCGCAGCCATGACCTGGCCGCGGTCAGCGGCGTCAGCCAGCGCAGCGAGGCGAAGTGCCAGCGCCATTCGGCCGTCCCGGAGAGCAACCGGATCATTTCGCCGGACGATCGCCGCAAAAACAGACGCCGGCTGGCGAGCCGCAGATCCGCTTCGAGCCGGTTGGCCCCGCGCGTCCCCTCGACATCCCCGGGGGCCAGAATCCGCGCATGGATCGTCACTGCGGCGGGTTGCACCGCCAGATCGAGCTGGCCACGACGTCGTTGCTGCGTTCCATCGGCATCGGTGATCGCCACCGGCGCATTCCATTGCAGCCATCCGCCCGGCGCCAGCGTGCCGTGGTCCAGAGCAAAATCGGCACTCAGGTGGCCGCCCAGCTGCGCCCGCGTGACCGCCAGCGCGCCCGCCTTGTCGGCACCCAGCGCGATGGGTGGCGTCACGCCATCCACCTTCACCTGGATCTGCGCCCGCTCGATCTTCTTCCAGCCCGGCGGCAACTCGTAGGTGAACGGGTCGAAGGCGAACCGCACGTCGAACCTGGCGTCGTGCAGCAACGCCTGCTTCCCATAGCGCAAGCGTGCGTCGGGCATCGACACACGCGAGGGGAAAACGGCGGTGGCCCCGCCACGCAGCTGGTGGGTGAAACCGATCTCGGCCACCCCATCGCCATCGGCGACCAGTTCGCCAAAGCGCATCTGCCGCAGCGATCTCGTACTGATCCGCACGACGGTGATGTGCCAGGCATCGCTGCGCCATGGCGGCGGCTTGAGGTCGATGCCGGTCGGCTGCACCTCGACCTTCACCGCCGTGGCGCGGATCGTGCCGAAACGCAACTCCCGCCGCAGCAGCGGCCACAGCAAGATACGGCCATCCGCCGACGCCCCCTGCGCGTTCCAGAGCAGCTTGCGCATCTGCCCGCGCAGTCGCAGATCGAGGGTATGAATCTGCCCCGGCCACAGCGTCCACGCCCAGGCCCATTGGGCATGGAAGACTTGCGGCTTGCGGTTGATCGTGGCGAATGCGACAGGCGTGTTGAGAAAGAGGTTGCCGGCGATCAGATACAGCACATACAGCGCGCCCGACAGCCAGAGCAGCCGACGCAGGGGCACAGGCAGGTTGCGCATCAGGTTCGGTTCGTGGTCTCGATCAGGCAGCATGGCGTTGCCGGCGTGACGGCCCCGTGGAACACCTGCATGGCCGTCGCCAACGAAACGGTCCTGACGAAACCCGGTTGCCGCCGTGGATGACTCGGGCCGTGGCGATGGCATACTTGATGTTTGCCCGTTCGGAAATTGCCCATGCTCCGGCTCCCCGCCCGCGCATTGCAGAAGGAGATCGTCACGATGCCGCTCTGGAAGCGCATGCTGTTGCGCCGATTGAAGTTCCTGGCCTGGCTGGTCGCGGTGCTGGTCATCATGATCGGTGGCAGTTACCTGTTCGCGCCGCAGTGGCTGCTGCGCGCGAACTTTGCGCGCCAGGCAATGGCCGCGCATCTGGAAAAGCACTCGGTGCAGGCCGGCGACACGCGCTGGGTCTACTACGAAGGCGGCGATGGCCCGACCATCGTGCTGCTGCACGGCTTTGCCGACCGGAAGGAAGTCTGGCTGGACGTGGCCAGATACCTGACCCCGCATTTCCACCTGATCATTCCCGACCTGCCCGGCTGGGGCGAATCCTCGCGCGAGACCGGCGGCAACTACGACATCGATGCCCAGGCGGCACGCCTGCAGACATTCGTGCAGACGCTGGGACTGCAGCGCTTCGTGCTGGTCGGCCACTCGATGGGCGGAGCGGTGGCCGGCGTGTATGCGGCCGAACATCCCGAACACGTGGCCGAACTGGCGCTGGTCGATGCGTTCGGCCTGAAGTACAAGCCCAATGCATTCGTCCGCGAGGCGCTGGCCGGCAAGGATCCGTTCCTGTTCGACAACCATGCCGGCTTTGCCCGCGCCGCCGCACTGGCATTCGACAAGCCGCTCGACCTGCCCGGTCGTTTCGTCGATGTACTGATCAAGCGCAACCAGCGCGACAGCAGCTTCATCAAGCGCGTCTTCAACGAGTTGCGCGAACCCTCGCAGTATCTGGCGGTGCAGGACCGGCTCGGCCAGCTTGGCATGCCGGTACTCGGCCTGTGGTGCCGCGACGACAAGGTCATCGACATCTCCGCGCTGGACAGCCTGCGCAACGGCCTGACCCACGCCAGCACGATCAGCACCAGCGTGCTCAACGGCTGCAACCACATGCCGATGCTGGAAAAACCACAGCAGACCGCGCAGATCCTCACCGGATTCGCACTGTCGCATTGAACCCCGCACGCGGGACCGACCTGCCCGCGGAGGCACGGGACGGGCTGCCCCGAGCGTGTGCGAGTCAGCTGCCGGTCAGGCATCGTTGCCATTTGCCGATGGCATCATGGGAGAATGGCGCCACAGCCCAGGAGGCATGCATGCTTTCCAGCAAGAAGACGAAATCATGCCACGACCGATGAAACGAACCCTGTTGCGTGGGTTCCTGGATTCAGTTGCCAGGATGTCCACCACGCGGACAAACTACTGGGCCGAGTTCGTCATCGATCTGGCCCTTGGCACGTGGCTGCTCTTCGAAGGCTGGCAACATCGTCAAGGCGGAGACCTGACCTCCTTGCTGGCCATCCTGCTGGGCCTGTTCGCCTTCAGTTTCGTCGAGTATTTCTTTCACCGATGGATGTTCCACACGCGGATACCGCTGTTCGCACAGGGCCATGGCATGCATCACGAGCGTCCGCTCGGCTACGACTCGCTGCCGTTCTTCCTGCCGGGGGCCGTGCTGCTGATCCTGACGGGGTTGTGCATGCTGGTCGCATCCAGCGGGTTTGCGCTGTTGATGATGGGCTCGGTGACGTTTGGTTACATCGCCTACGGACTGAGCCACTTCATCATCCACCATGTCCGTTTCAGGCATCCGCTGCTGCTGCGCTGGGCGGGTGCCCACCATGTCCACCACTACCATCCGGACACCAATTTCGGTGTCACCACGCCGCTGTGGGACATCGTGTTGGGCACGCAGTATGTGCGGAAATCCCGCAAGCCCTGAGTCTGTGGGAGCGGATTCAGCCGCGATGCTTTTCTGCATATCGCAAGAGCATCGCGGCTGAAGCTGCTCCCACAAAAGCCGCTCCCGCAAAAGCCTTCGCGCACAGGGTGCGCTCCTACTCAATCGGCCACGTCGGCCACCAGCCGATCCAGCTCGGACTTGAGGTTCGCGCCGTTCAGGCGCAGCCAGCTGCGTTGCGCGCGCCAGTCCGGAAACAGGTTTTCGACTTGCGCCCAGAAGCGCGGCGAATGGTTGCGGACCTTCAGATGGCACAGCTCGTGCGCCAGCACGTAGCGCAGCGCGGCCGGCGGCGCCAGCGCCAGCGCCAGATCGAGATTGATGCGATCGCGCGTGTCCAGGCTGCCCCACAGGCTTTTCATCGGGCGGATTTTCAGCGCAGTCGGTGCCAGGCCCAGCTGCGGCACATAGCCGGGCAGCCAGCGCGAGACATCGCGGCGGATCTGCGCTTCCAGATGCGAGGCGAGCAGGCCGCGCGCGATCGGCAGTGCGCGCGTGTGCGGGCGCGGGATCACCAGGGTGATGCCGCCCTCGAACGGCTCAATGCGTGGATACGGTCCCGCAGCCCAGTCCAGTGTCGCGATCTGGCCGCGCAGCGGAAAATCGGTCGCATGGCCCACGCGCAGCGGCGGCAACGGCTTCACGGTCAGGTTCAGCTCGTCGAGCTTCTGCTCCAGCCACTCGGCATGGCTGCGCAGGAACGCGTTGACCTGGGCCGGATGGGTGCCATGCGGATAGGACAGCCGTGCGCCCTTGGGCGTCACCGTGAGGCGCAAGCGCCGCGCACGCGGATGAGCGGCTTTCAGCACGCGGATGGTGCTGCCGCTGAGCGTCGCCAGTTCCAGCCAATCGCCTTCCAGATGTTGCGCCATGTACCTGCCCGTCACTGCCGGCCACCAACAGCCCGACAGGTTCCTAGAGTATGCGGGTAAATCGGCTGTTCGATGCAAGGGCTTTTTGTCATGCTCCCTGCCCGTGCATGTCAGGTCGGCGTCTCAGCCATCGGTGGGACGCGGCAAGCCGAACCATTCCTCCAGTTTGGCCAGCAAGCGCGCCAGTTCCAACGTCAGCAGGGCAAAGCCGGCATCCAGCTCGGCGTGGGCATCGGACTGGCTGTCGCCCAGCTCGTCCAGCACCACATCCAGGAATTTCAGCTTGCGGATGACCAGGTCCTCGCCCAGCACGAAACTGATGCGGTCATCGAAGGTCAGCCCAAGCAGGAACACCTGCTTGCCGTTGCGCAGGTGCTCCTTGACCTCTTCAGCATCCAGATCCTGTCGGCGGCAACGGGCGATCGCGCCGGTGGCCGTGGCCGGGTCGCGCAGTTCGCACTCGTCGCCCAGGGTCAGCCCGGCCGGCAGGTTGCCGTTGGCCAGCCAGTCGGTCATCAGCACCCGCGGCCCCTCTTCCGGCGCCAGCGGCACGGCAGGAAAACTGCCCAGCGCTTCGCGGATCTCGGTCAGTGCGTTCTCGGCGGACTTGCGGCTGGCGGTATCGAGCACCAGCCAGCCGTTTTTCTTGTCGACGTAGGCGGACATCCGCGAGTTGCGCACGAACGCGCGCGGCAGCAGCTCGGTCAGCAGATCCTCCTTGATTCGCTTGCGCTCGCGGCCGCCGACCTTGCGGCCCTCCTCCTCGGCGATCTTCTGCACCTTGCGCTGCAACTCCTCGTTGACCACCTGCGCCGGCAGCAGTTTGTCCTCGCCGCCGACGGTCAGCAGCGTGCACTGCTTCATCCGGTGGGTCAGCGGCAGGTCCTCGCCGCGCCCGACCGGTGGCACGAAACCCCGGGTGAACATTTCCAGTGGCCCGCAGGGGCGCAGGCGGTGCTCGGCCAGTACCTCGTCAAGGCGCTCCAGATCGGCGGCGACGGCAGGCGAAAAACGGAACAACGTGAGATTGCGAAAGAACATTCGATATCCGGATGGGTTGCGGCCCGAAGGCAGGGAATGCCGCCGTCATCCCGGCTTGCACCGGAATGACGACGCGACGATTGCTGGCGACGCGGGCTTTCAGCGAGTGACTGCGGCCACCGCAGCCGCCACGGTGTCCAGATTGCCGTGGTTGAGCGCGGCCACGCAGATGCGGCCACTGTCGAGCGCGTAGATCGCGTACTCGTCGCGCAGGCGATGAACCTGGGCCTTGCTCAGGCCGGAGTAGGAGAACATGCCGGCCTGGTGCTGGATGAAACCGAACTCCGTCGCACCATGCATGGCCAGCCGTTCGACCAGGCCGGCACGCATCGCATGGATGCGCGAGCGCATCTCGCCCAGCTCCTGCTCCCAGCGTGCACGCAATTCGGCGCTGCCGAGCACCCCGGCCACCAGGCTGGCGCCATGCGCGGACGGGCTGGAGTAGTTGGCGCGAATGGTCTGCTTGATCTTCGACAGCAGCCGCGCCGCCTCGTCGCGATCGGTACCAACCACCGACAGCGCGCCAACCCGCTCGCCGTACAGCGAGAACGACTTGGAATACGAGTTGGCCACGACGAACGCCTCGATGCCCGACGCCGCCAGCAGCCGCACGGCGGTGGCGTCGGCGTCGATGCCCTGGTCGAAGCCCTGATAGGCCATGTCGATGAACGGCAGCAACCGGCGTTCGCGCAGCAGCGCAATCACCTGCTGCCATTGCGTCGCGTCCAGGTCGACGCCGGTAGGGTTGTGGCAGCACGCATGCAGCAGCACCACGGTGCCCGGCTCCATGGCACCCAGATCCTCCAGCATGCCGGCAAAATCCAGGCCATGGCTGGCCGGGTCGTAGTAACGGTACTCGAGCAGCGAAAAACCGGCCGTCCTGAATACGACATGGTGATTGCCCCAACTCGGATTGCTGATCGCGATCTTCGCATCGGCGCCGCGCACCTGCTTGAGCAGGTCGGCCGCCACCCGCAGCGCCGCGCTGCCGCCGATGGTCTGTGCGGTGGCCACCCGCCCAGCCGCCAGCAGCGGCGATTCGGTACCGAACAGCAGTTGCTGGGTAAGCTGGTTGTAGGCACCCAGGCCGTCGATCGGCAGGTAGCCGCGCGGCCTGGCCGCCGACGCCAGTGCCTGCTCCACGTCGCGCACCGACGGCAGCAGCGGGATGCGTCCCTGTTCGTCGACATAGATGCCCACGCCAAGATTGATCTTGCCCGGACGCTGGTCAGCCAGATAGGTTTCGGTCAAACCCAGGATCGGATCGCCCGGGGCCATTTCAACGGATGCAAAGAAGGACACGGCAGGTACTCGACAGGAGGTGAATGGAAGTATGGACGTCTATGCGTCGCTGAAAGGATAACCGGCCACCCTGCAATGCGCATCGGGATGGAGATCGCTTTCGCGCACAGCCCGCTGCGAAGGTGACACAACGACCGCCTGCCCCGCCTGGCGGCGCAGGTGCCGGGCCAGCCTGAAGGATTCGCGAGCGGGCGTTAGGGGGATCTCGGGCTGGGCGGACATGGGGCCGTATCGAGTGCACAAGCCGCCTATTGTAGCCGTCTCGCCGCTCGGCTTCCGGTGAGACCAAACGGCGCTAAACTACGCAAATCCACCCAGTCGCCGCCAACACCATGCAGGTACAGGATCACGCCGAAATCGTCCATTTGCTGGCGGAGCTGCGCATGGAGCATCGCGATCTCGACGTGGCGATCAGGCAGCTGGCGAGCGGGCTCGGCCGCGACGAGCTGCAACTGACCCGGATGAAGAAACGCAAGCTGCTGCTGAAGGACCACATCTCCCGTCTCGAGAGCAAGCTGATCCCCGACCTGGATGCCTGATCCGGCAAGCCCGACCCGACGCGCCCGACCCCGGCACCCGAACGTTGCCAGCCCCGACGGAATCCCGATGAACCCCTATGCCCCGACCCGCCTGTGCGACGAGCACGTCGAGCTGGAACCTCTGCAAATCGGGCACGCCCCGGCACTTGAAGCCGCCGCCGCCGATGGCGAGCTGTGGAATCTGTGGTTCACCAGCGCGCCGGCGCCGGGCCAGGCTCGCGCCTATGTGGAAAAGGCGCTGCAGGGCCAGGCCGACGGCATGATGCTGCCGTTCGCCGTGCGCGAACGAAGCAGCGGCGAGATCGTCGGCACCACCCGCTATTACGAGATCATGCCCGACCTGCCACGGTTGGCGATCGGCTACACCTGGTACGCCAGACGCTGGCAGAAAAGCCACCTCAACACCGCCTGCAAACGCCTGCTGCTTCGCCACGCGTTCGAGGCGCTGCACTGCGTCGCGGTGGAGTTCCACACCGACCACCGCAACCTCGACTCGCAACGCGCGATCGAGCGCCTGGGCGCCCATCGCGACGGCGTGCTGCGCGCGCACAAGCGCCGCCCCGACGGCAGCCTGCGCGACACCGTCTGCTACAGCATTCTGGCCGGCGAATGGCCGGACGTGGATCGCTGGCTTGGCCTGCGCCTGCAGCGCCTCGTCGCACCGCCGACACGGTAGGAGCGCACCCTGTGCGCGAATGCTCTTATCGAATCAACCGTAGGAGAGCGCTTGCGCGCGATGGCTCTTTCGCGTGGATCAAGAGCATCGCCCGCAAGCGGGCTCCTACAGACGACCAGACGACCGATCAGAGCAGCCGGTTCAACAGCCGGTCGAGGCGGGTGCGATTGAGCCGGCCAAGCTGCTTGCGTACCACTGCCGGATAATGCCGCGGGCTTTCCAGCGCCCGGTAATCGGTCAGCCGCGTGGCGTGGCGCTGCAATGCAGTCCACTCGGCCTGATGCTTGTCCCGCAGCAGGTGCGCGGGGTCGCGCAGCAACAGGGCATTTTCCAGATCCAGCGACCACGCGCGCGGGTTCAAGTTGTTGCCGGTGAGCACGGCCACGTCATCGTCGACGAGGAGGCCCTTCAGGTGATAGCTGTTGTCGCCATCGCGCCACAGGTGGATGTTGAGCTGACCGCTGTCGACCTGCCGTCGGTGTGCCTGCACGTAGCGGCGCAGGTTGTTTTCGTACAGGTACGGCAACAGGCCGATGGTGGTGAACGGCTGTCCCGGCGGAATATAGAAATCGCTGGCGGTCTTGTCGCCGATCATGATGTGGATCCGGCAGCCCCGCCGCAGCAGCTGGCCGAGTACGAGACGCACCGGCCTGGGCAGGTTGAAATACGGCGTCAGCAGGATCACCCGCTTGCGCGCGCCGCGCAGCAGGGCCAGCACGGTGTCGTTGAGCGCATTGTCGCTGCGGCCGAAACCGAGCAACGGCGTCACCGCCACCTCGCCCGGCCCCAACGCAGCATGGGGTACTTCGTACCGGGCGTGTTGCAAGGTCAGCCGCAACGTGCGGATCGCCGGCTGCAGCGCGCGCGTCTCGGGCACTTCGGAAACATCCAGACGCCGCACCGCCTCGCTGCCAATCAGGTACTGCCGCACGAAACCGGCCATGGCATCGGCCAGAGCGCGATGCCGCAGCAGGTGATAGCGGTCGAGGCGGTAGCGCCCATGCCGGGCCAGGTACACATCGTTGATGCTGGCACCGCTGTAGAGCACGGCGTCGTCGATCACGAAACCTTTCAGGTGCAGTACCCCGAACAGTTCGCGGTTCTGCACCGGCACGCCATAAATCTCGACGCCGGGCCCGAACCGCTCGGCGTACGCGCGATACATACCCGCATTGCCGGCACTCTTCTGCTCACCGATCAAGCCGCGTCGCGCCCGATGCCAGTCCACCAGCACCGAAACCTGCAACGCCGGATGGCGGGCGCGAGCCGCATGCAATGCGTCCAGCACTTCGCGCCCGGCCTCGTCGTCCTGCAGGTACAGCGCCACGATCATGATGCGCTGTCGGGCCTGCCCGATCAGCTCCAGCAACACCCGCCGGAACGTCGACGGACCGTCCAGCACCTCAATCCCCGCCGCCGGCACCGCGAATGCCGGCAGCGTATCCGGCAGCACCGGCAGTTTCGGCTTGCGCAAAGGCGAAAGGATCCGGCGGGCAAGCCGGCCCGGTGTGGTCATCAAGGTGTTCACGGGTGAAATGACGGCCTCACGCACGGGGGTGAACAGAAGGATGGCGCAAGCAAGCCTTTCGACTTCCGATTGCGACCGGGCTCAACCGCCATGCACCGGATACGTCTTCGCGCTGTCGGGTGCCGCGGCACTGGCCGCTGGCGCCGGCTGGCCGGTCGGCACAATCGGGTGCGAACCACACTGATAGGCGCCCCACGGCTGTGAACCGTCGACCGGGTCGGCCAGCGGCTTGATGGTGTCGGCGTGCATCTTCACTGCTTCGTTGCGCGCCATCACTTCCAGCTCGTCGCGCACGGTGATGTTGTTGCGATCGACCGGGCCGATGTGATCCATCACCGAGACGGTGACCTTGCCCATGTCGCGGCAGCCGGACACATCGCCGCTCCATGCCGTGCGCACGTTCCTGGCGGCATCGTCCAGGGTGATGCCCCAACTGCAGGCGCCAAGCAAC
>DATKVA010000163.1:0-52084 GCA_035530315.1 Rhodanobacter sp. | reverse complement strand
GGGACTTCCCGGCAGCCTGCCGCGTCACTGCACGGTCACGGCATGCCGGTTGTCGCTGGAGACCTTGTCGATCAGCTCGTTGTAGGGATCGATGCCGGCCTCGGCGGGCAGGCCATCGACGGTCACGGTGATCGTGCTGTCGCCGTTTGGCAGCATGCGCTTTTCGAGATACAGCGGCTTGCCGTCCCTGCCCTTGCCGGGCGAGGCGGCAAATACGCCGACCTCGATCGGGATGTCCGGCGTGGCTGGCGTCTCCTTGCCCCTGCCGTCGACATAAACCTTGCCGGCGTGCACTTTCATGGTCACCTGATACCTGCCATCGGGCAACTTTTTCGCGGTGGCCTCGGTGGTGCGGTTGTCGAACAGGGTGATCTTCCAGAACAGGTCGTTCAGCAGCGGCTGCCATTTCGGTCCGACCGCCTTGCCCAGCGCATCCATGAATTCCCGCGAGGTGGTGTAGGGCGGTTGCTGGAAACCCTTGTCGATCAGGAACTGCTTCAGCACGCGATCCACGGTGTCCTCGCCGATGTAATCCTGCAGTGCGTAGAACACCAGCGAGCCCTTCTGGTAGTGGATGTATCGCTGATCGTTCTCCACCTTGGCCAGCGGCTCTTCCGCCAGCTTTTCGGTGGCGCGGCCGGCAAGGTAGTGATCCAGTTCGTACTTCAGGAACTTGCGCATCTGGTCGGCGCCGTATTTGTGCTTCATCACCATCAGCGCGGAGTACTGCGCCAGCGACTCGCTGAGCATGGTCGAACCCTGCATGTCGGCGCCGATCACCCGGTGCGCCCACCATTGGTGCGCCACTTCGTGCGCGGTGACGTAGTAGGGGTAGTCGATCTTCGACGGGTCGCGCAAATCGGCGATGAAGCCGATCGACTCGGAGAACGGGATGGTGTTGGCGAACGACTGCGCGTACGTGGCGTAATCGGGAAACTCCAGGATGCGCAACTGACGGAACTGGTACGGCGTGTAGTGCGCGTCGTAGTAGTCCAGCGCATCCTCGGCGCCCTGGATCATCCGGTCCACGTTCCAGGCATGCGCCGGGTTGTAGTAAACGCCGATCTGCACGCCCTTCCACTGGACCTGCTTCACCGCATAGCGCGCCGACAGCCAGGAGAAGAACGGCAACATGGGCTTGTCCATCGTGTAATGGAAATAGCGCCGACCGTTGGCCGTCCATTCCCTTTGCAGGTAACCCGGCGCCACCGCGATCTGGTCGGCTGCGGTGGACACGGTGGTGTCGAAGCTGATCCAGTCCGCGTCGTTGCTGATGTAGGTGTTGGCGCGCGCCTTCTCGTCGCCGAGCTTCGGCATCCTCGGCACCGCCTCGTTGAGCCCGTACTTGCGGCGGTCGTTGCGGTCGGTGATCTGTACTTGCGTCTGGTAGCCGAACTGCGGCATCACGTGGTTGTTGAAGAACGTGCCGTTGTGGGCCAGGAACGTGCCTTCGGGGCTGTTGGTGAAACCCTTCGGCGCGTACTCCAGATCGAAGTCGAAGCGCATCGATGCGCCGGGTGCCAGCGGTGTCTTCAACCGGTAGATGGTGAAGCCCAGATCCTTGTCCGTGCTGACCGTATCGTGCGGCGCGAAGTCCAGCGACTTCACGGTGAAGCCGTCGGCGAAGTTCACGTACAGCTCGCTGATCGGCGCCTTGTGTTTGTTGACCAGGGTGTATCGACCGCGGATATCGAGCTTGCGCCGGTACGGGTGGATGTCCACATCCGCCTTTACCGCAGTGATCCGCGGCTGAGGCAGATCCTTGTACTTCGCGTATTTCTTCTCGTAGTCCGCGCGCTGTTGCAGTCTGGTACTGCTGCTGCGGTAATGGTTGAGCACGTTGGTGTTGTAGTAGATCCATGCGCCGCTGCCGGCGAACGCCAGCAGCGCCAACGCCAGGGTGGCTTTCGCGGGCGCATGCAGCCGCGCGCGCGCCTCGTGCAGACGGTCGCGCCACGCCTGCCCGGTGCCGCGCACCCAGAACAGCGCAGCCAGCACCAGCAGGGCCACGGCGCAGTTGGCCCAGTAGAAGTCGAACCACAGCGCCGCACCGAGAAAATGGCCGAAACCGTTCATGTCCGAATACGGCACGTTCGGCGCGTTGCCGTAGTTGTAGAGGTTCTGGTCCCAGTGCAGCAGGCCGAAGCCGATCTGCGTGACGAACCACAAAATGGTCAGCAGGTAGCCGAGGAACTTGTTGTTGGACAGCACCTGCAGGAACAGCGCCAGTGCCGCCAGCAGCACGAACGGCATCGCGTTCAGCGCCAGCGTCGCCAGATACAGGCCGGGTTCCAGATGGGTATAGCCGTGACCGAGCTGCCAGCCGATGCCGACCAGCGCACCCACCAGCTGGAACACCGCGATCACCGCCAGCAGTGCGCCCAGCTTGGCGACCAGGGGAATCCAGTCCGGCAGCGGAAACGCATCGCTGACCTCGGCCGAACGCTGGCTGCGCTCGCGCCACACCAGCTCGCCGGCATAGAACGTGATGATGATGAACAGCAGCCACTGGAACGCACCCCGCAGCATCTCCAGCACCTGATGGGTGACCGGATACGTGGCCGTGCCGTAGATATGCCCGGACAGAAACAGCGAAGCCACCAGGTTGGTCAGACCGAGCACCAGCATGATCAGGAACGGCACGCCGCGCAGCACGCCCAGCGTGTCGAAGGCGAACTGCGTGCGCAGTTGCAGCAGGCGGGCACAGAGGTTGTCCGCCAGGCGTACCTTGGGCAGTGTCAGCGTGGCGGTGCCGGCCGACGGACGCAGCATCGGCGGTTCGGCCCGCGGCTTGCGCCGCGGCAGTTGCAGGCCTTCGCGGTTCGGCCGGAACAGCGCGAACGTGACGCCCAGCATGGCCATGCTCGTGCCGATCCACAGCAGGCGGTTGAACAGCAGCTCGCCGCTCAGCGCGGGCAGTTCGCGGTTCGATTGATAGGCGGACCAGTAACGCGTGACCAGCGCCACGGTGCGCCCGCCGAACGGATCGAGCAGGGCGGCGAGGTAGTGATTGTTGACGTCCTTGCTCAACTGGCCCACGACGGCTTGCAGCACGAAGAAGACGATCAGCCCCACATAGGTGGCCAGCAGCGATCGCGTGGTGGTGGCCAGCAGGAACAGCAGCGCCGCGATGAACAGCATGTCCGGCACCACCATCACGCCGAACGCCCAGGCGTAGCCATGCCAGCTGGCCGGGCCCAGCCGCACCGCATCGATCCACGGCATCATGCCGCCCAGCGCGATGCCCAGCGCGCACACCAGCATGATCGCCAGTGCCGCCAGATAGCCGGCGGCAAAGCGGCCGCCGAGATAGGCGCCACGGCTGATCGGCGTGGTGAAGACCAATTCGGCCGTACGCTGCTCGAAATCGCGCAGCGCGGCGCCGGCGACGAACACCGTCACCAGGAACATGCTGAGCACGCTGAGCACGGTCAGCAGCCGCACGATCACCAGCGGCGCATTGCGCAGCACATTGCCACTGGCGCCGCCGACGGTCACCGCGTCGGTGCTGACCAGGGCGAACGCGAGCGCGCCGAACACCGCCGCAATGACCCAGAACAGCGGCGCTTTCAGCTGCTGGCGCAATTCGAATCGAAGTATCTCGAAGAAGCTTGACTTGAGACGCATGGGCGATCCTGTCTGGTGTGTAGGAGCGCACCCTGTGCGCGAAAGCTCTTGCGGTTTGTTGTAGGAGCGCGCTTGCGCGCGATGCTCTTTTGCCAACGATGGAGCAAGGGCATCGTGCGCAAGCGCGCTCCTACCGGGAATTCGAAAGCCGATCAGGCCGCCCTGGCGGTGGCCTGATCGCGCAGGTGGCCGAAATAGACGTCCTCCAG
Source organism: Rhodanobacter sp. (assembly GCA_035530315.1). Lineage (GTDB taxonomy): Bacteria > Pseudomonadota > Gammaproteobacteria > Xanthomonadales > Rhodanobacteraceae > Rhodanobacter. The sequence continues at coordinate 48,248 of DATKVA010000163.1, read as the reverse complement.
ATCGGGCGCCACCGCCTCGAAGCCTTCGCCGGGCCGCGTGTCGGACAGCACGTGCAGCAGCGTGCGACCAGCCGCGAGGCGGGTGGACAGGATGTTCATGCGGGCGCGATAGCCGTCCAGTTCGGACTTGTCGATGCTGCGCCGCCAGACCCGGCCATCGAGCGAGCGGATCGCCTCCAGCGGATCGCCGGTGAGCAGCAGCTGGCCCTGGCCGATGATCGCCATGCGCTGGCACAGGTCGGTCACGTCTTCCACGATGTGGGTGGACAGGATCACCACCACCCGCTCGCCGATCTCGGCCAGCAGGTTGAGGAAGCGGTTGCGCTCCTCCGGGTCGAGGCCGGCGGTGGGCTCGTCCACGATCACCAGCCGCGGGTCGCCGATCAGCGCCTGGGCGATGCCGAAGCGCTGGCGCATGCCGCCGGAATAGGTGCCCAGCTTGCGCCGGCGCACATCCCACAGGTTCACCTGGCGCAGCAACGTCTCGACCAGTTCGCGCCGCTCGCCCTTCACGGTGACGCCCTTGAGTATCGCGAAGTGATCGAGCATCGCCTCGGCCGATACCTTCGGGTACACGCCGAACTCCTGCGGCAGGTAGCCGAGCAGGCGTCGGGTGGCGTGCTTGTCGGCGAGCAGGTCCATGCCGTCGAGCGTGATGCTGCCCTGGTCCGGATCCTGCAGCGTGGCGATCGTGCGCATCAGCGTCGACTTGCCGGCCCCGTTCGGTCCGAGCAGACCGAACATGCCGTTGGGAATGTCCAGCGACACGTTGCGCAACGCGCGCACACCGTTGGCATAGGTTTTGGACAGCTCGCGTATCGTCAGCATGGTGTTCTTCCCGTGCCGCCCATGCGGCGTTGGACATTGTCAGATTAGGGCATGAGTCCGCGCCGCGCGTGAGCTCAAGGTCACGCATACGCACGCGCATGGTAAGCGATGCGGACGAAATACTGCACGGCATGGGAGACGAAGCGGTCGGGCCTTCGTTATGATTGAGGCTCAGGAGCCTGTCGAACTTTGTCGGCCGGGCTGCGAATCCGTCTGTGCGGTCCACTATCCGCCGCCTCTTGGCCCATGGAACCACCATGGGCCGGCGAAGCGTCGAGTTCTGTCCTCGCAAGCCGGATCCTCGCCTCGACCACCAAAGTCCGACAGGCTCCTCATCCGCGACCGCCATCCCCGAGCGGTTCGCCACCGTCATCCGCTGGAGTACCCATGGCCGACCTGAAAGAAGCACGCGTCCCCGACATCGGCAGCGACAAAGTGCCGGTGATCGAGGTGATGATCAAAGTCGGCGACCGGATCGAGAAGGAACAGAGCCTGATCACGCTGGAGTCGGACAAGGCCACCATGGAAGTCCCCGCGCCCTTCGCCGGCACGGTGAAGGAAGTGAAGCTGAAGGTCGGCGACGAGGTATCGGAGGGCACGGTCATCGCCATATTGGAAGCCGTCGGCGCAGCCGACACCGCGTCCCCCTCTCCCGCCCCGGGAGAGGGCAGGGGTGAGGGAGTCCGAGCCGCCGCGCAGCCCCCCGCCGCCACCGCTCAACCCAAATCCGAGCCCGCCAAATCCGAGCCATCCCGCGCGGCCAGCGGCACGCCCGCCTTGCGCGAGGCCGTGGTGCCCGATATCGGCAGCAGCGACGTGCCGGTGATCGAGATTCTGGTGAAGGTCGGCGATACCGTCGTCAAGGATCAGGGCCTGATCACGCTGGAGTCGGACAAGGCCACGATGGAAGTGCCGGCCGCCTTCGGCGGGGTGGTCCGGGAACTGAAGGTCAAGCTGGGCGACGAGCTGTCCGAAGGCAGCGTGATCGCCATAATAGAAGCCGTCGGCGCAGCCGACACCGCGTCCCCCTCTCCCGTCCCGGGAGAGGGCAGGGGTGAGGGACCCCAAGCCGCCGCACAGCCCCCCTCTCCCGCTGCGGAAGAACGCAAGAATGAGAGCGCCGCAGCCGCCGCAGCCACGATGCAGGACAAGCCCGCCCCGATCGGTGGCCGCAGCGTGCAGCCCGGCCATGCGCCCGAGGGCGACGTGCCGGTACTGCCGCGCCCGCCGCTGGACGCGCGCGTCGTGATGCCCGGCGACGCGCCCTACGCCAGCCCGGCGATCCGCGCGTTCGCCCGCGAGCTGGGCGTGGACATCGGCCAGGTCAAGGGCAGCGGCCGCGGCGGCCGTATCCAGCGCGAGGATGTCAGCGGCTACGTCAAGCATGCGCTGGCCACGGGTGCCCGCCCGGCGGCGGGCGGCAGCGTGGTTGCCGGAACCGGACTCAACCTGCTGCCGTGGCCGAAAGTCGATTTCGCCAAGTTCGGCCCGATCGAGGAAAAGCCGCTCTCGCGCATCCAGAAGATTTCCGGCGCGAACCTCGCGCGCAACTGGGCGATGATCCCGCACGTCACCCAGCACGAGGACGCCGACATCACCGAGATGGAGGCGTTCCGCAAGAAGCTCGGCGAGGAAAACAAGGAGCTGAAGATCAGCCCGCTGGTGTTCCAGATCAAGGCGGTGGTGGCGGCGCTCAAAGCCTTCCCGCAGTTCAACGCCTCGCTCGACGAATCGGGCGAGAAACTGATCCTGAAAAAGTACTTCCATATCGGCATCGCGGTGGATACGCCCGACGGCCTGGTGGTGCCGGTGCTGCGCGATTGCGACAAGAAAGGCCTGCTCGACCTCGCCCGCGAGATGGGCGAGATCTCGAAGAAGGCGCGCGACAAGAAGCTCGGCCCGGCCGAGATGTCCGGCGGCTGCTTCTCGATCAGCTCGCTGGGCGGCATCGGCGGCACCGCGTTCACGCCGATCGTCAATGCACCGGAAGTCGCCATCCTCGGCGTCTCCAAGGCGGCGATCAAGCCGGTGTGGAACGGCAAGGAATTCGCGCCGCGGTTGTTGCTGCCGCTGTCGCTGTCCTACGACCATCGGGTGATCGACGGTGCGCTCGCCGCGCGCTTCGCCGCCTTCCTCGCCAGTCAGCTCGGCGACATCCGTCGTCTGCTGCTGTAACGGGGCTCTTCGGGTGCCGGTCGCCTCATCGTTCGGCTGCCTCGGGTTGGCGCTGCCGCCTTCCGCGCCGGCCGCGGTGAAGCAGGGTATCGCGCAGGTCGGTGATTGGCTGGATCTCGGCTTCAAGTTCGGCGGCGTCAACGTGACGATCGGCTCGGTGCTGGGCGCGGTGCTGCTGTTTACCGTGTTCCTGTTCGTTGCCGCGATGTTCAAGCGCTTGTTCCATCGCTACGCCGAGCGCAACGACCACATCAACTCGTCGACGATCTACACCGTCGAGCGACTGCTGCACTATCTGCTGTTGACCATCGGTGTGCTGTGGGCATTGAGCGTGGCCGGCATCCCGATGGCCAGGATGACGGTGTTCGCCGGTGCGCTGGGTGTGGGCCTGGGCTTCGGCCTGCAGGCGATCTTCAACAATTTCGTGTCCGGCCTGATCCTGCTGTTCGACCGCAGCCTCAAGGTCGGCGATTTCGTCGAGCTGGCCTCCGGCGTGCATGGCCACGTCCGCGAGATCGGCATCCGCGCCACCCTGATCAGCACCAACGACGACATCGACATCCTGGTGCCGAATTCGGAATTCGTGACCGGGCGGGTCGTCAACTGGACCCTGCGCGAGGTGGCGCGGCGGCAGAAGATCCCGTTCGGCGTCGCCTACGGCACCGACAAGGAGCTGGTGAAGAAGGCTGCGCTGGAGGCCGCCGCCGCGGTGCCGTTCACGCTCAGCCTGGACGGTCCGCGTGCGCCGCAGGTGTGGCTGGCCGGCTTCGGCGATTCTTCGCTCGATTTCCAGTTGGTGGTCTGGCTCAACGCCGATGCCACGCGGCGGGTCGGTGCGGTGACTGCCGCCTACAACTGGGCGTTGCACACCGCGCTGGAAAAATACGACATCGAGATCCCTTTCCCGCAGCGCGACCTGCACGTCAGGAGCTGGGTTCGCCCGGCGCAGGACGACGGCAAAGCCGCTGTGGTCGAGACATCGGCACCGGGCGGCAACGACGCGGTACGCGATGTCGAACGCGACATCGCCGAAGTGTCGGCCAGCCGACCCGACACACCATCCCCTGCCAAAGACCGGGGCGTCACTCGCTGACGACCGGCAACACGAAGGAAGCAAGACATGGCCAACACTCTCGAGATCAAGGTTCCCGACATCGGCGGACACGAAAACGTGCCGGTGATCGAGGTGCTGGTGAACGTCGGCGACATCGTCGCCAAGGATCAGAGCCTGATCACCCTGGAATCGGACAAGGCGACCATGGAGATTCCCAGCGACGCCGCCGGCACGATCAGGGAGCTGAAGGTCAAGCTCGGCGACGAAGTCTCCGAAGGCACGGTGATTGCCATACTGGAAACCGTCGGCGCAGCCGACACGACATCTCCCTCTCCCCAGCGGGGAGAGGGTCGGGGTGAGGGGGCGGGCTTGCCGAGTAGTTCCAACAAAGCGGATAGCTCCGGCAAGCCTCCCGCAAGCACCCGGCCCTCACCTCAATCCTCTCCCCCAAGTGAAATAAGGGCTGGGGGAGAGGAGGCAGTGGTGCCGCAAGCGGCAGCTTTATCTAACAAAGCCGCGGATCTCGAATGCACGCTGGTCGTGCTAGGCTCCGGTCCGGGCGGCTATACGGCTGCGTTCCGCGCCGCCGATCTGGGCGTGGACACGGTGCTGGTGGAGCGCTACGACACGCTGGGCGGCGTCTGCCTCAACGTGGGCTGCATCCCGTCCAAGGCGCTGCTGCATGCCGCCGCGGTGATCGACGAAGCCGAGGCGATGGCCGCGCACGGCGTCAGCTTCGGCAAGCCCAAGATCGATATCGGCAAGCTGCGCGACTTCAAATCCAAGGTGGTCGGCAAACTTACCGGCGGCCTCGCAGGCATGGCCAAGCAGCGCAAGGTGCGCACGGTCGAGGGCACGGGCACGTTCATGTCGCCGCATGAAATGGAAGTCCAGACGGCCGAAGGCACCCGGCTGATCCGCTTCGAAAACGCGATCATCGCGGCCGGCTCGCAGTCGGTGAAGCTGGGCTTGTTCCCATGGGACGACGAGCGCGTGCTCGACTCCACCCGGGCGCTGGAGCTGCAGGACGTGCCGACGAAGCTGCTGGTGGTCGGCGGCGGCATCATCGGCCTGGAGATGGCCACCGTCTACTCGGCGCTGGGCAGCGAGGTGACCGTGGTCGAGTTCATGGACCAGATCATCCCCGGCGCCGATGCCGACCTGATCAAGCCGCTGGCGCAGCGCCTGGGCAAGAAGCTCAAGGGCGTCCATCTCAAGACCAAGGTCACGGCGGCCAAGGCCACGAAGAAGGGCATCGAGGTCAGCTACGAAGGCGACAGCATCCCGGCGGACACCGTGTTCGACCGCGTGCTGGTGTCGGTGGGCCGCTCGCCCAACGGCGGCAGCATCGGCGCCGACAAGGCCGGCGTGGCCGTCACCGAGCGCGGCTTCATCAACGTCGACACGCAGATGCGCACCAACGTGCCGCACATCTTCGCCATCGGCGATCTGGTCGGCCAGCCGATGCTGGCGCACAAGGCCACACACGAGGCAAAGGTTGCCGCCGAAGTGGTTGCCGGCCACAAGAGCCACTTCGATGCGCGGGTGATCCCATCGGTGGCCTACACCGATCCGGAGATCGCCTGGGTCGGCGTGACCGAACGCGAGGCGAAGGAGAAGGGCCTGAAAATTGGTGTTGGGCGTTTCCCGTGGGCGGCCAGTGGCCGCGCCATCGGCATCGATCGCACCGAAGGCTTCACCAAGCTGCTGTTCGACGAGGCCACCCACCGCGTGGTCGGCGGCGGCATCGTGGGCGTGCACGCCGGCGACCTGATCTCCGAAATCGCGCTGGCGATCGAGATGGGCAGCGAAGCGGCCGACATCGGCCTCACCATCCACCCGCATCCCACGCTGAGCGAATCGGTCGGCATGGCGGCAGAGGTGTACGAAGGCACGATCACCGATCTGTACTTGCCGAAGAAGAAGTAAGCTGCGCCGGGTGGGTGAAATGCAGCGTTCGGGCCGTGTCCCGAAACTTCCGCCGGAGGAAACGCGATGACTTTTTCGCAGATCGGGATCGGCGCCGCCATGGCCTTGTTGGCAGGGCTGGCGGCTGCGGCGAACGTTCACGCCGACGTCGGCCGGGGCGATCGCTATTCCGGACAGCCGTGGGCGTCGCGCTCGCCGGTGCTGGCGCAGCACGGCATGGCGGCGACCGAACAGCCGCTCGCTTCGCTCGCCGCGGTCGAGATACTCAAGAAGGGCGGCAGCGCCGTGGATGCCGCGATCGCCGCCAACGCGGTGCTCGGGCTGACCCAGCCGGTGTTGAATGGCATCGGCGGCGACGCGTTCGCGATCGTGTGGGATCCGAAGACGCACAAACTCTACGGCTACAACGGTTCCGGCCCGTCGGCCAGGGGCCGCGATCTGGCGAAGATGCAGGCCGAGGTCAAGGCGGCCTACGCGAAGGCCGGGCAGCCGTACAAGGCGCACATCCCGCCGGTGGGTTCGCTGCCGGTCACCGTGCCGGGGACGGTGGACACCTGGTTTGCCCTGCATGAGAAATTCGGCAAGCTGCCGATCAGCGAAGATCTCGCGCCGGCGATCGCGCTGGCGCAAGGCGGCTTCCCGGTCACGCAACTGGTCGCGCAATACTGGAAAGGCAACTTCAAGGCGTTCGACAGGAACAGCAAACTGATCGAGGAAAGCGCGAACGCGCGCCGCACTTACCTGATCGACGGGCATACCCCGGCCGAGGGCGAGGTGTTCCGCAATCCCGATCTTGCGCACACGCTGACGACGATCGCGCAGGGCGGGCGCGACGCGTTCTACAAGGGCGCGATTGCGCACACCATCGATGCGTATTTCAAGCGCATCGGCGGCGATTTGCGCTATGCCGACTTTGCCGATTTCCATGGCGAATGGGTGACGCCGCAGTCGGTCGATTATCACGGCTACGATGTTTACGAACTGCCGCCGAACGGGCAGGGCTTCGCCGCGCTGGAGATGCTCAACATCCTGAAGGGTTTCGATCTGAAGAAGATGGGCGCCGGCAGCGCCGATGCGCTGACCGCGGAGATCGAAGCCAAGCGGCTGGCGTACGAGGATCTGGCCAAGTTCTACGCCGACCCGCGCTTCGTGGATGTGCCGATGAAGGGCCTGCTGTCGCAGCAGTACGCCGACCAGCGCCGCAAGCTGATCCATCTCGAGCACGCCGATCCGCACATCGGTCCCGGCGACCCGCGCCTGTTCCAGGGCGACACCACCGATTTCGAGACCGCCGACAAGGACGGCATGATGGTGTCGATGATCCAGTCCAATTATCGCGGCATGGGCTCGGGGCTGGTCGCCGACGGGCTGGGCTTCATGTTCCAGGATCGCGGCGAACTCTATTCGCTGAACCCGAAGGACGCCAATGTCTACGCGCCCGGCAAGCGCCCGTTCCACACCATCATCCCCGCGTTCGTGATGAAGGACGGTCAGCCGTTCATGGCGTTCGGCGTGATGGGCGGCGACATGCAGCCGCAGGGCCACGTGCAAGTGCTGGTCAACATGATCGACTACGGCATGAACGTGCAGGAGGCCGGCGATGCCGCGCGCTGGCGCCACTACGGCAATGCCGAGCCCACCGGCGAAGCCTCGCAGGGCATCGGCACCGTGGAAATGGAATCGGGCTTCGCCCCCGCCGTGAAAGCCGAACTGGCCAGGCGCGGCTACAAGATCGTGCCGGGCACCGGCAACTTCGGCGGCTACGAGGCGATCATGTGGGACCCGAAACAGCACGTGTACTGGGGCGCCACCGAAATGCGCAAGGACGGCGAGGTGATCGGCTACTGATGCGGCGTGCGCCGGGTGCCGGGGGACGCAAGCATCGCACGATGTTGGATGCGGGGCATCCCCGGCAACCCGATCCGACGATCATGGAAGCTCGTCGGGGCAAGCTGGTGTCTTGTCCACGATTGCATGCGATACCCGTGCACATGCCTCCGCTTGCAGGAAAGCCAGTTTCTTCTCGCGTGGCAATTGCCTGATCGCCCACTCCGCGCGCGAGGCGCTGGCGCGGTCGGGATAGGGGCGGGAACCCAGCAGCCGCAACGGCGGGTTGGCGCGGGTGTAGCGGGCGCCGCGGCCGGCGACGTGGGCGGCATAGCGGGCGGCGAGGCGGTTGGTGATACCGGCGTAATAGCTGCCGTTGCGGCATTCGATCAGATACAGGCACCAGGTGCCGTTCGCTTCGGGCGACAGCAGCTGCGGGCTGGCAGTTGGCGGCGTTGTGATCAAGCTCACTCCACTTTGGCGCTGGTGCGGATTGACCGCCCCCTCACGCTGCACGGATTATGTATGTGATCTACCGCAACGGAGAAACCCGCCATGCACAAGTCGTTCATTCTGGTTGCCGCGTTGGCGCTGGCGCTGCCTGCATTGACTGCGACGCGTGTCGAAGCGCAGGGCCGCCACCACCGCGTGGTCTGCGAAAACGTGCGGGTCAGGCATAGCGGTGCGAAGGACAACCACCGCCTCATCGGTACCGGTATCGGCGCCGTGGCGGGCGGTCTGCTGGGCCATCAGGTGGGCGGCGGCAAGGGCAAGACGCTGGCCACGGTGGGCGGCGCGGTGGCCGGCGGTTATGTGGGCAACCGCGTCGAGAAACATCAGCAGGACAAGAAGACCTATTACACCACCGAGCGTCGCTGTCACAACGTCTACGACTGACCCGCGCACACCGGCATGAGTCGTCGTCGCGGCGCGGGCGGCGCGGGCGGTGAGGGCGCCACACGTTCCACCCGTTCGCCTTGGGCGTAGCGAAGTCGAAGGGCTGCCTACGACTTCGGCCCGTCGGGCCTGCCCCTGTCCTGAGCGCGTCGAAGGGCTCACAGCCTGCCCCGGACTTGATCCGGGGGCGAACGGCTACTGAAATTCGGTACCGTGATCAGGCGTCATCAATACGGCGTGCCGTTCCGGCGCTCGCGTTTCAGCGCGCGGGCGTACCAGAAGAATTCGTCGAGGAAGCGGTCGAGCGTGCGCGTGACGTGCTCGTCCTGTGCATGGCCGTCCGCGTCCAGTGCCGTGCCGATGCGCGGGATGGGGCATTCGCTGGGGATGCTGGGCATGCCCATCTCGGCCAGGCTGGCGCGCAGGGCCATGGCGGCGCGCACGCCGCCGAACTGGCCGGCCGAGTAGCAGACGATGCCGGACGGCCGCCAGAAATATTCCTCCAGGAAATGGTCGAGCAGGTTCTTCATCGCCGGCGGTATGCCGTGGTTGTACTCGCCGCTGACGATCAGGAAGCCGTCGACACGGCGATACAGCGTGGCCAGCGTTTCCAGTGCCGCCGGCGCGGTGCCGGCGGCGTATTCCTTGTACATGCGATCGAGCAGTGGCAGCTGCAGCACCATCGGATCGACCAGCACGGCCTCGTGACCGCGGGCCTTGAGCGCGTCCATCACCAGCTTCGCGGCACGGATGCCCATGCGATCCCGGCGTACCGAACCAAGCAGTACGGCGAACGACAAGGGTGGGCTTGGATCGGTCATGGCGGTCTCCGTGGCTATGGTTACAGTAACCGGAGCGGAGTGCATTTTGCGCCTGCATGGCATGCGATGCGGACGCGGCGTGGTTCAGGCCTCGCTGATCGAAGCGCCCCGGCGGCTCGGCGGAGCGGCCATCGGCCAGCGCCTGGTAGCTGTCCGGTCGACGTCGTCGCGATCCACGCTTGCCTGCGTGTGGCAGGCTGTCCTGGATCAGGGTTAGACGGCGCTGCAGGAGAGCACCCCGTGCGAAAGCTCTTTGCGGGAGCAGCTTCGGCCGCGATGCTCTTGTGAATCATGGTGGAAGAGCATCGTGGCTGAAGCCTCCCGACAAGTGCGCTGCGAATCGCGGTCATTCGAAGTGCCCTGCAGCAGGCCGGGGCCGTCCCTTGCAGCTACTTGGCCGCCGCCGGCGGCGAACGCTCGAAGCTGCCGGCGAAACCGGGGAAGACCACCGGGCTCTCGTAGCCATCGGCGGACACGGACGAGACGCCGAAGAACCAGTCGTCGATCACCACATCGTGCAGCACCGCGCGGTCGACATTGCCGACGGCGCGCTCGTACTGCCATTGCGGCGCCGTGGTGTCGCGCCAGTGCACGCGATAGCCGGCGGCGCCGGGAACCTTGTTCCACGTGATGGTGGTGTCGGTGGCCACGGCACCCGCGGTGGCGACCCCGGTGGGCGGCGCCGGCGCCCGGCTGAGCGCGGCCATGGTGATGGTGTTGAGCGCGGTGACGCGAGCCAGATAGCGAAAGTCGATGCCGGCGATGGTGTCGCCATAGGCTACGCCGTGCTCGGTGCGCAGATCCTGGTGCTGGCGGGTGTAATCCTCATGCGCTTCGGTGACGCGTACGGCGGGAAAGCCGGCTTCCAGAAATTCCACTTGATCCCCGCCGCGGCCGAAGCGGTCGGTGCGATAGATCATCCGCACCCGCAGGTCCGGCAGATAGTCGTCGGCCAGCGTGGCCATGTAGCGGGCCAGGTTGCGCGAAGGCGAATCCACTTCGCCGCCGTGGTAGCGTCGGTAGTTCGCCTGTGCCGCGGTTTCGTTGCTCTTGGTGCCCTCGGAGAACACCCGCACCGTGGTGCTGTCGAGCACGCCGTTCTGGCCGCGGCTGTTGCCGATGATGTCGTTGTTGAGATCGGCCTCGACCTGCCAGCCCTGCGCGACGGCGTAGTCGGCCATCACCTTGCCGCCGTAAAGCCCCTGTTCCTCGCCGGACAGCGCGGCGAATACCAGGGTGGCGTCGCTGTCCTGTTTCGACAGCAGGCGTGCCGCCTCGATCAGTGCGGCCACGCCGGAGGCGTCGTCATTGGCGCCAGGCGCGTCGCTGTGGCTGTTCATGATGTCGGTGACGCGCGAATCGAGATGGCCGCTCATCACGATCACCCGCTTGGGGTCGCCTTTGCCGCGCTTGATCGCGACCACGTCCATCACCTCGGTCGGGTTCGGGATGCGCTTGCCGGTGAATATCTGCGAAGGCGTGACCACCTCGATGCAGCCACCGCAGTCCCTGGAGATGGCCTCGAAGCGCGACTTCACCCAGCGCCGCGCGGCGCCGATGCCGCGGGTGTCGGACTTCGTGTCAGACAACGTATGGCGGGTGCCGAAGCTCACCAACCGCGTGATCGTGGCGCGCAGTTCCGCTTCGCTTGGCGCGCGGGCCAGTGCGTGCAGCGCCGGCTGTTCGCGTGGCACGGCCGGCATCGCTGCCTGACTGGCGCTGGCTGCGCCCAGCAGGGTGAACAACAGGAATGGCATGGCTTTGGACATCGGTCGCCTCCGTCAGCGGAATGCGCGAACGATACAACGCGGGAGTCCGCCATGGGCGCTTTGCCGGCGCGGGCTGCGGTCTTTCGTCCGCGAGTGATGCCGCGACGACAAAAAAAGAGCCCGGCCAAGGGGCCGGGCTCCGGGGATCGTCGTGGCGAATGGGCTGCTGGCAGCGCAGCCTTCGCCTGGACGCGTTACTGCACGTTCAAGGTCACGTCATCCAGCACGAACGAGGTCTGCGCCGAGCTGTCTTCCGTACCGGTGAACTTGATCGTCACCGTCTGGCCGATATAGGCAGCGAGGCTGTTCGTGTGCACGGCGTAGCCGCTGGCGGCATTGAGGTTCGAGTAGGTCGCCAGCGTCTTCAGCAAGGTGCCCGAGCTGCTGTACACCTGCACGGTCAGCTTGTCGTAGGCCGTGGAGGTGGTCGTCTCGGCCGTATCGATATGCAGGTAGTACGACAGGTTCGCCGAGGTCACGCCGGCGGTGATCGCCACGCTCTGCGACACGGTGTCGGTGTGTGCGCTGCCGTAGCCGTCCAGCCAGCTGAACCAGCTGCCGGCATGGGCAGTTTGACCGGAGCAGGTGCTGTTGCTGCAGAGCACGCCGGAGCTGATCGACCACGGGGTGGCCGTGCCGCTTTCGAAGCCGGTGTTGCCGAGCAGCTGGGCCGAGCCGCCGCCGCTGCTGGCGACCGTCACCGACTGCGTCTTGGTGTTGGTCGCCCCGGTGCTGTCGGTCACTTTCAGCGAGACGCTGTAGGTGCCCGCGGCGGTGTAGGTGTGGCTCGGGTTGGTCGCGGTGGAGCTGCTGCCATCGCCGAAGTTCCATGAGCGCGAGGAGATCGTGCCTCCCGTGTCGGTGGAGCTGTCGGTGAAGTTCACGGTCAGGCCGCTGATCGTGTCGCTGAAGTTCGCCACCGGTGTGCCGGCGGTGCTGGTGCTCCAGGTGGCCTGGAGGGTGACGCCGGAGAACGCGGCATAGCCGTTCAGCATGATGTAGTAGGTGCCTGCCTGCGGCGCGGCCACGGTGCAGCTTTCGTTGTTGCCGGTGATGTACGGACGGCAGTCATAGCTGCTCAGGGTCGGTGCGGAACCGAACTTGGTGTAAAGATCCGCATCGCCGGTGCCGCCGGAGATGGCGATCACCAGGTTGCTTGCGCCCGATGGAATGACCACGGTGTAGTTCAGCTGGGCACCGGTCGCGGCAGCCAGGCCGGTCATCGGCACGCCGTTCTGCAGCACGCTGCCGCCGCCACCGCCGCTGCTGGAGACCGTCACCGACTGCGTCTTGGTGTTGGTCGCACCGGTGCTGTCGGTCACCGTCAGGGCCACGCTGTAGGTGCCCGCGGCGGTGTAGGTGTGGCTCGGGTTGGTCGCGGTGGAGCTGCTGCCATCGCCGAAGTTCCACGAGCGCGAGGAGATCGTGCCTCCCGTGTCGGTGGAGCTGTCGGTGAAGTTCACGGTCAGGCCGCTGATCGTGTCGCTGAAGTTCGCCACCGGTGTGCCGCCGGTGCTGCCGCCGACGATCGGGTGCGTGATATCGCACTCGTTGGTGTCGTTCGACCAGGTGCTTTGCATCGGGAAGGTCCCGCTGCCCATCACCACGTTCGCCGTGGCGCCCTGGCCGGAGGAGATCCAGGCGCACTCGTCACCGTTTTCCTGACCGTTGCTGGACGAGCCGCTGACGTGGTTGGTCCAGCCGCCGGCCGGGTTCTGGTCGGTCACCGTCTCCGCGTACTCGTGACCCTCGACAATGGAGAAGCCGTCGAGGTTGCCTTGTGCGGTGCTGCCATTGACCGAGCCCGTGCCACAGCTGCTGCCGGCATCGTAGACGTAGGGCATGTTGGTGAAGGCCACGTCGCCGACCGGGGAGGTGACGCTCTGGTCGCCGTTCCAGTCATGCCAGGCGCAGAAATTGCCGCTGGAGGTATTGAACCCGTCCGGTGTGGTGCCGCTGGGTGACAGGATCACGTACTGCACGTAGCGGTTGGATGCCGCGGTGGTGTTGCCGAAATGCTGCGCGGCCTTGATCGCTTCCTGGGCCAGCTGAGCGCCGGTGGCCTGCTGCGGCGAAGAAGCCGAGTTGTCGTACCAGATGCCGGCATAGGCGCCGCCGGTCGGGTAGCCGATGTGCGGCGCACCCGACGGGCACGAGGTGGCACCGTTGCTCACCAGCGAGCCATCGCAATACTGGGTCATCACGCCCGACCACAGCTCGCCGCCGGTACCCAGGTTCTTGAACAACTTCTGCATGTAGGGCACGGCGCCGACCGGGTCGTTGGACAGGGTCATGTTGCCGCTGCTGTCGGTGCCGGACGTACCCCACTGGCTGCCGTAGACGACGAGGTAGACCTTCGGCGTGCCGCTGGTGACACCGATGCCGTCGACGCCACCGCCGTAGCTGAGGGTTTTCGCGCCGGTGGCCGCAGCGGTCGTGGCCGCGTAGGTCGCGTGCAGCGACTCGTACTGCTTCATCCGGCTGTGGGCTTCCCTGGTGGGAACCGCGCCGTGGCGGTAGGCGTGCCCGTAAGCCGGTGCGTAGGGATTGACCGCTTGTTGCGTGTTGCCGTTGCCGTTGGCAAAGGCCGCACTCGCGGTCAGGCTCAGCAAGGCTGAGGCCGCGACCGCTTTGAACAGACTGCTTTTCGAATATCCAGACATATGACACCCCAATGATTTTCAGGACAAACCGACTTGATGTGATCGCGTGGACCCCAAGCAAGGAAATGTCGCTATTCGCGCGACGACTGGTTTATTTCCAGGAATGCAAAACGACCCCGCAAACGCCCATGGCTGCTGCTCTGCGATCGGCTCTCCAACCGAATCCGGCACATGGACATGGCTTTTGATCAAGGTGGCGTCGACCACAAAACCGATGTCACCGTGACGGGATCATTCGCCAGACTCCCCTTTGACGAACCCCTGGAAGGTATGGCCAGCGCCGCCGAGGCGTCTATGGGAATTTTTCGCAGTGGGTGCGAGCCGGGTCACAGAAGTGCCGGCCGGATTTTCGTCGGCGCAGCGTCGTTTTTCAGGGTGCCCCGGCGGAACGGGTTGTCCGGACCGGCCTTCGATCGCCTGTCGTGGTCGGATAGTTGACGAGGCCTGGCATTCGCCACGCCCTCGTCGCCGCCCCGGCGCGGCGACGATCCGGCTATCGCCGGATCGGGTGGCATGCCACCATGACGGGATGACTCAGGCAGCCCTTCCCCGACTGGCGATCATCGGTGGCGGGCCGGCCGGACTGATGGCGGCCGAACAGGCTATCGACGCCGGCATCGCGGTCGATCTGTACGACGCGATGGGTTCGGTCGGGCGCAAATTCCTGTTGGCCGGCAAGGGCGGGCTGAACCTCACGCATGCCGAGCCGTTCGCGAATTTCGTCGGGCGCTACCGCGAGCGCGCGGACGAGATCGCTCACTGGTTGCGTGCGTTCGACGCGGATGCCTTGCGCGCCTGGGCGCGCATGCTGGGCGTGGAGACGTTCGTGGGCAGCTCCGGCCGCGTATTCCCGGTCGACCTGAAAGCGGCGCCGCTGCTGCGCGGCTGGGTGCACCGGCTGCGCGCGGGCGGCGTGGCCTTTCACATGCACCATCGCTGGCTGGGTTGGCACAGCGACGGCGCGCTGCGTTTCGCCACGGCCGACGGCGAGCGAGCGGTGCAAGCCGATGCCGTGGTGCTGGCGCTCGGCGGTGCCAGCTGGCCGCAACTGGGTTCCGATGGCGCGTGGGTGGTGCCGCTGCAGCAGGCCGGCGTCGACATCGCGCCGCTGCAGCCGGCGAACTGCGGCTTCGAGCTGGCGTGGAGCGAGCATCTGCGCCGCCGTTTTGCCGGCGCGCCGTTGAAGCCGGTGGTGGCGATCTGGACCGATCGTCACGGCGGCACGCAGACCCGCCAAGGCGAATGCGTACTCAGCGATTACGGTATCGAAGGCAGTCTGGTGTATGCGATCGGTGCCGACCTGCGCGAACGGATCGCCGCGCACGGCACCGCGACGCTGCGTCTGGACCTGGTGCCTGGCTACACCCAAGCGGTGCTCGCCGACCGGCTCGCCGCACCGCGCGGCAAGCACAGCATCGGCGACTGGCTGCGTCGCCGCGCCGGGCTCGATCCGGCCCGATGCGCGCTGGTGTTCGAGTTGACCGACAAGGCCACGCTGGCCGACCCGCTGGCGCTGGCCGCGCAGCTCAAGGCACTGCCTTTGCAACTGCGCGCGCCGCGCCCACTGGCCGAGGCGATCAGCACCGCCGGCGGCGTACGGCTGGAGATGCTGGACGACGCGTTGATGCTGCGGCATCGCTCCGGCGTGTTCTGCGCCGGCGAGATGCTGGACTGGGAAGCGCCGACCGGCGGCTACCTGCTGACCGCCTGCTTCGCCAGCGGCGTGCTGGCCGGGCGTGGCGCGGTGGATTGGCTGACCAAATGGCCAGGCCGGCAGGCCGTTCCTGATGAACGGCGATCTCCCTGATTTTCGCTTCCTCGATCAGGGGGAATCCGGCGACACGTCGCGCGCGAAGGCCGAGAGCGACGGCAGCGATTTTTTCAATGAGCGGTCGACCAGGCGCGGCAGGATCCCGTTGATGCGGGCAAACAGGCTTTCGGGAAAGCCCAGATAGACCTCGTCCCGGTCCTTCTCGATGGCCTTCGCGATGCGTGCGGCCACCCAGGACGCCTCGTCCATGTGCATCATGCCGCGCGCCACCATGGTGTGGACCGCCTTGGGGTTGAAAGGCGTCTTGACCGCGCGTGGGGAGACGTAGGTGACGGTGATCGGCGAATTCGCCAGCTCGCGCCGCAGTGCCTGGGAGAATCCGCGCAGGGCGAACTTGCTGGCCGAGTAGGTGGCGAAGCCGGGAAAGCCGATGCTGCCGAACATCGAGCCGATGTTCACGATCTGGCCACTGCCACGGGCAATCATTCCCGGCAGGATTTCGCGGATCAACTGCATGGGCGCCTCCAGATTGACCTGGAGAAGGCGGGGGATGGTGGCCGCATCCACTTCGCTGAACAGCTTGAAGTCCAGGATGCCGGCGAGGTTGATCAGCACGTCGATGCCGCCGAAGCTGTCCAGCATGCGCTGCACGGCGTGCTGCCGCGCCGTTGCGCCGGTGATGTCCGCCTGGATGACGATCGCATCCATTGGCTGGTTCTCGATCTGGCGTTGCAGGCAGGCGACAGCGGCATCGCTGTGATTGACCAGGCCCAGGCGTGCCCCGCGCCTGGCCAGCAGCGTGGTCAATTCCTTGCCGATGCCGCCGGCGGCGCCGGTGAGGAGTATCCGTTTGCCGTTGAGGTTCATGCGTGTTCGTTCCGTGGGAAAGCGTGCCCGGTCATTGGCCGCGTGGCCGCGGCAATGGAATGGAAGATGTCGCCGTACAACTTGTAGAACTGGTTGGCGCAGTGGATCAGTACGCGGCGGTCCTGCTCGTCCCCGAGCTGGTTGACCAGGCCTTCGTAGAAACCGACATGCTGCTGGTCGAGGGCACCGTGGGAGGTGAGGTAGCGCATGGCGTTTTTCGGCAGGCCAAGGGTCTGCTGGATGGCACCTGCCGCGCGGGTGGCCAACGCCGCACTGGTGCCTTCGAGCACGAACACCATGCCGAAGAACCCGACGGGATTGCGTCGCTGGATCGTGTCATGTGCGTACGCCACCATCAGTTCGGTGGCCGGCATGGGGTCGGCGCGTTGCACGGCTGCGGCGTCGCCGCCGCAGGCATCGATGTCGTCGAGGATCCACGCGTCGTGGCCTTTCTCCTCGTCGATGTACTCGACGATCGCCGGCTGCATCCAGCGCAGGCGCTCGGGCAAGTGGTAGCCCGCTCCCATCAGCAGCGGCACCGTCTGACTGACGTGGTGGTAGGCCTGGCCCAGGAAGGTCACATATTCGGCGAGCGTGACATCGCCGCACAGCGCGCGCTGGATGATCGGGATGGAGAGGAAGGTGTTTCGGCTTGCTTCGGTGCCGGACACCAGTTGTTCAAAGGTCGACAGGGTGTGCGTGGGCTGCATGAAGGGCTTCCAGTGCGGTGGTGTAATGGCGTGCGATCGCTTCGCGATCCAGGCTTCCCGAACCACGGGCCAGTCCGTTGGCCGCCGAAAAGGCGGCTTCGGCCGGGCACCATGCACGGACGCGCGCATAGTCGGGCAGGCGGGCGTTGGCCGCCGCCACGGCGTGGTCGATCAGGCTTCGGTCGGCTGCGGGATGCGGCACGATGACGGCTACGTTGCTTGCGCGCCCCTCGCCGAATACGGCAGCCTGCATAATCGCTGCGCTGCTGGTCAGCTCGCCTTCCACCCATTCCGGGGCGACGTTGCGGCCGAAGGCGGTGGCAAAGGCGGTCTTCTTGCGGCCGACCACATGCAGATAGCCGTCCGCGTCGAAGCGGCCCAGATCGCCGGTGGGCCATTCGATCCGGGTGAACGGTTCGCTGCCCAGATACCCGCCGAACAGTTCGCCGGCGACCATGATCTCGCCGTCATCGGCGATCCTGACGCGGACATGCGGGAGCGGCCGGCCGACGCTGCCGACCCGATCACCGCCGGGGCGGTTGAGGCTCACGACCGAGGCCGCTTCGGACAGGCCATAGCCTTCGTAAACCGGGAAACCCAGGTTCCGTGCGCGACCGATCAGCGCCGCGGTGCACGGCGCACCGCCCACCGCCATGAAGCGCAACGTGCCGGGCAATCTGGCGCCGGCCGAAACCGACTCCACCAGCAACTTGAGCAACTGCGGCACCAGGATGGTTGCCGTTGGCGCGTAACGATGCAGCGCGGCGATCAGCAGGTCGGGTTTCACGCTGCTCGATCCGCTGAAACCGCACGTGGCCAGCGAAGGCAGTGCCGCGCGGCTGCCGCTCAACAGCGGTGCGTACACGCCACCGATATTCTCCAGCAGGGTCGACAGCGGCAGCAGCGAGAGGCTGCGATCCGTCGCGCCGGCATCCGCCGCGTGGCTCAGCGCAAGCGTTACCTGCGCGATGGCATGGCCGGACAGGCATACGCCCTTGGGCTGGCCCGTGGTGCCCGACGTATAGGTGATCTTGCACGTGTCCGGGGGCAGTTCGCTCGCGTCCCTGCTTGAGCGCCGGAACAGGAACAGCGTCCTGCCGGCGACTTCCAGCTGACTGGCCGCAGCCCGCCCGGTCAGCGCCTGCAACCGCGCAGGCTGGTCGCTGACGACGAGGTCGGGATCGGCATCGCCGATCAGATGCAGCAGCTGGTCGTCAGTGAAGAAGAGCGGAATCGGGACGCACACCGCTTCCCGCTGCGCCAGCGCCAGGTCGACCACTGCCCAGGCACAGCAGTTGTCCAGCAGCAGCGCCACCCGCTTGCCGTCGAGCGCATCGGCCACAGTGACGATGGCCTGTTGCAGGGTCGCGTAATCGAGTTCCGTGCGGTCATCCACCAGCGCCGTCTGCGTGCCTCGCCGCCGGGCGTGATCGGCCACGCGTTGCAGGATTCGTCGCATCAGCGACCACCGCAGCACGACTGGGCCGGTGCGCCGATGCCGCGGGCCTGCAGCGACATGTCGCGCAACAGCGCCCGCAACATGGGCTGGCTGTGCGATACGTGGTGGTGCAGCTTCTGGTAACCGGAGTCGATATTGCCGGCACACACGAACGGTTGTGCATCGTAGTAGGAGCCCCATGCCAGGCCCTTGTCGGCGAGCTGCCCGGCGTGGGCCTCGGCGAGTCTCACCGGGTTCATGCCCAGGCGCTGGAACGCATTGACCAGAGGCCTGATCGCGGTGAACAGGACCCAGCGATAGCCCAGCGTGTGCAGGAAGATGGTCAATGCCGCGATCACCCAGCGCGCTTCCCCGGCATGGCCCAGGGCGAGGTTTCCCACTTCGACGATGCTGCTGCGTTCGATCGGATTGCCGGCATGCGAAGCGATCACTTCGTGGGCGGGACGGGAGAGGTATTGTTCGGCGAACAGCGGCTCGATGCAGCCGTCGCGGTAGCCCACCGCGGCACGCTGGCGGCCGTCGTCGCGAAAGCTCAGCAGTGTCGGGCAATACGACTGAACGTCGGCGCCATAAGCCTGGTGGAATGCCTGGTGGATGAATCGCTCGACCGTATTCCGTTCCTGGTGATCGTCATCGACGATCTTGACGGAAATCGGTGTCTGCAATTCGGACAGGATCGGCTGGACGCCCTCCAGGATGCATGGGTCGCTATCGATGTTCGTCGAGAAAAATGGCATGGCCGCTTCACGCAATGGGGAGGGATGCCATGTCTTGTAGCGGGATTCGTGCCAATCGCCTATGTCATTGATGTTCGATGTAAAAAATCGTTATTCGCGAGCAGGCGGCGGCGGCGGATTTTGCAGCGCGCAAGATTTGTCTGCAAGGATTGTCGGTAGCTGGCGAGCGGCCGGTCAGGGCTGCGGATTGGCCGGGCATGCCTCCGGGTCCTGTCCGGCGACCGCAGTGGACAGTGAAATCATCAGCACCGTGTGGACGCTCGAATCCACATGGCAGGGCCAGACGTAGCCGATGGCCCCCGGCGTTCCGGCCACAAAGCGCACGACCGCCTTTTGCGATCCGAGCACGTAGGGCGGACTGATGCCCTGAAAGTACTGCCGGTTCCAGTACTCCTGCAGTTGCGCATCGCGCATGTCGATCAGGACATGGGAGAAGGCGTCGCGCAGCGGATTGCCGGGCGGCAGGTTGACCGGAATGAGTCTGCGGCCATCCTGGTCGATGAAGATCTTCTTGAGGTAAATGGCACGCAGCATGACCAGGTCGAACGAGACGCGCGGCGCGCGACTGGAAACGATCACCGCGACCTGCGTCTCGCCCGCCAGCGTGGGCATGCTGCCGGTCAGCAGCAGACCGCCAAGGAGGATCAGCGCGGTCAGCAGGCTGGGGCGAGGATGCGACATGGATCTCAGAACAGCACCGCAACGGCTGCGAGCCAACCGCTGGGGGACAGTCCCGCGTTGTTCGTGCCATCGCGTCGTTCGAGCTTGAGCACGATGCCCGGCTGCAGGTGGAAGTTGAGCGCCACGACCCTGACCGTCGTGCTCTGCGGCGGTATGGAACTGCGATAGCGCTCATACCGACCCACCAGGTAAAGGCGTTGCGCGAGGGGGATTTCCGTCTGCAGAAAGCCGCCGTATTCAGCGGGGACGTCGGCGCCTGCGCTGGTGCGATGGATCCCCTCGCCGCTGAGGTTGAAGTATTCGCCCGACCAGCTGAAATCGAGGCCGACCAGACGATAGTGCTGGTTCGGTTGCCTGATGGTGTAGTCGAGATACGACGCACCGACACTCAGCCGGTCGTCGAGCATGTGATACAGCACGCGCCCGCCCACGGCGTGCTGGAAGTTGTTCTGCAGCGAGCTGTCGGCACCAAACGCATCGTAGGCAAGATCGCGGTTGCGGGCCGGATCCAGGGATTTGCTGTCATCGGCGAACAGCCAGTAGTCCAGGTCACGGTGGAGAAGCGTCACGGTGCCCAGCATCATCGCTCCGGTGGCGTGCTGGGAAAATGCGGCGGTGGTCACCAGCGGACGCGAGACGGTCCACACCAGCGGATCGGCATGGATCAGGTTCCACTGCCCGACCGGCGTGAGGAACTTGCCGAAACGCAGGGTGATCCCCTGATGGGCGAGGTAATCGACGTACAGGCGCTCCACGTCGATGTCGGAGTCGCGGCGGGTTGACCGTCCACCATTGACGGACAGCACGTTGCTGGCTTCCACCTCGGTGAACAGCTTCCAGCGGGTTCCGATGTCCTTGGTCAGGAACAGGCTCAGATCATTGATGGCGAGGGTGGTGCGATGATCGCGCACATCGTAGTAGTGCAGATTGGCATAGCCGCCGATCCGCAGGCCCTGCTGCGGAAAGTACAGCCCCTGGCCCAGCTTATAGGGCTGCGCCTGCCAGGCGGCATCGCTGCTGGCGGCACGGGCCGGGCAAATGCCGGCCAGCGCGATCAGCACCAGCCAGGCGGCGATCATGCCGTGGCGTCGCGGGTGGCACGCCGGGGACTTCATGATGGCTTGTGCATGCGACGGGAACCGAGAGGAGTGGGGCGGGTATGCCTGCAGTGTCCCGGATGACCGGCAGCAAGCGGATGCAGCCTTGCGTGAATGCATCGTGGCCGCGGGGTCTGCAAGCTGCCTTCCGGGGGATACGGGATCGGCCGGGTGATGTCCCGCGGGACTTTATCGGGGATGTCCGCAAAGTGCCAGCAAGCGGGCTTGCCGACGCAGGATCGGAGCAAGTCGCCGCGGCGGGTGCCCGGTCCGGTTGCCGCGACCGGCATGCCGGGAGACACCCGCCGTGCTTGCCGAGGGCGACGGGCTCGGACACACTCGACCCCCGGCGCGCGGCCGGCGCCACCTGCGCGGCTTGCCTCGCGGCTGCGGTCCTGGCAGACATCTCCCGGTCGGGTTGGGCATTCATGGGCAAGCATCATTCATGCGTTGATGGCGGAAACGGATCGTGACGACACGCCAGGCGTTGTTGCGCGTTCTGTTCGGCCTGCTGCTCGGCTCCACCCTGGTCATCGGGGCGCTGTCCTTCTTCGAGTTCCGCCGGGCCCTGCAGCAGGAGATTGCCGGCAATCTCCAGTTCGGCGCGAGCACCGTGATGCAGCGCATCGATACCTTCCTGTTCGCGCACATGGAAAACATGCGGGTCTGGCGCAACCTCGAGGTGATGCAGGACATCCGCGTCAACGATGTCGACAAGCGCCTCTCGCACTTCCTTTCCGACTTGCGCGCCGGACAGGGCACGGTCTATCAGGCCTTGCTCTGCACCGACGCCAGCGGACGCATCGTGGCGGCGAGCGACCCGGCGCTGATCGGTCGGCGGGGACCGGTCGCCGCCAGATGGGAGAAAGTGACCGGCACGACGCTCAACAGCGTGTTCATCGAGCCGGTGTATGGGCAGGCCGGCGATGCGATTGTCCTGCGCACGACGATCCCGAACGCTTTCGGCCCGGGCACGATCGGCGATCTGTACGCGCTGCTCGATCGCCATGCGGTGCTGGATCTGCTGGATCAGGCGGTGGCCGGCGGGCCGGCCAGCCTGCTGCTGCTGGATCGCGAGAAGCGGGTGATCGCAGGATCGGCGGCGCTGCGTGGAAGCCTCGACATCTCCCGCTTGAAGCTCAGTCACTGGACCGTTCCCGGAATGGGTTCCGTCTCCTACATCCATGACGGCGCAGTACTCGGCTACCGCTCGCTGCTGGTTGGCGCCGCCACGTCCGCAGGCTATCAGCAGTTCAAGGGGCTGGGCTGGCACATCCTGATGGTCGAGCCGACCAGCATCTCCTTCTGGCCGGTCTGGCGCCTGCTTTGGGCCATGCTGATCGTGCTCGTGCTGACGTTGCTGCTGGGATTCTGGATCTCCTCGCGGCTGGCCGCCCGCATTGCGCAGCCAGTCGTGGCCCTGACCGAGTTCACCCGCCGCTTTCGCCAGGGCGGGGTGGCGTTGCCGGTGTTGCCGGCGACGACCATTTCCGAAGTGGAAGAGCTGCAGCTGGCCTACGTCGAAATGATCCAGGCGCTGGAGCGTTCGCGCGCGCAGATCGTGCGCGCCGGAAAGCTGGCGGTGGTCGGCGAGATGGCGGCGATCATGGCCCATGAGGTACGCACGCCGATGGGCATCATCCGCAGCTCCGCCCAGCTGCTCGAACGCCAGCCGGACCTGGGCGAAAAGGAGCGCGAGCTGATCGGCTTCATCCTCAGCGAGACCGAGCGGCTGAACCGGCTGGTGACCATGCTGCTGGAAAGTGCGCGACCCACCCCGCCGGACTTCAGTCTGCAGGACCTGCATGCCATCGTCGATTCGGTCATCAGCCTGCTTGCCTCCCGGGCGGAACATGCCGGGGTGCAGCTGACACGCGAATTCGAGACACGGGAGATGATGTTCGAGTGCGATCGCGAGCAGATGATGCAGGTTTTTCTCAACCTGGTGCTCAACGCGCTTGCGTTCGTTCCCGAGGGAGGGCATGTGACGGTCAGCACGCATCGCGAAACAGGTGCGCTCTGGGTCAGCGTGACGGATGACGGCCCCGGGGTGCCGCCGGATCTGCGTCAGCGCATCTTCGATCCCTTCTTCAGCCATCGCGAGGGCGGCATCGGGCTGGGCTTGACGGTAGTGCAGCAGATCGTGCAGGTGCATGGCGGAGAGATCGGTGTTTCCGAGAGTGCGTCCGGCGGCGCTTCTTTCAATCTCCGGTTCGAGACGAGGTAGGCGGAAACGATGAGCGCGAGACGGATTCTGGTGGTCGACAACGAGGCGAAGATGCGCCGCATCCTCGAGTTGTCGCTGAAAAACATGGGCCACGAGGTGGAGCAGGCGGGCGATGGGTTGGAGGCGCTGGCGGCGATCGACGCCAGCCCGTTCGATCTGGTGCTGACGGATTTGCGGATGCCGCGCAAGGACGGCATCGGGCTGCTGCGCGACCTGCGCGAACGCGGCGAGGAAGTGCCGGTGATCGTGCTGACGGCCTACGGCACGATCGAGACGGCCGTCGAGGCGATGAAGCTCGGCGCGGTGGACTACATCATCCGGCCGTTCGAGATGGAGACCGTCGAGCTGGCGGTCACGCGCGCGCTGGCGATGAGCGCGATCCAGCGCGAGAACCGCTTCCTGCGGGACGAGATCTCCAAGGGCTGGGGCGAGTTCATCGGCATCAGCGACAAGATGCGGGAGCTTTACCGCCTGGTGCAGCAGGTGGCGCCGGCGCGCAGCAATATCTTCATCGCCGGCGAGACCGGCACCGGCAAGGAGCTGGTGGCCAGGGCCCTGCACCGGGCCTCGGGACGCAGCGGGCTGTTTGTGCCGATCAATTGCGCCGCGATCCCCGAAGCATTGCTGGAAAGCGAACTGTTCGGCCATGCCAAAGGTGCCTTCACCGGCGCGATGCGCGACCGGACCGGCAAGTGCGAGCTTTCCAGTGGCGGCACGATTTTCCTCGATGAGATCACCGAGATGCCGTTGGCGCTGCAAGCCAAGCTGCTGCGCGTGGTGCAGGAGGGCACGATCGAGCGTCTCGGCACGAACGTCACCACGCCGGTGGATCTGCGGGTCGTCGCGGCGACCAATCGGGATCCGCAGCAGGCGGTCGTGGACGGGCTGCTGCGGCAGGACCTCTATTTCCGCCTCAATGTGGTGCGCATCGACGTGCCGCTGTTGCGCGAACGCAAGGCGGACATCCCGTTGCTGGCCGAGCACTTCCTGCACAAGTACTCGCTGGAACTCGGCCGGAAGGCGCCGCGGCTGTCGGCCGAATCGCTCGAGCGGATGGCGGCTTATGCCTGGCCGGGCAATGTGCGGGAACTGGAAAACCTGATGGAGCGTGCCGCTGTCCTGTGTCGGGGGGACGAGGTCACGCTCGAGCACTTTCCGGCCGAAGTCGCGCATGCGGGGCGTGCTGCCACGGACAGCCAGCCGCCATTGCCGGAGACGTTCGAGTCGCTGTCCATGAAGGAACACGTCGAGACGCTGGAGCGGCGCCTGATCGAGGCGGCCTTGAGCCGCAACAACAACAAGGCCGCCGCCGCCCGGCTGCTGGAAATCAGCGAACGGGCACTCTGGTACAAGATCAAGCGCTACCGGTTGTGAGGCCGTCAAGCAGGGGGGGGAGCGACGGTACGTGCCGGCCGAACCAGGGTCATGCATCGTGCCCCGGTGAATCCGCATCCGGACGCGCCTCATCCCGCAGAAAACCGACAATCCTTGCAGACAATTCTTGCGCAGTGCAAAAGGTTGTAGCTCCGCCGGGTGCCACGGACATCCGCTTTTGCCATGCCAATCAAGCCGATAGGCAATTGGCACGATTCCCGCAGAGGGTGTCGCTACCGTCTGCGGAAACACCCACCATGCCTTTGTTGCCCGGTCGACCTCGATCGCACCCCGTGCCCCGCTCGTTCAATGCGGGTGACCTGCGTCGACGTGCGGCGCGGGGCCTGATGCGGCTGCTGTTCGGCGCAACGGTGCAACTGAGCGACGAACCCCTCCCGGATACCGGCATCTACCGCGTGGTGATCTGCCGCATCAGCCTCGCGCTGGGCAATACGCTGCTGCTGACGCCGTTGATCCAGGAGCTGGAAGCGACCTGGCCCGGCGCGGAAATCGACATCGTTACGCGCAGCCCGGTGGGCGCCACCGTCTACGGCCACTACGACAACGTCAACCGGGTTTTCCAGTTGCCCGCGCACGGGGTCGGGCATCCGCGCCAATGGCTGGGCGTGATGCGCGGCATGCGCCGGACGCATTACGACCTGGCGATCGATCCCGACCCGCAATCGCAAACCGGCCGCCTGTTTCTGCGGATGGCCAAGGCCACCTACAAGCTCGGTTTCAGCAGTCCGAAAAAGGCCGGCAACGTGACTCATGCGGTCGCGGTACCCGAGGATGTGTTGAACAATGGCCAGCGCCCGGTATTCCTGCTGCGCAGCGCACTGGGCCGAGCCGACCCGGCAACCGGTTACCCCGTGCCCGATATCCGCCTGGATCATGCCGAATCGGCCTGGGGCCGGCGGGCTCTGGATCGGCTGTTCGCCACGCCGCAACCGCCGGCCCGGCGGCGCAGAACCATCGGCATCTTCGCCAATGCCACCGGTCCCAAGCTGCTCGATCGGGACTGGTGGCTGCGCTTCATGAAAACACTGGAAGCCAGCTGCCCGGACTGCCAGTTGCTGGAAGTCATCCCGATGTTCGGCCGCTCCATGCTGGACTCGCGCTACCCGGCGTACTACTCCAGCGACCTGCGCAAGCTTGCCAGCGTGCTTGCCGCCCTGGACGCCTACATCAGTCTGGACTGCGGCATCATGCATCTGGCCTGTGCCGCGCGCGTGCCCACGCTGGGCATCTTCACCACCACCAATGCCGCCGAATGGGGACCGTACGGCGCGGGCAACCACGTGGTGCAGGCCAGCGACATGCCGCCCGAGACGACCGCACTCAACGTCGCGGCTATCGTCGAAGCCGACGCCGGTTCAGTCGTGGCCGGCGCACAGGAGCCCGGTGCCCGACGCGATGGGTTGGCGGCGGCCGGCACGAGATTTTCCCCGAGAGCGGCGCCATGAAGCGGCTTTTCGGACATTCGCCGGGTGCGGCATGCATGGCGGCGGGAGCCTGATTCCCGCCTTGCGATGCCGGCAGCCATGCTATCTCCCGGCGCGCCGGGACAGACGCATGCGCGTATGCTTCAGCCGTGAACACCGCCCTGACGACGCGGGCCGAAGTCCGCCGTATCCTGATCATCAAGTGGAGCGCGCTTGGTGATGTCGCCATCGCTTCGGCCATCATGGAAGACATCTGCCGCGCGTTTCCCGATGCCGCGATCCATCTCAATACGCTTCCGTCGGCAGCCCGCCTGTTCACGCACGATCCGCGGTTCCATGACATCGTCGCCATCGACGTCCGCGACACGAAGCAACGTCTCAGGCGGCACATCCAATGGCTGCGTCGGATACGGGCGGGCCGGTACGATCTGCTCGTCGACCTTCAGCGCACCGACCATACGCGGATACTGCTCGCCTTGCTGCTGCTCACGGGACATCGCATCCCGCATCGGTGGGGTCAGCGGGGCGGCTTTCCCTACACGCTCCAGCCGGGCGATCGCGATCCGCAATCCCACGTGTTCCACCGCATGCGGTCGATGCTGGCCGCTGCCGGTATTGCGGCGGTCGCGGAGCGGCCGGTGCTGCATGTGCCGGTCGCCGAAAAGGAACAGGCACGGGCTGCACTGCGCGAACACAGGCTGCAGCCCTTGCGTTTCGCGGTTTTTCTGCCTGGCTCGCAGACCCAAAGCCGGCCCAAGCGCTGGGGCGCAAGGCGCTATGCGGAACTTGGAAAACTGTTGCGCGCACGCGGCATGGACAAGATCGCCGTGATCGGCGGCCCGGAGGAAGTCGACGAGTGCGCGGCCATCGTCGATGCCATCAACAGCGGCGACGACGGCGCCGCGGTGAATCTGAACATGCTGCCGCTGCTGCAGATCATCCCCGTCTGCGAAGCCGCGTTCTGCATTGTCGCCAACGACACCGGCAACGCCCACATCGCCGCCGCCGCGGACCGGCCCATGGTGATGATTTGCGGGCCCACCGACCCGCGACGGGTCAAGCCGATGGGACGGAACGTCCGTGCGGTTCAGGCCGAACTCGATTGCGTCAATTGCTATGGCAAGACGTGTCGCATGGCGACGAGGCCGGTGTGCATGGAGAGGATCACGCCCGAATGCATTGCCGGCCTGCTGATGGACTCAGACACGATCTGCCGCGGTGTCCGGATTTTCTGAGTCGGCGATGTCCATCTCGTGCGGTCACAGCCCGGCCTGCGGCGCGAGGTCGCTGTCTGGCCAGCAGCGAACCGTGAACCCTGAAGCACCATGTCAGGGCTCACCCGGACTACCTCGTGTCTTTCCCTTGCCCTTCTGAAACAACAGAAAAAAGGAATGGGTTTTGCAGGTCGGCCGGTGAATCAATCGCACTGGGTTCGGTTGATGGGAAGTCAGTGGCTGGGCTGCTTCACCAGCTTGATCTCGAACAGCTTCGGCCAGCGCTTGCCGGTGACGAACAGGCGATCGTGCGCGGCGTCGTAGGCGATGCCGTTGAGCACGTCGTTGCCGGGATCGGGCAGCCGGTTCACGTCGAGCAGGCCGCCGAGATCGATCCAGCCGGTGACATGGCCGCTGGCCGGATCGATCCGGGCGATGCGGCTGGTGAGCCAGATGTTGGCGTAGATCTGGCCCTTGACCCATTCCAGCTCGTTGAGATGGGTTACCGGGACGCCGTCGGCGGTCACCTTGATGCTGCCGGTTTCGACCAGCGACTGCGGATCGAGGATGCGCAGCACCGCCGAGCCGTCGCTCATGTAGAGGTGCTGGTTGTCGCGGGTCAGCGCCCAGCCTTCGCCCGGGTAGCTGAACGTGCGTTGCAGCTTGAAGCTGGCCAGGTCGTAGACGAAACCGGTCTGGCTCTGCCAGGTGAGCTGCACCAGACGGTTCTTCCAGTCCACGATGCCTTCACCGAAATACCGCGGCGGCAGGTCGTACTGCTGCAGCACCGCGCCGGTCTTCAGCGCCACCTTGCGCACGGTCGATTCGCCGTTCTGGCCGGTGCTCTCGTAGAGATAACCATCCTTGTAGAACAGGCCCTCGGTATAGGCTGACGTGGCGTGCGGATAGACGTGCACGATCTTGTAGCCGTAGACAGGAATGGCCGCCCAGGCGGTGGCGGTGCACAGGAGCAAGGCGAGTGCGGTTGTCAGGCGGAGCATCGGATCACCGGGGCAGCGGGTTGCAGGGGAAGAACATGCGGGACGGGCAATCAGCCGAGCGGGCGCACGCGGAAGTTGCGGCCCTTGATCTTGCCGGCGCGCAGTCGTTCCAGCGCCTTGTTCGCCAGCGCGCGGCTGATCGCCACGTAGGCGCGGGTAGCGAACACGTCGATCTTGCCGATGTCGCCGGCCTGCAGACCGGCGTCGCCGGTGAGCGCGCCCAGGATGTCGCCGGGGCGCAGCTTGTCCTGCCGGCCGGCGTCGATCACCAGGGTCTTCATCGGTGCCAGGTTCAGCGTCTTGCCGCGCGGCGGCGCGATCTTCAGGGGACGCCATGCCAGCGGCGTACCCAGCAGTTCCTCGATGTTGCCGGCCTTGGGCCGTTCGCGCGGCGTGCACAGCGTGATCGCCAAGCCCGGCTGGCCGGCGCGGCCGGTGCGGCCGATGCGGTGGATATGCGTGTCCGGGTCGTGCGCGATGTCGTAGCTGATCACCAGCGGCAGCGCCACGATGTCCAGCCCGCGGGCGGCGACGTCGGTGGCGACCAGCACCGCGCAGCTGCGGTTGGCGAAACGCACCAGCACTTCGTCGCGGTCGCGCTGCTCCATGTCGCCGTGCAGCGCCAGTGCGGAGAAGCCGCGGCGATCCAGTTCCTGCGCCAGCGCATCGACGTCGCGGCGCATGTTGCAGAACACCAGTGCATGCTGCCCGCGCTCACCGCCGAGCAGCTGCGCCAGCGCGTCGGGCTTGCTGGCCTGCTCCACCTCGATGAACTGCTGCTCGATCGCCGGCTGCTCATCGACCGGCGCATCCACCGTCACCGTGACGGGATTCTTCTGCACGCGCCGGCTCACCGCGCGGATTTCGTCCGGATACGTGGCCGAGAACAGCAAGGTCTGGTGATGCTTGGCGATGCGCCCGATGATGTCGTCGATCGCCTCGGTGAAACCCATGTCGAGCATGCGGTCCGCCTCGTCCAGCACCAGCACCTTGATGCCGCCGCCGTGCAGGCTCTCGCGTTTCAGGTGTTCCTGCACGCGTCCGGGGGTGCCCACCACGATATGCGGATCATGCGTCAGCGAGGCCAGCTGCGGCCCCAGCGGCATGCCGCCGCACAGGGTCAGCAGCTTCACGTTGGGGATCTTCGCGGAGAGTTTGCGGATCGCCTTGCTGACCTGATCGGCCAGTTCGCGGGTCGGGCACAGCACCAGCGCCTGCAGCCGGATCGTATCCACGTCCAGCGACTGCAGCAGGCTCAAGCCGAATGCAGCGGTCTTGCCGCTGCCGGTCTGCGCCTGCGCGATCACGTCGCGGCCTTCCAGCATCGGCGGCAGGCTCTGCGCCTGCACCGGCGTCATTTCGGCATAGCCGAGGGTGTCGATGCCGGCGAGCAGGGCGGGCTTGAGTGGCAGGGTGCTGAAGGCGGTCATCCGCATATGATCGCATGGCGGCCACGGCGTGACGTTCGGCGCGGCACGACTTGCATCTGCGGGCCGGCGCGGCGACCCTGTGTGGCTACAGCCATTCTCGCCTCGACCAGCAAAGCCCGACAGACTGCCAGTGATTGCCGCCATGGATACCGTTTTCATCGAAGACCTGCGCATCGACACCGTCATCGGCATCTACGACTGGGAGCGGCGGGTGCGCCAGACGCTGTCGTTCGACATCGAGATGGCGTTCGACAACACCGTCCCCGCGGCCAGCGACGACATCGCGCTCACGCTCAACTACAAGGACGTGTCCAAGCGCCTGATCGACTATGTGAGCGCATCGAGTTTCGGCCTGGTCGAGACGCTGGCCGAGCACTGCGTGGCGATCATCCGCGAGGAATTCGCGGTGAGCTGGGTACGCCTGAAGTTGTCCAAGCCCGGCGCGGTGCGTGGGGCGCGGGCGGTCGGCGTGCGCATCGAGCGCGGCACCCGGCCGCAGTAGCCGGGCCTTGAGAACTTGAGGAGAACCGAAGGGATGGATTCGATTGTCGGCCTGCTGCAGCGGCCATGGATACACGCGCTGACCGGTACGCTGGTCCTGCTCGTGGTGGCGTGGCTGGCCGGTGCGCTGACCCGGTTGGTGTTGTTGCGGATCATGCGCGGCATCGCCAGGCGCACGGCGTGGCACTGGGACGATGCGCTGTTCCAGCATGGCGTGTTCCATTGGCTGGCGCGGCTGGTGCCGGCGCTGGTGCTCCAGTTCGGGATTCAGCTGGTGCCCGGCGTGCCCGATCGTGCCGAGCGTCTGATCGGCAACATCGCGATGGCGCTGATGGTGTTTTTCGTGGTGATGGCGATCAGTGCGGCGTTGTCGGCGCTGGAAGCGCTGTATCGCGCCACGCCGGCCGGTGGCCAGCGGCCGATCAAGGGTCTGCTGCAGCTGGTGAAGCTGGTGCTGTTCATCGTCGGCGCACTGCTGATCATCGGCACGGTCACCGACAAGCGGGTGGGGCTGCTGCTGTCGGGGCTGGGTGCGATGTCGGCGGTGCTGATCCTGGTGTTCAAGGACACCATCCTGGGTTTCGTCGCCGGCATGCAGCTGTCCTCCAACGACATGCTGCGGGTCGGCGACTGGATCACCATGCCCGGCGCGGGTGCCGATGGCGACGTGATCGACATCACCCTGTACACGGTCAAGGTGCGCAATTTCGACCGGACCATCGTGACCGTGCCGACCTGGAAGCTGATCGCGGAGAGCTACCAGAACTGGCGTGGCATGGCCGAGTCCGGCGGCCGACGGATCAAGCGGGCGCTGTATCTGGATGCGGCGGGTGTGCACTTCCTCGGCGAGGACGAGTTGGCCCGGCTGTCGCAGTTCCGCCTGCTCGCGGATTACCTCGACCGCAAGCACGGCGAACTGGACAAATGGAATCGTCAGCTGGGCGAGGCCGGCGAGCAGCCGTTCAATCGCCGCCGGCTGACCAACCTGGGCACGTTCCGCGCCTACGTCAATGCCTATCTGCACCAGCACCCGAAGATCCACCGCCAGATGACCTGCATGGCGCGCCAGCTGGCCAGTGGACCGAACGGCATCCCGCTGGAACTCTACTGCTTCACCGCGACCACTGTCTGGGACGAATACGAGAATATCCAGGGCGACATCTTCGATCACTTGATCGCCTTGCTGCCGGAATTCGGACTCGCGCTCTACCAGCAACCATCCGGACAGGACGTTCGTGCGTTGCAGCCGCCGCCCGCCGCGGCGCCAACACCATTGCCCGCCTGCGACCACACCCCACTGACCGGTTCCTGATTCGATGGCACGTGTCTACCTGAGTCTGGGCTCCAACCTCGAACCGCGGCGCCACCTGCGTGCGGCGATCGACGAGTTGCGCACGCGCTTCGGCCCGATCGCGGTATCGCCGGCTTATCGCAACCATGCGCTGGGCTTCGATGGCGCGGATTTCGTGAACCTCGCGGTGGGGCTGGATACCGATCTCACGCCTGCGGCACTGAACGACTGGCTGCATGCGCTGGAAGACCGCCACGGCCGCCGCCGCGACGTGCCGCGCTACAGCAACCGCACGCTGGACGTGGACATCGTGTTCTACGACGACCTGGTGACGGCAGGTCCGGGGCATCTGCAACTGCCGCGCGGGGAGTTGCGGCATGCCTTCGTGCTCAAGCCGATCGCGGATATCGCGCCGCGTTTTCGCCACCCGCAGAGCGGCCTGAGCATGGCCGAGCTGTGGGCGGCGTTTCCGGCGGAGCGCGAGCCGCTGCAGATCGAGCCGTGGCAGGATCTGTTGTAGAGCGCACCTTGTGCGCGATGGCTTTGTTCTTGTGGGAGCGGCTTCAGCCGCGATGCTTCTGCTTCATGGTGGGAGAGCATCGCGACTGAAGTCGCCCACAAAGAGCTTTCGCGCACAGGGGGCGCTCCTGCCGGTTCGCGGTTCTCACACCGCGAGCGTGCGCCCGCCGTCGACGCGGATGATCTGGCCGGTGACGAACGGCGCGTCGCGCAACAGCCACAGCACCGCGCCGGCGACGTCTTCGGGTGTGCCCGCGCGCTTGAGCGGCGTGCGGGCCAGCAGCGCCTGCCGATCGTCGTAGGGCTTGCCGTCGCTGGGCCACAGCACCGCGCCCGGGGCGACGCCGTTGACGCGCACGGCGGGCGCCAGATCCAGCGCCAGCGAGCGGGTCATCGCGCTCAGCGCGGCCTTGGCCATGCAGTACAGCGGGTGTTCCGCCAGCGGGCGTTCGGCGTAGATATCCAGCAGGTTGACGATACCGCCATGCGCTTCGAGCAGTGCCGGGATCGCCGCCTGGCTGAGGAAGAACGGCGCCTGCGCATTGGACGCGAACAGCTCGTCCCACTGCGCCGGCGTGGCCGTGCCCAGCGGCGTGGCATGGAACGCCGAGGCGTTGTTGACCAGCGCATCGAGCCGCCCGTAATGCGCCAGCAACTGCTCGATCATGGCGGGCAAGGCGGACAACTCGGCCAGTTCGGCCTGCAGCAGCAAGGTGCTGCCGCGGCGGCGGTGTTCCAGCTCGTCCGCCAAGGCGCGGGCATCGTCGGCGGAACGACGGTAATGCAGCGCCAGGTCATAGCCGGCGGAATGCAGGGTACGCGCGATGACTGCGCCAACCCGCCGGCCGGCGCCGGTGACCAGCACGACGGGTCGATCAGGGCGTGGCTTCATGCGGCGGCTCCGGCGGCAATCCAGTGGACAGCTTGCCGCAATGCGGGCGATGCGTCACGCCCGGCGCGGCTCACTCCGTCGGTGGGCGTGGCTCACGGCCGGCCGCGGGCGGAGCCGGCGGGGAATCGTCGGTGGGCGGCGGCACGTCGGTCTGCGTATCGGTCGGCGTGCCCTGTTCGAACATCGCCTCGCCGCTGAACAAGGCGATCGCCGTGGCGGCGACCTGCCCGGTGTCGTAATACGCGTAGGCGCCGACACCCAGCGCGCCGATCAGCGGCAGCCAGCGCGAGAATCCTTCGCTGAGCGTGCGCCGGGAGAGCTTGACGCCGACCTGTCCGGCGATCCGCTGCGCGACGCCGCGCGTCATGCGTCGAAACACCAGGCGATCGCCGATCTGCACGGCCAGATCGCGGAATGCCTGCGCGGCGGTGTGCCGGAACAGGCACCACAGCATCTGCTCGCGCTCCAGGGTGGCGTGGCGGCCATAGGCGGCGGCGATGTCGCTGACCAGCTGCGCCTGGATCTTCCAGATCGCGATCAATTCCGGCAGCAGGGTCAGCCATCCCAGTGGTCCCGGCGGCAGCGCCAGCGACCCGGCGGTGAGTGCGGCATGTTGCGCGGCACGGTTGGCCAGCCGGCGTGCCTCGGTGGCCGGGTCCTGGCTGCCGTCGATCCTGCTGCCCGGTATCTGGCTGACGAAATCGACGATCGCCTGGGCGATCCGGCGGTGTTCGACCGGCGGGATGATGGCGGGAACATGCTCGCTGCGCTGGATCATGCAAGGCTCCGTGGTCATGGGGGCAGGCTCCGGGCTCTTGTCATCGCCGAGGTGCCGGACACCGGCCCCTGGCGCGCCATGGCTCCGCTGCATTCTGCACCATTTGCCGTATCCATCCTTTCGCGACGATGGCCGAAGCCTTCCCTTGCGGGACTCGCGACGGCATCGACGTCGACACGCCGCGGTTCGGTCGCCAATGCTGCGGTTGCCCGCTTTGGCACAATTCCCGGGTGGTGGCCGTGGCTCGTCCTGCAGGCGGGTACCGGATGCAAAGACTTCATGCCAATGCGGGGCTGTTCGCGCACGGGGTGCGCTCCTACACTGGCGTTTTGACTTCGCGAGGTTTGCCATGTCCCGCAGCATCATCGCCACTGAACTGGCGCCGGCCGCGATCGGCCCGTATTCGCAGGCCGTGCGTGCCGGCCAGACAGTGTATTTCTCCGGCCAGATCCCGCTCGATCCGGCCACGGCGGCACTGGTCGATGGCGACATCAGCGCGCAGACGCGGCGGGTGTTCGACAATCTCGATGCGGTGGCCAGGGCTGCCGGCGGGTCGCTGGCGCAGATCGTGCGCATGGGTATCTACGTGACCGATCTGGCGAATTTCGCCGCGGTCAATGCCGTCATGGCCGAGTATTTCCAGCCACCGTACCCGGCGCGCTCCACCATCGAGGTTTCCGCCTTGCCGAAGGCGGCGTCGGTCGAAATCGATGCCGTGATGGTGCTGGACTGAGTCCAGGGCGCGGCGAGCGCCGACAGCGCGCGCTGGCATCCGGCTTACGGCATCCGGCTGCGCTCGGTTAGGCTAGGAGCGTGGGCGGTAGAAACGTTCGCGGCGAAAAGTCCTCTGCGCGAGGACAGTTTTTCGGCGATTTGCCGGCCCATAGAACCACCATGGGCCGGCGAAGCGTCAGAAATCTGTCCTCGCACAGCCGAATTCTCGCCTCGACCACCAAAGTCCGACAGGCTCCTAATCGCCATGATTGCCCGCACCGCCGGTTCCGTCACCGCCACTGCGCCCGACCCGGGTATCGATCCGGTCGGCGTATTGCCGGGTGTCGGGCCGGCGTTGGTCGCGGCGCTGGCCCGGCTCGGACTGGAGCGGGTGCAGGATCTGTGGTTTCACTTGCCGCTGCGCTATGAGGACAAGACCCGGGTCAGCACCATCGCCGATCTGCGTGTGGGCGAGCGGGCGCAGGTGGTGGGGCTGGTCGAAGCGGTCGAGCGCGGTTTTCGTTATCGGCCGCAGCTGAAGGTGGCGATCGGCGATGACAGCCGGCAGACCCTGCTGCTGCGCTTCTTCCATTTCAATCGGGCGCAGTCCGAGCAGTTGCAGCCGGGAACCCGCCTGCTGTGCTACGGCGAAGTGCGGCATGGCGCGCACGGGCTGGAAATGGTGCATCCGCACTATCAGCGCCTCGGCGAGGGCGATGCGGTCAGCGTCGATGAATTGCTCAGCCCGGTCTATCCGAGCACCGAGGGGCTGGGGCAGAAGCGGTTGGCCGGCGTGATCGGCAAGGCCCTTGCGCTGCTGCCGCCGGCGGCCACGCTGGAGCTGATACCGCCCGAGCTATGTGCCGGGCATGGCCTGACCTCGTTGCGCGACGCGCTGCTGTATGTGCATCGGCCGCCGGCGGATGCGCATCTGGGCCAGATCATGCTGGGCGATCACCCGGCGCAGCAGCGCCTGGCGTTCGAGGAGTTGCTGGCCCGGCATCTGAGCCTGAAACGCCTGCGTGCCGCCGTGCGACGCCGGCTGGCGCCGCGGCTGGCGGACGATGGCGGCTTGTGCCAGCGGCTGCTCGCCGCTCTGCCGTTCGAGCTGACCGCGGCGCAGCGGCGTGTCAGTGCGGAAGTCGCCAAGGATCTGGCGCAACCCCGGCCGATGTTGCGGCTGGTGCAGGGCGATGTCGGCTCGGGCAAGACGGTGGTGGCCGCGCTGGCCGCGCTGGCCGCGGTGGGGGCGGGATACCAGGTGGCCCTGATGGCGCCGACCGAGCTGCTGGCCGAACAGCATCGGCACAATTTCCGGCATTGGCTGCAACCGCTCGGCATCGAGGTGGAATGGCTGGCCGGAAAGGTCACCGGCAAGGCGCGCAAACTGGCCTTGCAGCGCGTGGCGCAAGGGGCGCCGGTAGTAATCGGAACGCACGCGTTGATGCAGGAAGGGGTGGCGTTTGCGCGGCTCGGGCTGGTGATCGTCGACGAACAGCACCGCTTCGGCGTACAGCAGCGGCTCGCCTTGCGCGACAAGGGCCTGGCCGGCGAACAGGTGCCGCATCAACTGGTGCTTACCGCCACGCCGATCCCGCGCACGCTGGCGATGAGCGCGTATGCCGATCTGGACATTTCCTCGATCGACGAGCTGCCACCCGGCCGCACACCGGTGCAGACCATCGCGATTTCCAATGCGCGTCGGGCCGAGGTGATCGAACGCATCCATGCCGCATGCGGCGAAGGCCGGCAGGCGTATTGGGTATGCACGCTGATCGAGGAATCCGAACAGCTGCGCGCACAGGCGGCCGAGGTGGCATTCGCCGAATTGTCCGCCGCGCTGAGCGGATTCAGGGTCGGCTTGATCCATGGCCGCATGAAGCCGAAGGAGAAACAGGCGGTGATGGACGCGTTCAAGGCAGGCGAGCTGTCGGTGCTGGTGGCGACCACAGTGATCGAGGTTGGCGTGGACGTGCCCAGGGCCAGCCTGATGGTGATCGAGAACAGCGAACGGCTCGGCCTGGCCCAGCTGCATCAGCTGCGCGGCCGCGTCGGTCGCGGCGCGGCCGCCTCCAACTGCGTGCTGCTGTATCAGCCGCCGCTGGGCCAACTGGCGCGCGAACGGCTGCAGGTGATGCGCCAGACCAGCGACGGCTTTCGCATCGCCGAGAAGGATCTGTTGCTGCGCGGCCCGGGTGAGGTGCTCGGTACCCGCCAGACCGGCCAGCTCAGTTTCCGCATTGCCGACCTGGCCCGCGACGCGCATCTGCTGCCGGCGGTGCAGCAGGTGGGCGAGCGCATGCTGGCCGACCATCCGCGGCAGACCGAACGGCTGATCGAACGCTGGATCGGCGGTGCCGCGCGCTACGTGCAGGCGTGAGCGCGAACGGCAGGTTGCGTCGATTTTGCAGTCGCTTTTGTTCCCCGTTTCCGCTTTCCGTCCAACCTAGTGTGGTGTTTCACGCTTGGCGACCCTTTCCGCCAAGCGTGAAACACTACACTAGTCGGTATTCCTCGCTATCGCTGCCCCATGACCAGACCGCAACTGCTGATCGATACCGACCCGGGCGTGGATGACGCGCTGGCGATCCTGATGGCGCATGCCCATGCCGATGTCGCGGGCTTGAGCATCGCCGCCGGCAATGTGGGACTGGGCCATACGGTGCGCAATGCGCGCACCCTGGTGGATCTGCTTGGCGCCGCCACGCCGGTGTTCGCCGGCTGCGCTACGCCGCTGGTGCGCACGGCGGACGAGGACGCCGCTTTCGCGCACGGGCGCGACGGCTTCGGCGATGTCGGCCTGCCCGAACCGGTGGCGGCACTGTCGGCGGAGCCGGCCGCGCTGGCCCTGTTGCGGCTGACCCGCGAGCGCCCGGGCGAGCTGACTCTGGTGGCGCTGGCACCGTTGACCAATCTGGCGCTCGCCTTGCGGATCGACCCGACCCTGCCCGAGCGGGTTGCACGATTGGTGGTGATGGGGGGCGCCGTCAGCGGTCTGGGCAATACCGGCAGGGTACCGGCCGAGTTCAATGTGGGTTTCGATCCGGAAGCGGCGCACGTGGTGTTCGAGGCATTCCCGCAGTTCGACCTGATCGACTGGGAGGTGACGCTGCGGCACGCCTTCGACGAGGCGCAGTTCGACCGGTGGCTGCAGGCCGGCGACCGGCGTGCGGATTTCTACGAACGTATCGCCGCCACGGCGCGCGCGTTCAACCGCGAACATGCCCGTCGCGGGGTGATCGTGGCCGACGCGCTGGCGATGGCGGTGGCCATCGATCCGTCGATCGTCACCCGCCGCCAGACGCGTGCGGTCGCGGTGGAACTGGATGGCCACCTCACCCGCGGCGCCACCGTGATCGACTGGGCCGGGAGACTGGGGCATCCAGCCAGGGCCAATCTCGTGCTGGAGGTCGACCAGGCCCGATTCGCCGCCATGGTGAGGCGCGCACTGGGTGCGACGGACTGACCGCTTGCTGGCGGCCGACCTGCCTGGCGGCCGACTCCTGGCAAGCAGGCAGACTTGCAGTGCCGGCTGATCGGCCGTTACAATGCCGCTCTTGACTA
The DNA here is from genome assembly GCA_035530315.1 of Rhodanobacter sp. Lineage (GTDB taxonomy): Bacteria > Pseudomonadota > Gammaproteobacteria > Xanthomonadales > Rhodanobacteraceae > Rhodanobacter. The sequence continues at coordinate 10,013 of DATKVA010000163.1, read as the reverse complement.
CCACCGTTTTAGAGTACGCCATCATGAAGCCCGATATCCATCCGACCTACAACCCGGTGGTGTTCCAGGATCTGTCGTCCGACTTTTCGTTTCTGACCAAGTCGACCATGTCCAGCAAGGAGACCATCAAGTGGGAAGACGGCAATGAGTACCCGCTGATCAAGGTGGACATCTCCAGCCATTCGCACCCGTTCTACACCGGCAAGCAGAAGACGCTGGACATCGGCGGTCGCGTCGACAAGTTCCGTCGTCGCTACGCCGGCTCGGTCAAAGAGTAAGCGATGGTGCGGCCACCGTTCCCTCGGTGGCGGGCCGGATTCGATGCGAAACACGGGGCAGGCGCGAGCTTGCCCCGTGTTTTTTCGCGTGTGCGATCCGGTCAGGCCCGTCGAATGTACGCGACCGAATGTCGGCCGGGCCTTATGCGATAATCACCGATGCCAGACACTGCGGTGTCCGAGGCAAAGCATGCTTTCCCCGGCGTACTTCGCCAAGCATTCCCCTCGCCGGCCGACGCGTCCATCGCGGTGGTTCCAGGCAGCGATCAATCAAAATGAAGGAGATTTCCGTGTCCGATCCCAAGACCGTCAAGCTGTTGGATGCATCGAGCAACCGCAGCAGTGAACTGCCGTTGATCAGCGGCACGCTTGGCCCGGCATGCATCGATATCGGCACGCTTTACAAGGACACCGGTCATTTCACCTACGATCCCGGTTACGGCAGCACCGCCAGCACCAAGAGCGCGATCACCTACATCGATGGCGATGCGGGTGTGTTGCTGTATCGCGGCTATCCGATCGAGCAGCTGGCGGAGCATTCCAGTTTTCTCGAAGTGGCCTATCTGCTGCTCAATGGCGAGCTTCCGGACAAGCCGCAGTTCGACCAGTTCGAACATCAGATCACGCACCACACGATGATCCACGAAGCCCAGCGCAATTTTTTCCACGGCTTCCACTACGACGCCCATCCGATGGCGATGCTGGCTGCCTCGGTCGCCTCGCTGTCGGCGTTCTATCACGATGACTTGAATGTCGACGACCCGGAAGACCGCAAGATGGCAGCGGTCCGCCTGATCGCCAAGATGCCGACCATCGCCGCGGCCTGCTATCGCTACTCGATCGGCTGGCCGTTCCGATATCCGCGCAACAACCTCGAGTATGTCGACCGCTTCCTGCACATGATGTTCGAGGTGCCGAGCGAACCGCTGAAGCTGAGCCCGGTCGCGACCAAGGCGCTCGACCTGCTGTTCATCCTGCACGCCGACCATGAGCAGAACGCCTCCACGTCCACGGTGCGGCTGGTCGGCTCGACCGGTGCCAACCCGTATGCCTCGATCGCGGCGGGCATCACTGCGCTGTGGGGGCCGGCCCATGGCGGCGCCAATGAAGCGGTGCTCAAGCAGCTGGAGGAGATCGGTACGCCGGACAAGGTGGCGTCGGCCGTGCTGCGCGCCAAGGACAAGAACGACAGCTTCCGCCTGATGGGTTTCGGCCATCGGGTGTACAAGAACTTCGACCCGCGCGCGAAGATCATCCGCGAGATGTGCCACAAGGTCCTGGCCGAACTGGGCGTCAACGACCCATTGCTCGAGGTGGCGATGCGGCTGGAAGAGGCGGCATTGAAGGACGATTACTTCGTCGAGCGCAAGCTGTATCCGAACGTCGATTTCTATTCCGGCATCATCTACAAGGCACTCAACATCCCGGCCGAGATGTTCACGGTGATGTTCGCGATCGCACGCACCGCCGGCTGGATCGCGCACTGGATCGAGCAGCACGAAACGTCGGGTTCGCGGATCGGCCGTCCACGGCAGATCTACACGGGCGCCGGCGTTCGCGATTACGTGCCCACGGGCAAGCGCTGATCCCGACGGGCGGGCTGCGCACCCGCCGAAACAGCCATCGGACGCCCCGGCACTGCCCGGGCGTCCGGTTTCGGGATGTTCGGGCGGGCAGGCTGCGTCAGGTGGTTCAATACAGGGCCGCGGTCAGTGGCTGCTCGAACGCATCCTCGTGATCCTCCCCCAGCAGGGTTTCCACCTGCGCCAGCGTGGCGCGCCGCATCGGCCTGTCGTCGATCCGGTCCAGTGGAGCCTGGCGCAAGGCGTTGCGGGGCAGCACGGTCAGATCGAACGGCAGTTGGTCGGCGGCAAACAGCAGCACCGGGTATTCGGCCTGCTCGTCGCGGTTGATGCGCAACCGGCGCGTTTCCGTTTCGATCGGCACGCCTTGTTCGCGCAGAAACAGTTCGACGGCATCGGGGTCGTCACTGAACACGTGCAGGCATACCGCCGAATGCGCATCGGCGGTGCCCTCGAGTACCGCGCCGACCAGTCGCGGCTCGAATGCGGCGAGAAAGCGCATGGCCTCGATCGCGGCTTCGCGCCGAACCCGCAGTGACCGGGGCTGGCTGTCGGCGAGAAACAGGTGCTGGTGTTCGCGCAGCGCCTGCTCGATCTCGGCATTGCGCGGCAACGCCTGCGTATCGAGAATGCCCAGCCGTTCGGCTGCCTTGAGCTTGGCGCGATGGAAATCGCGAATCCCGTGCTCGCTCATCAGGCGTGCGGCTTCCTGGGCGACGCGCAGACGATTGCGCTGTTGACGATCATGTGCATGGATGCGGTGGTGTTCGCCTCGGGACATGGCGCTTTCCTCATCGATCGTTGGCACTGCCACAGGATAGACCACTGGCTCGCATTGGCGAAACCCACCGTGCAGGCCGACTTTGTCGATGATCCGGGCCGGCCCGCCGCATCCGGCGCTCAGAAGATGTCGTAGGCGTGCTGCTGTTCCTGCTCCTTCTGCTGGGCAGCCTGGGCGCGCAGGCGATCGACATCCTCCACCTTGAACCATTCGGTCATGCTGTCCGGATCGTTCGACGAGGTTGGCAGGCCGCTCTCGCGGTTGATGAGTACAGCCGTGATGCCCGGCGGCATCGGCAACGTATTCAGCGGCAGGCCCTTCAGCACCGTACCCATGTAATCCATCCAGATCGGCAATGCGGCCTTGGCACCGAATTCGCCGCGACCCAGCGAGGCGTAATCGTCGAAGCCGACCCACACGGCAGTGGACAGGTCGCCGTTGAAACCGACGAACCAGGCGTCGCGATGGTCATTGGTCGAGCCGGTCTTGCCGGCCAGATCGGCACGATTCAGAGCGCGGGCGGCTGACCCGGTGCCGCGCAGGATCACGTCTTTCATCAGCGAGGTCATCAGGTAGTCGTTGCGCGTGTCGATGACCTGGGGCGCCAGCACCGGTGGATGGTCGCTGTTGTCATGGATGTCGGCCGGCAACACCGCTTCGCCTACGCCGTCGATACTGCTTGCCGCTGCCGGCGACGTGCCCGCGGTGGCTACGCCGTTGGCCGGAGTCTTGGCCATTTCGGCGGGCGGGGGGCCGGGTGGACGCGTATCCAGCAGGCGTTCCTGACAATTGCGGCAGGCACGTGCCGGGTTGGCCAGATACACCGGTTTGCCGTTGCGGTCATCGATCTCGCTGATGAAATACGGCGTGACCAGGTATCCGCCATTGGCGAACACCGCATAGCCACGGGCCATGCTCATCGGCGATACCGAGGCCGTGCCGAGCGCCATCGTCAGGTTCGGCGGTATGGCGTCGAGCGGGAAGCCGAAGCGGGTGACGTACTCGCGTGCATACGGCACGCCGATGGCATTGAGCAGGCGTATCGAAACCAGATTCTTCGATTGCACCAGTGCCTCGCGCAGGCGCATGGGGCCGGCGAATTTTCCGTCGTCATTGGACGGAGTCCAGATGCCGTTCGGGCGCGAGGGATCGGGCAGCGCCAGCGGTGCGTCGTTGATGATCGAGGCCGGCGTGAAGCCGCGTTCGAATGCAGCCGAGTAGAAGTAGGGCTTGAAACTCGAGCCGGGCTGGCGTGCTGCCATCACCGCGCGGTTGAACTTGCTGCGCGAGAAGTTGAAGCCGCCGACCAGTGCCTGGATCGAGCCATCCTCCGGGCTGATGGACGCCAGTGCCGCCTGCGCGGCGGGGATCTGGTCGAGCTGCCACTTGCCTTTGGCATCACGCGACACGCGGATGATGTCGCCGCGCTTGAGTACGCTGTTGACGCTGACTGGCGCAGCGCCGGTACGGTCGTCACTGATGTAGGGCCGGGCCCAGTGCACCGCGGCCAGATCGAGTTTCACGCTCTGTTGGCTGGACAGAAAGACGGTAGCTTCCTGTTCGTTGCTATCCGTGACCAGGCCCGGTTGCATGCCCGAAACGCTGATATAGCTGGAGAGCAGGCGCTCATCGTACTGTGCGCTGGGGTTGGCGGGCAGATCCTGGTGGCCTTCGGGTCCGCGCCAGCCATGCCTGTGGTCATAGGCGATCAAGCCGTCGCGCAGCGCGGCAACGGCCGCTTGCTGGCGGGCGCTTTGAACGGTGGTCTTGACCACGTAGCCTTCGGTGAGTGCGTCATTGCCGAACCGGTCCAGAACCTGCCGACGAACCATCTCCGCCAGATAGGGCGCATCCACCTGGATCGGCTGTTCGTGCGGGTAGGCATGGTTCGGTTCGGCAATGGCCTGTTCGTACTGCGCCTTGGTGATGTAGCCATGCCTGAGCATCTCGCCGATCACCCAGTTGCGCCGGGCGATTCCGCGTTTCGGGTTGTTGATCGGATTGACCACCGAGGGCAGCTGGAACGATGAGGCGATCATCGCGCATTCGGCTATCGTCAGCTGATCCAGCGTCTTGCCATAGTAATAGGCCGCTGCCGCAGCCACGCCGTACGAGCGATGCCCCAGAAACATCTTGTTGAGATAGAGCTCGAGGATCTGGTCCTTGGTGAGCACATGCTCGATGTTGACGGCGATGAAGATCTCGGTGAGCTTGCGCGAATAGAGTTTTTCAGGGCTCAGGAAGAAGTTGCGCGCGACCTGCTGGGTGATCGTCGATCCACCGGGCCCCTTGTCGCCGCCGGTCACGATCACGTGCCAGGCGGCGCGGGCGATGCCGCGCCAGTCAAATCCGGGATGGTGATAGAAGTCGGCGTCCTCCGCCGACAGGACCGCGTGCTTGAGACGCGCGGGCACGTCGGCGATGGCCACCGGTATGCGCCGCGTTTCGCCAAAGGTGGCAATCAGCTTGCCGTCGGCGCTCTCGACGCGCAACGGCACCTGCATGTGGTAGTCCTTGAGGACCGCTACCGACGGCAACCTGGGTGCGATCAGCCAGTACGCCACACCTGTCGCGACAACTGCCAGAAGCAAACCGGAAACAGCCAGGATCAGTGCCCAGCGCAACAAACGCTTGAGAATTTGCATGGTGTGGGGATAGCGAGACCTGAGTCAAAACATGGCAGAGTATAGATGCAGCAGTATTCATCAGCATGAGACGAGGCCGACACAAGCAAGGGACGCGCCATCCGGGCCAAGCTTGTAAATGTGGTGGACTTCACGTCAATTACTTGAGAAAGTTCACGTAGGCCGTTGCCATTGCGTTAATTTTTCGATTTAATGCCGCTGTGCATCTCGCCAGAATCCTGGTTGCGGGCGTCAGCGGCAAGGGGGAAACACCGTGGGGCTCTTTACACCCAAGAAGCCAGCGCTGATCGGCGTCGACATCAGTTCGACCGCCGTCAAGCTGCTGCAGCTCAGTCAAACGGGCGGCCGTTACCGTGTTGAACACTACGCGGTCGAACCGCTGCCACCCAATGCCGTGGTTGAAAAGACCATTGTCGAAGTCGAGGCAGTGGGAGACGCGATTCGTCGCGCGCTGGCGCGTTCGGGCTCCAAGCTCAAGCATGCGGCGGCGGCAGTGGCCGGGTCGGCGGTCATCACCCGCATCATCCCGATGTCCAGCGACCTTTCCGAGGATGATCTTGAAGGCCAGATCCAGGTCGAGGCAAACCAGTACATCCCTTATCCGATCGATGAAGTCAGCCTCGATTACGAGATCGTCGGGCCGGTGCGCGACAACCCGGACATGAACAACATTCTGCTGGCCGCCTCGCGCACCGAGAACGTCGACATGCGCGTGGCTGCGCTGGAACTGGGTGGGCTCACCGCCGGCGTGATCGACGTCGAGGCGTTCGCGATGGAGAACGCTTTCGTGATGGTGGCGGACCAGCTCAGTGTCGGACGCGACGCGCTGGTGGCCATGGTCGACATCGGCGCCACCATGACTACCCTGTCGGTCCTGCGCAATCAGCGCACCATCTATTCGCGCGAACAGGTCTTCGGCGGCAAACAGCTGACCGACGAAATCATGCGCCGGTTCGGCCTTTCCTATGAGGAGGCCGGTCGGGCCAAGCGCAAGGGTGGTCTGCCCGAATCCTATGAAACCGAAGCGCTGGAGCCGTTCAAGGAGTCGCTGATCCAGCAGATCAGCCGCCTGCTGCAGTTCTTCTTTGCCGGCAGCGAATACAGCAAGGTCGATCAGGTGGTGCTGGCCGGTGGCTGCGCCTCGATCGAGGGGCTCGGTTCGATGCTGGAGGATCAACTCGGTGTGCCTTGTGCCGTCGCCAACCCGCTGGCCCGCATGTCGCTGTCGCCCCGGGTACAGGCGCAGTCGCTGGCCCAGGATGCGCCCGCGCTGATGATCGCGGTCGGCCTCGCTCTGAGGAGTTTCGACTGATGGCACATGTCAATCTACTTCCGTGGCGCGCCGAACGGCGCAAACAGCGCGAACGTGAGTTCTACATGCAGCTTGGCGCCGCGTTTGTGGCGGCACTGGCGTTTCTGCTGCTTTGGGGATTCTGGATGGGCGAGCGCATCGACAACCAGAACGAGCGCAACACGTATCTGCAAACCGAGATCAAGCAGCTCGATGTGCGCATTGCCAAGATCAAGGATCTCGAAAAGGTGCGTGAGCACCTGCTGGCGCGCAAGCAGATCATCGAGGAGCTGCAGTCGGATCGCTCGCAGATGGTTCACCTGTTCGATGAGCTGGTGAAGACGATTCCCAGCAGCGTGCGCCTGACCGGCCTGAAACAGAGCGGACAGTCCATGTCGCTCGATGGTGTGGCGCAGTCCAACGCCAGCGTGGCCGAATACATGCGCAACATCGAGGCCTCGCCGTGGATGGGGCATGCCGATCTGAGAAAAACTGAAAACACCCACAACGCCGGCCGCATGCCGTATACCTTCGGCTTGAATGTGACCTTGAGCCAGCCCAAGTCGGACGAAAAAGCCGCCTCCGATGCCTCGTCCGGGCCGGCCGCCGGCACAACCACCGGGGCGGCCATGCCGGTGAAGTCCCCCACGGCCCAAGGCAAGCCGCAGGCCAAACCCGCGACTGCGCCAGCCATGGGAGGAGCCAGGTCATGAAGTTCCTCGACGACATTCGCAATCTCGATCGCAACAATGTCGGCGGCTGGCCGCAGTCGGTCAAGCTGTTCTTCCTCGCACTGCTGTTCGCTTTCGTTGTGCTGCTGGGCTGGTATTTCTACATCAGTGACCAGCAGGACAGCCTGACCACGCTGGCGGGCAAGGAGGATCAGCTCAAGCAGGAGTTCGTGACCAAGCAGGCCAAGGCCGTCAATCTCGATGCGCTGCAAAAGCAGCTCGACGAGATGCAGGACATGCTGCGCCAGTTGCTGCGCCAGCTTCCGAGCAAGACGGAAATGCCCGAACTGCTGGTCGACATCTCGCAGACCGCGTTGTCCGCGGGGCTGGAAACCGAGCTGTTCGAGCCCGGTCCGGAAACACCCAAGGATTTCTACGCCGAAAAGCCGATTACCCTGCGGATGACCGGTACCTACCATCAGTTCGGCGCGTTCATCAGTGGCGTGGCTTCGTTGCCGCGGGTGGTCATCCTGACCCTGCACGATGTATCGCTGACGCCGGTAGCGGCAACCAAGGATGGTTCCCCCGCGAACGGTCAACTTGTGCTGCAGGGTACGGTAAAAACCTATCGTTACCTGGACGATGCGGAAAGCGCGGCGCAGAGCAAGACTTCAGGTAAAGCCGCGGCCGGGGGGCGGAAATGAACAAGTTTGCTGCCAACAAACCGGCCCGCGCGGTTCGGATATCGTTGATGCTGGGTGCCGCGCTGGTCCTCGGTGGCTGCACCCGCGGCATGTCGGATCTGCGCAGCTGGGTGGCTCAGGAGAAGGCCAAGCGAGGCGCTCCGATCCAGCCATTGCCGGTGATCAAGACATTCGAAACCTTCAAGTACGACGATCAGGGCAAGCGCGATCCGTTCAGTGCGAGCACCGCCGAATTGCAACCCAGCAACACCAGCAATGGCCCGCGGCCGGATGCCAATCGGGCCAAGCAGCCACTGGAAATGTTCGCGCTGGACAGCTTGAAAATGGTCGGCACCGTCGGTACCGGCGCGAACATGGAAGTGTTGATCAAGGATCCTGGTGGCGTGATTCATCGTGTCCACCGTGGCGAATACATGGGTCAGAACTACGGGCACGTCACCGCGATCAGCGAGGACCATATAGATCTGGTCGAGTTGATATCCAACGGCAGTGGTGGCTGGATGGAACGTCCGGCCAGCATCGCGCTCGCCGAGAAATAGGTAGACAGGGGCTGATGCAATGAGCAACCAATTTCAATCCGTTCGGGGCCGTGTCATGCGCCATGCGAGCCGTTACATCCTTGTGGGCCTGTTGCTGCTTGCCGGCGCGAGCTGGGCCAGTGCCGCGATGGCAGCCAGTTCGACGCTGAAAGACATCCGCTATGACACGTTGCCTGGCGGCAACGTCGAGTTGCACATGGACTTCGCCAATGGTCCGGTGCCGCAGCCGAAGATATTCACCACCAGCAATCCGCCGCGCATCGCCGTCGATTTCGCCGATACCGACAATGCGGCCCCGCGCCACCAGGATATCGGCAAGGGCTCGACGTCCGGCGTGTCCGCGGTGTCTGCCGGCGGTCGTACGCGGGTGGTGGTCGAACTGATGCGCGAGTCGACCTATCGCTCGCGGGTCGAAGGCAACAGCCTGGTGCTGACCGTCAACAACGGCACCGCGGATCAGGCCGTCACTACGGCAGCCACCATCGATCCCTCCAAGACACTACCTTCGTCGATGAATGGCCCGGCCATTTCCAACATCGATTTCCGCCGCGGCCCGAATGGCGAAGGCCGGGTACTGATCAGTTTCAGCGGCAGTGGTGCGAATGCGCAGATGACGCGCAAGGACGACAAGGTGCTGGTCCATATCGACCATGCCAGCCTGCCTGCCAGGCTTGCCCAGCGGCTGGATACGCTGGACTTCGCCACGCCGGTGCAATCCATCGTGACGCATGCCGGCATCGGTGGCGGCGCCGAAATGGAAATCGCGATCAAGGGCGACGTCGAGACCTCGTCCTACCAGACCCCTGACCAGTATGTGGTCGAAGTGGCGCCGAAGAAAGCCGGGACCAAGGTGGACCGACTGGCTCAGCTCGACCAGAAGCCGAAATATACCGGCAAGCGGGTCACCTTCAATTTCCAGGACATCCCGGTACGCTCGGCATTGCAGTTGATCGCCGATATCTCCGGGCTCAATCTGGTCGCCTCGGACAGCGTCGGCGGCAGCGTCACGCTGCGCCTGGTCAATGTGCCGTGGGACCAGGCACTGGACGTGATCCTGCGTGCCAAGGGCCTGGACAAACGGCGCAACGGCAACGTGATCTGGGTCGCGCCGCAGGCCGAGCTGGCCAAATACGAGGAGGATGTCGCCAACGCCAGGCTGAAGGAGCAGGACAACGCCGAGCTGGTCGCCGACTACATTCCGATCAGCTACGGCAAGGCCTCGGATATCGCCAAGCTGCTGACCAGCGGCAGCCTGCAGGGCGGCGGCGGCAGTGGCGGCGCCAACGCATCCCGCGGCTTCCTTTCGCCGCGCGGCAGCGTCTCCTTCGACGAACGCACCAACACGTTGCTGCTCAACGACACGCCGGAGAAGATCAAGCAGATACGCGCGCTGATCGCGGTACTGGACAAGCCGGTGCAACAGGTGCTGATCGAGTCGCGCATCGTGATCGCCACCGACAACTTCACCCGCGAGCTGGGGGCGAAGTTCGGCGTCAGCGGGCGAGTCAACAACACCCAGTC
>DATKVA010000162.1:0-24334 GCA_035530315.1 Rhodanobacter sp. | reverse complement strand
AGGTTGGCGCTTTCGACGAGATCCTCCCAGGTCACCACGCCGACCACACTGGCAGCGTCAGTGAGCCTGCCGTCGCGGGTCATGACTGCATTGCGGCAGCGCTCGCCGCGCATCACGGCGATCAGATCGAATACCTGGATCAAGGCCACGACCACCACCACCCGGGGGTCAGCCAGTTCGCACAGCGGCGTGTCCACGGCCATGCCTTGCTCGGCCGCGCGCACCGTACGTGCCGATACCACGCCGACCAACACGCCTTCATTCAGCAGCACCACGCGCGGCGTCGGTTGCCACTGCCGCCGCTGCGCCAGCGCGGTTCCCAGCGTGGCTTTCGAGTCCAGGCACATGAACGGCGCGCCGACGAATTCCAGCGCGCTACGCGCCAGATACAACTGGCTCTGGATCGCCATCGGGATGCGCTTGCCGCGACGGCTCAGCTTCAGGGTATATATGGTATCCACCAGCAGCAGGCGACGCATCGAATAGGCCACCGATACGGCGATGATCAACGGGATGATGACGTGGTAGTCCTGCGTCATTTCAAAGGTCATCACTACCGCGGTGACCGCTGCGCCGGTACTCGCGCCAACCAGGCACGCCATGCCGATCACGGCGGCGGTGACCTGGCTGACGTCCACTGCCGGAAACACCACATGCACACCGGCAGCGAATGTCGCGCCGAGCGTGGCGCCGATGAACAACGCCGGCGAGAAAATGCCACCGGAGGCGCCGGAACCCAGGGTCAGCGAGGTCGCCAACAGCTTCAGTGCGGCCAGCAGCAGCAACAGGCCACCCGCTTTCAATCCACCGTTGAGCACATCCTGGATGGTGGCGTAGCCGACCCCCTCGATGTAGTAGTGACGGTGCTGTTGCTGCATCACGAACATGATCGCGCCCACCAGGGTCATGCCCAGCACGTGCCGCACATAGTCATTGCCCGGCACGCGCTTGAACAGATCCTCGAACCAGTAGAGCGATCGCGTGAAGAGCATCGCCGCCCCCCCGGTCAGCAGTCCCAGCAGCACATAGGCGAGCAACGCCGGGCCCGGCCCCAACGCCTGGTGATCGAGGGCAAGCTGTGGCACCAGGAAAGACGGATGGTCGCCAAAGAACACGCGACCGATCAGGCTGGCGGTGCCAGTGGCGATCATCACAGGAATCAGGGTACGCGCGCTGATCTCCACCAGCAGGATCTCCGCCGCGAAGAGTACCCCGCCCAAGGGCGTGTTGAAGGTGGCCGCAATCCCCGCGCCACCACCGCAAGCGATCAGCGCCAACCGCTGCCACTCCGGAATGTTCGTCCACTGCGCCAGGATCGATCCGAAGGTCGCGCCGATCTGGATGATCGGCCCCTCGCGCCCGACCACGCCGCCGGAACCGATGGAAATGGACGAGGCCAAGGCCTTGATCAGCGCCACCGGCGCGCGGATGACACCGCGCTTGAAATGCACGGCGTCGATGACCTCCGGTACGCCATGCCCCTTGGCCTCTGGCGCGAAAGTGTTGACCAGGAACGTTACCAGCAGCGCACCGACGATCGGTACCGCGATGATCGCTGCCCCCCAGCGGCTGGCTGCGGTATGCACCAGCGTGTCATACGCCAGTCCCAGATGGCCGAAGAAGAACAGGTTGTGAAACAGTGCAATCAGTTGGCGGAAGGCCACCGCACCGAACCTGGCCACGATACCCACCAGCACCGCCATCGCCGCCATGCCCAGTTCGAGACGGGCGTTTCTCCACAAGCTGCGTGGGTTGGTGGCGGCACCACTTTCCATTCGATTTCCCTAGCAGCCTGTCGGACTTTGCTCGGCCGGGCTGCGAATCCGGCTGTGCGGTCCAGATTTCCGCCGCTTCTTGGTCCATGGAACCACCATGGATCAAGAAGCATCGTAGTCTGTCCTCGCACAGCCAAATTCTCGCCTCGACCAGCAAAGTCCGACAGGCTGCTAGGCCCGGGGTTTCATATACCAAGGCATCGCCAAGGCCAACCCTTGCCCAATGTTTTGCGTAGGCGTGAAACCCAGATGCGCAGCTGCCTTGCTTATGTCGGCCAGACTATGGCGAACATCACCCGCGCGAAACTCGCGATACACGGGCTGTGCATCTTGTAGATGCGCGTAGTACGGCAGCAGATTGACCTGAAGCTGGGAGTAAAGCTCGTTGAGTGTCGTACGGTCGCCAACCGCTACGTTGTAAACCTGATTCATGGCCATGGGGTTTTCCGTCGTCGCAGCCAACAAGTTCGCCTGCACCACGTTTGAGACATAACAAAAATCGCGGCTGGTCTCACCGTCACCATTGATGAACACTGGCTCGCCCTTGATGAGGCTGTCTATCCACTTGGGAATGACCGCTGCATACGCACCATCGGGATCCTGTCGCGGACCGAATACGTTGAAGTAACGCAGGCCGATCGTATTGAAACCGTAGCAGCGTGCAAAAACGCGGGCATACAGCTCATTGACATATTTCGTTACGGCGTAAGGGCTCAGGAGACTGCCAATCTGATCCTCCACCTTGGGCAGCCCGGGGTGATCGCCATAGGTGGCACTACTGGAGGCATAGGTAAAACTCCCTACCTTGGCATCGCGCGAAGCCACCAGCATGTTGAGTGAGCCGGAGCAATTGGTGTCATGTATCGCCAACGGATCTTCAATCGAGCGAGGCACCGATCCCAGCGCCGCCTGATGCAGTACGTGCTGTACGCCTGCACACGCCTTACGGCAGTCTTCGATACTGCGGACGTCGCCCGTGATGAAATGGAAACGTGACCATGCCTGTGCCCCCACGATCTGTTCAACTTCATCAAGATTGCGCTGGTAACCCGTAGCGAAATTGTCCAGGCCAACCACATGCTGGCCCAGTTCAAGGAGTGCCTCGACAAGATTGGAACCGATGAAACCCGCTGCACCCGTAACTAACCAGCTCTGGCGAGACGCCAGAATACGTTCCTTGAGTGCGACTGGAAGTGCCTTGACCAAGTCACTCATCACAATCTCCCGTCGACAGCCTCACGCGGCAGCACATACTTCACGTCATAAAGGACAGATTCGGCCTTGCCCAACGCACGGATAGCGCCCGCTCCCATGCTGGCGAATTCCCGGTGGCCGACAGCCAGAATCACTGCGTCATAGGTGCCGTCGACTGGCTGGGCAAGCAGCTCCATGCCGTATTCGTTGTGCGCTTCTTCGGCGTCGACCCAGGGGTCATGGATATCGACGCGGGTGTTGTAGCCCGTCAGCGCCTGCACAATGTCCACCACGCGGGTATTGCGCAGGTCGGGGCAGTTTTCCTTGAAGGCCAGGCCCAGCACCAGGATGCGCGCGCCGACCGGGTTGATGCCCTTGCGCACCATCAGGCGGATCACCTCGCTGGCGATGTACGGACCCATGCTGTCGTTGGTGCGCCTGCCGGCGAGGATTACGTCCGGGTGATGGCCCACTTCCTGCGCCTTGTGGGTGAGGTAGTAGGGATCGACGCTGATGCAGTGGCCACCGACCAGGCCGGGGCGGAACGGCAGGAAGTTCCACTTGGTGCCGGCCGCCTCCAGCACTTCCAGCGTGTCGATGCCGAGCTTGTTGAACAGGATGGCCAGGTCGTTGACCAGCGCGATGTTGAGATCGCGTTGGGTGTTCTCGATCACCTTGGCGGCCTCGGCGACTTTGATGGAGCTGGCCTTGTGGGTGCCGGCGGTGATGATGCTGGCGTATAGCGCATCGACGAAGTCGGCCGTTGCCGGGGTGGAGCCGGAGGTGACTTTGAGGATGGTGGTGACGCGGTGTTGTTTGTCGCCGGGGTTGATGCGTTCGGGGCTGTAGCCGCAGGAGAAGTTTTCGGTTTTCGGTTTTCGGTTTTCGAGGGGGACGGACGCAGCGGAAGGGCGGTGTTCGGCGTTCGGTGTCCAGTGTTCGGCTAGAGCGGGAGCGGTGCTGGTAGCGTAGTCGAGGCCGGAGGTGCGTTCCAGGATGGGGACGCAGATTTCTTCGGTGCAGCCGGGGTAGACGGTGGATTCGTAGATCACCACGTCGCCGGGTTTGAGGATGCTGCCGATGGCTTCGCTGGCCTTGATCAGCGGGGTGAGGTCGGGGCGCTTGGCGCTGTCGATGGGGGTGGGTACGGTGACGATGTAGACGCTGCAGTGTCGGATGTCGTCCAGCGATGCGCTGAAGCGCAGCCGCCGCGCAGCCGCCAGTTCGGCCGCATCCACTTCCAGCGTGCTGTCGCGGCCGGTGCGCAGTTCATCGACGCGGCCGGCGCGGATGTCGAAACCGACAGTGTCATAGCGCTTGCCGAATTCCACCGCCAGCGGAAGACCCACGTAGCCCAGTCCGATGATGGCGATCTTGGTGCTGTCCAGTGATTGCATGGAGCTTCCTTGGCTGATCCGATAGGGGTTCCGGTGGTGTGCTTGGACGTGCGAGTGAAGAGTTTACCTGATTAGCCCTTACTCTCAGCCATGAAAAATTGCTCGCCAAGCGCAAGGTCGACTCGGGATGCGGCTTGCGCAGCACCATCGCACGCACCAGTCGCGGCAGCATCTCGCGCAGTCGAAATCGGCGGTTGAAACGGTATGCCGCTTCAGCCAGATAGTGCCGTGCATACTTGCCCTGGCGGATCGCATGGTAGCTGCCGCTGATCGCGCGTTGGACGTTGTCCAGCACGATGTTGATCCAGCGCGCGCCGCAGACCTCACAGTCGGCGCGTCGCCTTGCAGCCTCCGGTACCGTATGCGCATGGCCAGCATCGGCGAAACGGCGAAAACAGAACAAACCATTGCTGAAGACCTCCACGTCGGGCGCCAGATGGTACGCCTGCCAGGCCTTGACGCTGTCGTCGTCGAAGCGGCGAACCGGTTCGATCACCGCGTAGGTCGGATGGTCCAAAGTATGACCGGTCTGCACCGCGATCAGGAAGGTCTGTTTGTTCCCCGTGCCGCACCCCGCTTGCCGCCGTTGCGCTCGCCGGCCGGGTAGGCGTCGATTGGACGAAGCGGGGCAACTGGCGCGGCGCCATGCGCTCGGCCATCACCCGCATGACCTTATGCTTGATCCGCCAGGCCGCTTTGTAGTTGACGCCCAGGTGCCGCGTCAGCTCCAGCGGCACCATGTTGGTCTTGCTCGACGTAAGCAGATGGAAGGGCCAGCATCCAGGTACGCAGCGGCAGCTTGGCGGCCTCGAAGATCGTGCCGCTGAGCAGCGTTGTCCGGTGCCGGCAGGCACGGTGAAACACCGGCAGGAACTGGCCAGGCCGAACTACCCGTAATTTCGGGCGCGAACTGCGGAACTTGGGTAACCAGCAGCCGGCTCGGTCGGGTCAATGCAATAGCGGGCTTTCAAAAAGCCCGCTATTAGGGAGCCGTGCAGTTGCTCCGGCTCAAACGCGAAGCGATCCGAGAATGCATTGCCGGGTAGTGGGTTGTCGCGCGCATCAGCGAGCCCTCGCGGCAACTCGTCTTTCGCCAGCTCCTCGAGCAGAGAGAGGCGCAAGAGTACCACCGGGTTGTTCCGCACCAAGGCGTAGCTTGTCGGTGGCGCGAATTCTTCGAAGCCGTAACAACGCATGTAGAACTGGGCATGCCGCGGATGCACGCCGATAACGATATCGGTCAAATTGGTGTGCAATCCATAGTGTATGGCCCAGCGCATCATGCTGAACAGGGCTCCGACGCCGCGTGAAGCACCCTGTCGACGATCCGCCAGCATCCCCACCTCAAGCAGGCGGTGCCCCTTTCGGCGCAGTTCATCCAGATAAGGTGCGTATACGCTATCCAACGCGAGCCCCATGGGATTGTCGCGGAACAGCGTCATCGTATAGCCGACTTCCGGCCCTTCCGGCCCCCATATCACGCATGCATGCTGTCCCACGGCAGTGGGGGCGGTATGAATGCCAAACGGGTTTTCGTCGATCAGACCCATTTGTGAGTAGCGTTGATATACCAACCGCCAGGCCGATTCCACCTGTTCAAGGCTGGTCGCGCAAAAACACGACGGCGCGCTGCTGCGCACCGCTGATCGCGCGAGATGCGCCGTGATGTCGATGACTGTCGCGGGCATTTCTGCCGATCTTATTTGGTTCATGTTTCAGTCTCCGATCGGCGGCATGTTGCTTCGAGGCATACCACTTCGTGATCACATGGACGTTGGCCCCGCGTTTGCCCGGGTCGGCCAAGACGGATTTGTCGGTGCTGCAATGGACACGTCATCGGGACGCGGCCTGCAACGCGGTGTGGCCGATCACGCACAAAGTCATGCTGGCCATGGCCGAAGGCGAAGCGCCGCGGCGTTTGGGCGGTCTCGTACAGTTGACGACACTTGCCTCTGCGGTGAGCGCAACGACGGCAAGACCGTCTGCCGAGCGCCAGGAGCGTGCTGGGTCAATGGGGTGTTGGCCAACGTCAAGCGCGCCACGAGCGGGCGCCATTAGACCGTCAAGCAGTGCAATCATGCTCGCCGCCACGCCGCCACGCCGCCGCGGCGTGGTATTACTTCGATCGCCGGTTCCATTTGGCCGCGATGCTGCCGCGGTTGATGTGCGCCGCGATACTTTGCGATCCTTGACCAGAACCAAGCTTGCGGGTTGTCGGAAACTATCATGGCTGAGCAACGAACCTGATCAGGTGTGTGTCGCGGGCCATCTCCATGCCTTTGGTCGTTCAGAGACGATCAATGCCCACCGTGGAGCGCTATACCCCATTTTTTTTACATTATGCGATGATTGGATGAATCATGCGCTATGATCGTGCTATCATTGTGTGAATTGTATGTCAAAATAGCGGGTAAAGACGCAAAAACTTTCGGAAACGTGATCATCCTCAACCGTATCCTGTTTCGCGTCGCATGTCGGCAATCGAAGATCGGTACGCTGCGCAGCGTGCAGGGTGGTCATGGCTGGCAGAAGGTGGCCGTCAGCAGCAGCGGTGACACCCTGACCTTCAGGTTGAAGGTGCGGGTGAACCGGCACTGGACTTCGGCGAGATAACCCCCGCAAATACTTGCTCGAAGGCGCGAAACGCGTGGGAGTCGCATCCAGCGAACGTTTAGAGGTTGCCACACACTGGTGTTGAGCCGACGCGTGCTCCGGTTTGGTAAAACTGCACATCGACCGCCGATGTCGATCACGGCGTAGGCCTGGGCCCGGGCCCCTGGTTGTGATCGATGGCAGCCCGGAAGGCGCCCAAACGGTCACTGCAAACCTCGATGTCAGGCTCAAGCCGGCGTGCAGTCGTTCGGGCTTTGCTGTTGAATCCGCTGAGCGGTTCCACGATGACCAGACCCGGGCGACCTCCAGCATCGGAGGACACCGCGATCACGAGGGGCGCTTGTTCTCCGAGCCGCGCCCGGCGTTTCCCGGTTACGTTCCCACCCAAGCAGGTGTCGTCAATCTGGATGGCCAGGCCACCCGGGTGGTGGATGGCTTCGTGGGTTTGCATGGGCTGCATCAGCTTGTGCTTGAGACACCATGCCGTGCGATAGCACTCCGCCAGGTAACGAATCAGTCCCAAGGCGGCCAAGTTGGTCTCCATGGGGTGAATAAGAACAGTGCCGGCAGCCATGTCGTCAACGGCAACTGGGTGGGGACGGTTCCGGGACACAGCGTCGCCGCCCTCAGGCGTCGCGCGGGTCCCTTGGTTTTTTTCAGATAAGCACAAACGAGGCGACCATCCAGCGTACTGGAGACAGCGGAAGCCATCGACTTGACATCAATGATTTATGGTTTTGTTTCTTGAAAGGGGGCGAATTTTGCTGGATGCATTTATCCCCGCGTATAGTGCTTGGGCGGGCGAGCTGAATGTCGGGTACATAAAAGTAAGCGTAACCGGGCGGAATACTTGCTGATCTTGCGTTCTGCATCAAATCACACGGTTGTAATACATGAACGGGCGCGGGCCGTGAACCGGCATACAAAAGCAGCCATTCTGCGCGCGGGCATCGCCGCGCCCTCGGCGGATAATTCGCAGCCGTGGCGGTTTGCGTGGTGCGGCGACGACCTGGACCTTCGAATCGACGCGAGCCGTAGCGGCCGCGTATCCGATACCCGATATGTGCTCAGTGACCTGGCCGCTGGCGCGTGCCTGGAAAACATGATCATCCACGCGCGGACGCTCGGTTATGTGGCGGACCTGCAGACTTTCCCGCACCCCGACGACGAGCTGTGGGTCGCCCGCATCCGTTGGCGCCGCGATCCCGAGGGTGACCAACCCGAGCCGCTGGCTGGTGCCATCGACCAGCGCCACACCGACCGCCGCTTCCCTTGGAGCGGCCCGATCACCACCGATACGCAGACGCGCCTGAATGCCCGGGCCCGGCAGATTCCCGGGCAGCGGCTTTATTGGCCACAGACACCGCGCGAGAGAAAAGCCGCACTCAACGTCGTCAGGCAGGCCGAGACGCTGCGTTTCAGGAGCCCGACGCTGCACGCGGAACTGTTTTCAAGTATCCGCTTTCCCGTTGGCTGGCACGCCGCCTGCGAGGAAGGTCTGGCCCCGGCGGCGCTGGCCGTGGAGCCGCCGTTGCGCCCGGTCTTCCAGGCGCTGCGTCGTCCCGCCATGATGACCATGCTCAACCGGCTGTGCGCGGCGTCGGTTTTGGGGTGGCGCTCGGCCTACCTGCCAATCCGGTTGTCGCCCGGTCTTTGTCTGCTCGTCATTCCGTCCACGGCACGATCCGATGTGCTTGCGGGTGGCCGCGCTTTGCAGCGCGTATGGCTCGAGGCCACTCTGGACGGGCTGTCGGTTCAGCCATATGCGGCGGCGGGAGTACTCGGCCTTGGGTTCGTATCCATCGAGCCGGTCTTTCAGGGGGCGCTCTCGTGTCTGGGGTCGGCCCTGCGCGACCTGTGTGCGTCGGGATATGGGCTCGTGTTTTTACGGCTTGGCTATGCGCGGTCCGCACTGCGTGGTCGCAGCGGGCGACGAGCACTCGCAAGTTTCGGCGCTCTCCCATAGCGGGGTCAGGCACGAGATTCGTTTGTGTGCGATCGCCTTCAGGCACTGCGCGACCCTGTTCTTCACCCATCCGCTGCGCCCTGCCGCAGGCATCGGCGATGGAGCGTCGAAACTGAAACACGTCGATCTCGTCTTCGTGGCCTTCGCCGTTTCACGCCGCAAAGGCCAAGGACAGGTGATTTCCATCCTGTGTCGGAATCCTTTACAAACGTGGCTTGTCGTCGGTGCCGCCGGACAAGTCGGATGAACTGTCACGTCAAAGGGCCGAACACGCGCCTTGATAACACAGGGTTTTCGGCCGTGACTGCAGGCCTGGCCGTGTCGTCTCGCCTCGTGCACCACGCCGTGCATCCGCGGCTTGCGGGCCTCGATGCGCGATGCCCATTCGATCACAGGCACGCCGTCGTGCCATGGCGTCGAAATACCTTACAGATATGGAGAAAATCCAGCAGCCTTGAATGAACAATTCAATACGAAACAGCATGTTATATCCATGGCATGTCCTTTGCTTAAGAAATAGCGTCAATCGGGCGCCACTGCTGCGGTTGTCTGGATTGGTTCTCACTTGAGGAGAAAATCATGTTGAAGAAGAAAAGCATCGGAGCCGCACTCGCATGCGCGCTGGCGCTGGGTGCGTGGAGCGGATCGACGCTTGCAACGCCCACGGACGTGGCCGGCGTCTGGATTGATCCCAGCAGCCCGTTGGACCTGAACGTTCAGGCCCTCAACTTCCGCGAATCGTCCGTTGCAGCCGTCGGCGACGTGCTGCAAGGCTACGGAGTGATTGGCTCAATAAACGGGACGAATCCGTCAACATTTTGTCCGAGTTGCGATGTCAACTTTACTTTCACCTATACGGTGTCGGACATTACTGGTAACCAGGTCGTGTTCGATCTGGGGACCATTAACTTTTTCGTTGACAATACATCAAGCTTCAATGTTCTGGATCCCACGACGGCCGGCGTCGGGGCGCCCTGGCTCACCTTGAGTGGCCATACCGCCCCCTATGCTGGCTTTGCAGCGCTGGGGCAGCTGTACGCCACGATCAACGGCCCTGTCAGCGACCCGTTGGCTGGCTCTGCCGGGTTCGGTTTACTGGACGCGACGGGCGGCCCGGCGATGTTCTTTACCGACACCAACACCCAGGCCGACGGATCGGATTTCTCGCTTGTTTCGTCGTTCCAGTTTCAGGACGCCGGCATATGTTCGGCCGGCCTCTGTTATCCGATTTCAGGTACGGGGCAGTTGATCGGTGCGTCAGCAGTAGTACCGGAGCCGGGTGCGGCTGGTCTGCTGGGTCTTGGCTTGGCCTTCCTGGGCCTCTTTACCTGGCGGCGCCGGAAAGAGGGCGCGGGGCAGTCATAGAGCGGACACCCACGCATGCGCTTGAACGAATGATGGCGCCGCCTCCCGAAGCGGCGCCATTTTTCCGTACGCCACTAGCACTGAACGAGTCCGCGGGCCGGTCACGGCAACACGCCGCAAGCCGGTGTTGCCATGTCGGCTTGGCAACAGCTTCAAGCAATAATGCCGAGGGGTAGATGTCTCATGATGTCCGATGCACCGGTCCCGTCTGAGCCGTTCGACTACGCAATGGCTTTCAGCCGGACGATCGGTTGGATAACCGCGACCGAGCAGGCGAAGCTTCGTTCCAAGCGCGTGGCGATTGCCGGACTCGGCGGTGTTGGCGGTAGCCATCTGTTGACCCTGACCCGACTCGGCATCCAGTCGTTCAACTTGGCGGATCTCGACCGTTTCGGTACGGAAAATCTCAACCGGCAGGCCGGGGCGTTCCAGTCGACCATTGGCCAGCCCAAAGTCGACGTAGTGTCGCGGATGGCGCGGGATATCAATCCGGATCTGGACATCAACAAATTTCCCGGCGGCGTCACCTTCGACAACATGGAGCAGTTTCTGTCAGGGGTGGATCTGTATGTCGACGGGCTGGACTTTTTCGTACTCGATATCCGCGCCAAGCTGTTCGCCATGTGCGCCGAACAAGGCATTCCGGCGATTACCGCGGCACCGCTGGGCATGGGTGCTGCGGTGCTGGCGTTTCTGCCGGGTCGCATGACATTCGAAGAGTATTTCCGGCTGGAAGGCAGCACGACGGACGAGCAGTTGCTGCGCTTTCTGGTGGGACTGGCACCTGCCGTGCTGCATCAAGCCTATCTGGTCGATCCGTCGGCGGTGGACCTGGTCCACCAGCGGGGACCGTCGACGCCCATGGCATGTGAAATCTGCGCCGGGATAGCCGGTACCCAGGCGTTGAAGATCCTGCTTGGCAGGGGCAAGGTGCTCGCGGCACCTCACGGCCTGCACTTCGATGCCTACCGCAACAAGCTCGTACGCACGTGGCGGCCGGGGGGCAATAACAATCCGCTGCAACGACTGATTCTGTCCGTGGCGCGTCGCCGTTTCATGCGTCAGTAAGCGCGGATCGTCGAACGATGGACCGCCGATATTGGCTTGGACGGTGCCGCCCACGGAACACATACGGTGCGATGAACCAAGGCTTCGCTGATCTATCGACGAACGAAGAATTTCCGCGCGGTGCAACTGTTGCTTGGCCGCAGCAAGCCGGAGAGTACGGTGCGCAATCCCGGGGTCGAGGTCGATGATGCACTCGAGATGGCTGAGCAGACCGAGCTGTGATTTCGTCGCTCCGAACAGCGGCCGTATGATGCGGTCGTGGTTCGGCTTCCTTCAGACGCCTGGTCACCCGAAGCGCGCTTGCCCTTCCACCACCTCTTCCCCTTGCCGGGTGAGTTGAGGAGGACTTGCACCTCCATCCCGGGTGCGCCCTGCCCGGGCACCCAAAAAAGCAACCCCCGTTGCCGGGGGTTGTTTGCGTTCGAACCGAATGAACAGTTGCCTTCACGCCATACGCCGCCGGCTCGCGAACAGGCCGATCAACAGCAGACCCAGCCCGAACATGCCGAGTTCGGCAGGTTCGGGAACAGTAGTAGTAGTACCACCAATCCCGCCGCCTCCCGTTGCGGCGCTGACGATGGTCACATAGCAGTCGCCTGGGGCTGCACTGCAGCTGTCGGTACCATCCATGTTGATTCCAGTCCATTTTGTCAGATCGAGGCTAAAGAATGCCGCGTGAGCCGAAGTACCCCAGTTGCTCAGTCCGGTCGACGTCAACCCGGTGTTGATGGGGAAACCGGCGTAAGCCGCCGGGATCTGCACGTTATCGGTTGAGTTGCAGTCGGACCCATAGCCGCTCAGGCCAAACTGTGGGTCGCCGCACGTACCCGTGCCTGTCATCCCCAGTGCGACCAAGCCCATGCCCGTCCCGCTGCCGGCCCAATTGATGCTGTCAAGCAGAAACCCCTGCGGGCCATCGAAGGTTGACGGGCCAGGACTGTTCACGTAATGCCAGTCGGCATCTTGCCCGGTCAGCATCAGCCGGTTTCCGTAAGTGACGGAGCCACCTGTGAGCGCTGTTTGCAGCGCGGTGTAGGAGGGGTATGTACTCCAGAATCCCTCCGGTGACGCGATGACCATGACGTTGAAGGAGCCTGACGGGATCGGTCCGCTGTTCCAGAACGTGACGTTCCATGTATTGCTTCCTGGGGAGGTCGGTGCCAGGGCCGCGAGGTCACTTACGGCAGTGCCGTAATCTGAAATGCTGGACCCGCCCGCAACGATCCCGCCGGTGTACCAGAGAATATTGATGGGATTGGCCAACACTGCGCCGGACGGTGTCAGGCCGAATGCCAGAGCGATCGATCTCAAGAGATGTTTGGATGACATACAGACCCCCTTAGTACGTGGTTTACATATCGCCCATCGCCAAGCACTTCTCGCGCCAAATAATCAAGTAATTGATTCGTATAATTACAATGAATCCATGTATTTGAATCTGAGGCAAAAGAGTAAAGATTTCATACACTGCGCCTTGGGCTATCCCGATGAGTTGAGTGAACCCCGGCTACAACCTGCGCTGCAGTTGTGAGCAGTGTCGGAAACCCCAAAGCTTGCTGGGTTTGGATAATGCTGGTGTCGAAAACGGCATGACCCGCCATACCCGATGCCCTGCCAAAGTCTTGCGTTGCAGAGAAGCGGCCGCCCGCCGAGGCACCGAGCCCCAGGACACGACCGGCCAAGCCGGCTTCCCGTTGAGCAAGTTCGTGTCATCAGCGCCGCGGTGCACGCGGCCAGAGTGGGTTGCGGAGGATTCCGGTTTCGCTGCGGTCACGCGTTCTGTCATCCGGCCGTCACCGGTTCGACACGGACGAGGTGAAAGATCCGCGATTGCACAAGCCAGCCCACGCCGTGCCGGCTGACCTGAATGCATACCTCATCCTCCAGGACATCTCCCCATGTCGACCCGTTCCGCTGCACGACGATCCACCCTGGCCGTATCCGTGGCCACCGCGCTGGGCCTGTCTTGCGTCGCCATGCTGCCCGTGCACCGCGCTTTCGGTGCCGAGGCGGCGGCCCCCGATACCCAGCAAACCACGGTCAGTACCACCGGCACCATGGGTACCAACACCAGGATCGTCCAGCTGCGCAAGATCGTGGTCTCCGCCGGTGCCGAAACCACCGGCGACCAGGCGCCGACCCAGGCCTCGCTGATCGCCACCCAGCCGCAGTCGATCATCGGCGATCGCTACATCGAGAATGTGGCCGCCTCCACCGCCAACTACAGCGACATCGTGAAGATCGCCCCCAGCGTGTCCGATGTCGATCCGAACGGCCCCGGCCTGATGGAGTCGCAGGGGCTGTCGATCCGCGGCTTCCAGAACGGCGAGTACAACGTCACTTTCGACGGGATTCCGTGGGGCGACTCGAACGACTTCACCCAGCATTCGACCTCGTACTTCATGCCGCAGGACATCGCCCAGGTCACCGTGGACCGCGGCCCGGGCAGCGCGCGCACGCTCGGCAACGCCACCTTCGGCGGCACGCTCTCGGTCGACTCGAAGGATCCGGACCCGGTGATGTCGATCAACCCGTTCTTCAGCGTCGGCAGCTTCAATACCCAGGTCGAAGGCGTACGCTTCGATACCGGCAAGCTCAGCCAGTACGGTGGCACCACCGCCTACCTGAGCGTGAAGAACCTCAATTCGGACGGCTATCTCACCCATGCCGGGCTGGATCGGCAGAACATGTTCGCCAAGGTCGTGCAGCCGCTGGGCAACGACACCACGTTGACCTTCGCCAGCAACCTGACCCGGCTGCACCAGAACGTGTCGATCGGCGCGACCAGGGCGCAGATCGACCAGTACGGCCCGAACTACGGGTTGAGCGCCGATCCCGCCAGCCAGTCCTACTATGGCTACAACTACGACGACATCACCACCGACTTCGAGTACCTCGACCTCGAGACCAAATTGGCGGGCTGGGATGTCGGCGACAAGCTCTACACCTACGGCTACCGCCACCGCGGCTACAACGGCGCCGACCCGAACGGCGAACAGCCCAATGGCACGGTGTATGGCCCGAACAACGTGCCGGGCCAGCGCATGCGCATGGACTACCGCTCGGTCGGCGACATTCTTCGCCTGAGCCACGACTTCGGTCCGGGTCAGGTGCATCTGGGTGGCTGGGTCGACCGCCAGACCAACCAGCGCCTGCAGTACGAGATCGACTTCAGCAACGGCGGTGCGTTGAACGCGATCCCGACCAGCGCCGCCGTCGACCGCCAGATGGACGACAGCCTGACCGACCTGCAGACGTACGCCGAGTACCAGTGGCACGCCACCGACAAGCTCGATGTCACCGGCGGCGTCAAGCTGGTGAACTTCCGCCGCACGCTCGACGCCACGGTGAACCAGAAGACCGGTCTGCCGATCAACTACGCCCAGACCTGGACCCGCAGTCTGCCCTCGCTGGACCTGCACTACGCGCTGAGCGACCAGTGGAGTGCCTACGCGCAATGGGCCAAGGGTTTCCTGGCGCCCAATCTCAACACCTTCTTCACGGTCGATCCGTCGCAGAATCAGGTGGTGCCGGAGAGCACCACCAACGAGCAGATCGGCACCGCCTGGAACAGCGATGGCCTGACGCTCTCCGCGGATGCGTACTACATCGACTTCGCCAACAAGATCGAAAGCCGCAAGATCGGCACCCAGACCCAGTTCTACAACGTCGGTGGCGCGATCTATCAGGGCCTGGAAGGCGAGGCCACAGTGGCGGTCGGCGACGGCTTCAGCGTATACGGCAATGCGTCGCTGAACAGCGCCAAGGAAAAGGGGACCCACCAGTGGTTGCCCAATGCGCCGGACCGGACCGCCGCCTTCGGCGTGCTGTTCGACCGGGGCGCCTGGTCGGCTTCGCTGCTCGACAAGTATGTGGGCGTGCGCTACGGCGACAGTGGCCAGACCCCGCGCCTGGGCGGTTACGCCACTACCGACCTGGCCGCGAGCTATGTGTTCGAGCATCCGTTGGCCGATGTGCGCGACGCCACGGTGTCGGTCAAGGTCAACAACCTCGGCGACAACAAGAACATCTATGCGCTGGCCGGCTACACCGGGCAGAACGGCACGCCGCTGTACTGGACCATTCCGGAACGCAGTGTCGAGCTGGATGTCTCGGCCCATTTCTGAGGCTGACATGGCCGGGCCGGCCGCCTTTCGGTGGCCGGCCTCGTTGCACCCCGTCGATTCGCCTTTACCGTCATTTCCTGCGAGGCCCCTGATTCGATGAACACATCACGCACGTTGCTGGCAGCTGTCGCCATGGCAGCCATGCTGTCGCCGCCGGCACACGCTGCCATGCCACCCTCGCCGATCCGCCACGTGCTGCTGATCAGCATCGACGGCATGCATGCGATCGATCTGGATCATTACATCCGCCGGCATCCGCATTCGACTCTTGCCGGTCTGGCTGCGCACGGTGTGGAATACCTCGACGCACACACGGTGGTACCCGCCGATTCGTTTCCCGGCTTGCTCGGCATCATGACCGGCGGCACTCCGGCGGCGACCGGGGTGTATTACGACGTAAGCTATGACCGCAGTCTGTCCGGTACCAAGGCCGATTGTTTGGCAGGCCGCACGGGAACCACGGTGGCCTTCGACGAGGCCGCCGACGGCCCGCTCGGCGCGCACGGCCAGCGCACGCTGGACGCATCGCGCCTGCCCCATCGTCCGGGCAGCTGCGCCCCGGTCTACCCGCACGACTATCTGCGCAGCAACACCGTATTCAACGTGATCCACGCAGCCGGCGGCTACACCGCCTGGATCGACAAGCACCCGGTCTACGAGATCCTCAACGGCCCGGACGGCCATGGCATCGACGATCTCTACACGCCGGAGATCGGCGGCGACTACGAGGGCGAGCATGTCAAACCGGCCGAGCACATCACCGGATCGGTGCAGCGCACCGAACGCTACGACGCGATGAAGGCCGGCGCCGTACTCGACCAGATCGACGGCTGGAACCATGATCACACCCATCGCGCGCCGGTGCCCGTTCTTTTCGGCATGAACATGCAGGCGGTCAATGTGGCGCAGAAGCTGGCCGGATACAGCGCCGCCGACGGTACCCCGAGCGCAACGCTCGATGTGGCCATCGGCCATTGCGACGCCCTGCTCGGGCAGATGGAGGCCGCCCTGCGCAAGCGCCAGCTGCTCGATTCCACCCTGCTGGTGATCACCGCCAAGCACGGCAATGCACCGATCGACCGCCGCCGTCTGCAGCATGTCGACAGGAAGGCCCTGCGCGACACCATCGAGCGGGCCGTGCCCGGTGCCCTGGCGCAGCTCACGACGGACCAGGGTGCACTGATCTGGCTGCACGACCCGGCGGCGACGTCGCGCGTGGCCACGGCATTGCGCGCGGCGAGCCGGTCGTTGGCGATCCGCGAGGTGCTGGACGGGGCAGCGCTGGCCAGGTTGTTTCCCGCACCGGCCCGCGACAGTCGGGTACCCGACCTGGTGGTGATCCCCCATACGGGCGTGATCTACGGCAAATCCGGCGACAGCAAGCTGGCCGAGCATGGCGGTTTTGACGACGACGATACCCATGTCGCCCTGCTGCTCAGCAACCCGCAGCTGCCGCACGCCGGGGAGCGGGTGGCGGCGGCGGTCCGCACGACACAGCTGGCACCGAGCGTGTTGCAGGCACTGCGCCTGTCGCCGCAAGGTCTGGATGCCGTCCGCGACCAGCACACCCGCGATCTGCCGGGCATCGACTGGAGGCGTTTGTAAAACCCGGCGGGACGATTACTGCGGCGGCTTCTGCAGGTCGTCCGGCGTCGCGTCGAGCAGCCCGTGGTTGATGGCGTAGCGCACCAGGTCCGATTGATTGGTCATGCCCATCTTGTCGAGCAGGTGCGACTTGTGGGTGCTGACGGTCTTGATGCTCAGGGAGAATTCCTCGGCGATCCCGGTCAGGGTCAGGCCGCGGACGAGCCGGCTGAAAACCTCGAACTCCCGGTTGGACAGCAGGGTGTGCGGAGGAGCGAGCAGGGGTTTGGAGACATCGGTGGCCAGCAGTTCGGCGACCTTGGCGCTGACATAGACACCGCCCGCTGCGACCTTGCGTATTGCCGATAGCAGCAGATCGCCGTCGTATTCCTTGGTCAGGTAGCCCGAGGCACCGGCGCGCAGCGCCCGCACGGCGTACTGCTCTTCCTGGTGCATGGTGAAGATCAGGATGGGCAGTTGCGGCCGCAGCTCCTTGACGAGTTTGATCAGTTCCAGCCCGTTGCGCCCCGGCATCGAAAGGTCGAGCGTGAGCAACCCCCAGTCACGCTCGCGAACCTTTTCCAGCAGCGATTTGCCATCGCAGGCTTCGCCGGCGAAGACCAGATCCGGCGTGTCGTCGAAAATCTTCTTGAGGCCGTTGCGGATCACCCCATGGTCGTCGGCAACGAGTATTTCGATTTTCATCATGTCTCGTCTTCCAGCATGGCCGGGACATCGAGCGGAACGTGTATTTCGATCGTGGTGCCCCATCCGGGCGCACTGGTGAGGTTGAACCTGCCACCGAGCGCGGTTGCGCGTTCGCGCATGCTGACCAGCCCGATGCCGCTGCCGCCGTGGTTGTGCACAAACCCCTTGCCCGAGTCGCGTACGCGCAGCACCACAGCGTCGCCTTCCCTGACCAGGCTGACTTCCAGCCAGTCCGTTTCCGCGTGGCGCGCCACATTCGTCAACGCTTCCTGCACGATCCGGAAAAGAGCGGTAGCCATGGCGTCATTCGTGACAAGCGCGGCAGCCGGCAGATCGCACTCGACCCGGATGTTGCTGCGCTTGGTGATCTCCGCCACTTGCCAGGAGATGGCCTCGCCCAGGTCGAGATCGTCCAAAATCCGCGGCCTGAGTTCGCTCGAGATGCGGCGCACCGAGGTGATCGCCGCATCCAGCATCTCGCGCATCGAATCCAGGGTCCCGGGCTCGGCATGGCGTCCGTCCCTGAGCCGTCCGCTGAACCACGTCAATTCCAGCTTGAGTCCCGTCAGTTGCTGGCCGAGGTCATCGTGCAACTCGCGCGAAATGCGTGTGCGTTCCTCCTCGCGCACCGATTGCAGCGAAATGGACAGTCGGCGCAACTCCGAATTCAACTCATTGAGAGCCGCCTCCTTGCGGCGGCGATCGGTGATGTCGCGCAGCACGGCGGTGAGTTGCGGCTTGCCGTTGATGACCGTTTGGGAAATTGCCGATTCGATCGGGAATTCGCTGCCGTCGGCGCGCAGCCCGCAGATCTCCATCTGCATCGCCATCGTCCGCGAGGGAACGGCCGAGGCCATGAAGGCCTGGATATGTTTGTCGTGCGCTTCCCTCCGCTGCACCGGAAGCAGGTTGGCCAGCGGTTGGCCGATGATCTGCGCGGCGGATACGCCGAACATCAGTTCCGCCGCCCTGTTGAACATGACGATGTTCAGTGCCTTGTCGGTGGAGATGATCGCGTCCATCACCGAATCGATGGTGAGCCGATAGCGGTCGTCGGCCTCCTGCAGGGCCGAACTGAGCATCCCTTCGCGCCGCAGCTCGATCGCCAGCAGCGCGGCGGCAATGCCGATGAAGATGCACACCAGCAACGCGCCGAGCACGACCGTGATCGCGGTTTCGCGCCAGCTGGCCAGCGTTTCCGCATTGTTGTTGGTCACGCTCACCAGCAATGGGAAATCCGTCACGTAGCCCAGCGTGAATATTTGTTTCGTGCCGTCCTTGGTCGTGTGGCTGAAGTCCTTTACATTGAAGTCCGTGGTCGTGAATTGCACACCCTGCAATTCAGGTGCGAATTTGCCGATGCCGCTTTCACGGTGGGGCAGGCTGGCGACCAGGGTGCCGTCGTTGAGATACAGTCCGATGGGCCGCTGGAAATCCTGCTCCATGTAGGCATAAAACTGTTCGAAATGATCCAGATCGATGGCGGCGACCACGACACCGCGGAATTTTCCGTCCGCTTCATTGACGCGCCGGGCAACGTACAGCCTCCAGGGCGCAGCTGGATCGTCCTTGGACGGCCTGCTGATGAAAAGCCCGTTATCCTTTCCCTGGGAAAAGTATTTGAAGTAATCGCTGTCAGCCACCGATTCATGCTGAATTTGTTGCTGGCTCGACGAATTTGCGATCCGGCCGTCGGCGTCGACAATGAACAATGCCGCCACCTGGCGCAATCCGGTGATGCGTGTGCTCAACAGCAGTTGAATGGGCAGGCTGTCGAGCTTCAATTGCGTTCCGTACGGCGTCTGCAAACGGTCCTGGATACCGCGCAGCGCAAGGTCGGCGTTGTGAAAGGACTGCTCGGTCTGGTCCATCAGCATGCGCGTGAGGCTGGCCGTTTCCTGGCGCGAACGTTCCAGCTCGCGCGCCCGCATGTTCAGCAGCAACGAGGCCACCAGCATGGCAATGGCGACGATCGTCAGTAGTGCCAGGAGATAGACCGCTCGGGTGGGGCGCAATTTCTCAGACATGCTCGGGCTCTTGGCAGCGACGGCAGTTGAACACGGACCACCGGTGTCGGCCGGGAATCCGGCCGGGCAAGCAGCCGCAGGTAGGCAGCAGTGACTGTGGGGCAAGTATAGGCTGCTGACCTGCGGCGGGGGTCGGGCAGGGTGGCGGCGTTTTCACGCAGGCCAACGAGGTTGGGCGGGCTGTCCTATCATGCGGATGGATCCGTCATGGCGGCGGGGTTGCGAGGAAACGCCTTTGTTCGTTCATGTCGAGACGCGCCGCCGCCCGCGATGGCACTGGGCAACGATGTTGATCGTCAGCGTCTGCGTGCTGTGCTTCGTGGGGTTGGTGCTGACGCCGGCGCCTGAGCGGATTTCGCTGTTGCTGGAATGGGGCACGGTGCCGGCCAACATCTTCGACCCGCATCAGGCGTTCCTGCCGCAATTGGCCGATCCGGCGCTGTTGCGCCTGTTCACTGCGTTGTTCATCCATGTGGCCTGGCTGCATCTGTTGAGCAATCTGCTGTTTCTGGTGATCTTCGGTCTGCCGGGCGAGCGGGCCCTGGGCTCGTTGCGATTCCTGTCGTTGTTTGTGTTCGGCGGCATCGTGGCCAACCTGATCGGCGCCTTGTCGCTGACCGGCGTGCATCTGCCGATCATCGGCTGCAGCGGGGCGGTGTCGGCCGTGGTCGGCACGTATGTGGCGCTGTTTCCCCGCGCCCGACTGGGCCTGGTGTTGCCGCTGGGGCTGTACCTGGAGTTCGTGCGGGTGCCGGCGTTCCTGCTGATCGGCATCTGGGTGGTGTTGCAGTTGCTGTTCAGCTATGCCGGGCCGAGCTATGGCTCCCATGTCTGGTGGGCGCATATCGGCGGATTCCTGTTCGGTCTGGTCTTTGCGTTTTTTTCGCGGCAGTCGATTGCCCGCCGGGGGCGCGGTTGACCGCTCAACCCCATTCGGCCACGCCGGTCCAGCCGTGTTCGCGGGCAAACAACCGCAGCAGCCGACGGGCGATCGGCGTGGCGGCCACCGCACCGAAAATCTGCCGCGGATCGACACCCTCGCGACACATGTCGGCGTGTTTGCGCCGGATATAGCCACGCATGATCTCGGCATTGAATTCGGGGTGGAACTGCACGCTGAGCGCATTTGGCCCATGGCGCAGCAGTTGATGCGGATCGCGCGCCGAGCGGGCCAGCACGGTGGATCCGCGCGGTGCCTCGAGCACGCTTTGCTCGTGGGTCGTGTGCGCACGGAAGCTGGCCGGCAGGCTGGCGGCCAGCGGATCGTGGCCGGCCGCGGGCAACAGTTCGATCGACTGGGTGCCGATCTCGCGCCCGCCCGCCAGGTAGCCGACGCGGCCACCCAGGGCATGCGCCATCAGCTGGTGGCCGTAGCAGACGCCGAACAAGGGCAGCTCGATATCCATCGCGTCGCGGATCCAGCCGGCGGTGCGCTCGCTCCATGGCGCGCACTCGGTGACCATCGCGGCCGAGCCGGTGATCATGGCGCCGGCGACATCCTGCGGCGGCGGCAGCAACTCGCCGGCGGCGACATCGACGATCCGCAGTTGCTGCGGCAGCAGTCGCGTGCCGAGTCGGAACCAGTGCGGAAAATCGCCATGCCGGGCGCGTATGCTGTCTGGCGCGCGGCCGGTGCGGATGATCAGGATCGGCTTCATGCAGGGAGGTGACCGTGGCCGGCGTGGCCGTCTTCAGGGCTCGATATCATCGAATGCCTCGATCGGTGGGAGGACGGTAAGAATTTCCTGCACGGTAGTCAGTCCGCACGCCACCTGATTGGCGGCGGAGATGCGCAACGGGCGCATGCCCTCGGCCAGGGCCGCCTGACCGAACTGTCCCAGATCGAGCTGGGCGCTGATCAGCCCGCGCAGCCGCGGCGAAAGCCGCATCATCTCGTAGATGCCGGTGCGGCCGAGAAACCCGGTATTGCGGCATTCCAGGCAACCCACCGGCTTGAACACCGTCTCCGGCAGCGGGATCGACCAGCCGTGCGTGAGCACGGTCCATGGCTGCGGATCCTGCGCGGTCGCCTGTTTGCAGTGCGGACACAGGGTGCGGACCAGTCGCTGCGCGACCACGCCGGAAAGCGTGGACTGCACCAGGTAATGCGGCACGCCCAGGTCGAGCAGACGGGTGACCGCGCTGGGCGCGTCGTTGGTATGCAGGGTCGAAAGCACCAGGTGGCCGGTGAGCGACGCCTGCACCGCCATCTGCGCGGTTTCGAGGTCGCGGATCTCGCCGACCATGATGATGTCCGGGTCCTGGCGCAGCAGGGTGCGCACGCCCGCGGCAAAATCCAGCTCGATCGCCGCGTGCACCTGCATCTGGTTGAATTCGGGCGAGACCATCTCGATCGGGTCTTCCACCGTGCACACGTTGAGTTCCGGCGTGGCCAGGTGCCGCAGCGTGGAATACAGCGTGGTGGTCTTGCCCGAGCCGGTGGGGCCGGTGACCAGCACGATGCCGTGCGGTCGTTCCACCATGCTGCGCCACTGCGCGCCCTCAGCGACGGAGAAGCCGAGCTGGGCGAAGTCCTTGACCACCAGGTCGGGGTCGAAGATGCGCATCACGATCTTCTCGCCGAACGCGGTGGGCATGCTGGAGACGCGCAGCTCCACTTCGCGGCCGGAAGCGGAGCGGGTCTTGATGCGGCCATCCTGCGGCCGGCGCTTCTCCGCCACGTCCATGCGCCCCAAGATCTTGATGCGCGCCGTGACGGCGGACATCACCGGCGTGGGCAGTTCGAACACCTTGTGCATGACGCCGTCGATGCGGAAGCGCATGTGTCCGGTTTCGCGGCGCGGCTCCAGATGGATGTCCGAGGCGCGCTGCTCGAACGCATATTGCAGCAGCCAGTCGACGATATGCACGACGTGGCGGTCGTCGGCGCCGACCTCGCCCGCCTTGCCCAGCTCCACCAGCTGCTCGAAGTTGAGGAGGGCCGCGGAGCTGTCGCTGCCGCTGGCCTTGGCGTCCTGCGCCAGCTGGATCGAGCGCTGGACGCCGTAGAACTCCTGCAGGTAGCGGTTGATGTCGAGCGGGCTGGCCACCACGCGCCGCACGTCCCGGCGCAGCATCTGCGACAGATCCTTGGCCCAGCCCGCGTCGAACGGCTCGCAGGTGGCAAAGGTCACCTCGCCCGGCGTGGCCGCGATCGGCAAAATCCGGTGGCGCTGGGCATACGCGTGGCTCACCACCTGGGTCACCGAGGCGGCGTTGATCTTCATCGGATCGATCTTGAGATAGGGCAGCGCCGCCTGGCTGGCCAGCCACTCGGTCATCACCTCGAGGCTCAGTGGTCGGCCGGGATCGAGTTGATTGGTCAGCTTGGCGTTGGCGACCAGCACCAGTGGATGCAATTCCACCGTACTGCGGCCTGCGCGTGCGCCCATGCGCACGTTTTTGGCATCGTCGGCCAGCACGTAGCCGTCGACCACCAGTGCTGCCAGCAGATCGTCCAACTGCAGCTTGCCGCGACGGCCGAGCAGAGACGCGATTTGCGGTGAAGCGGCCATCCAGATCAAGCTCCCATGATGCTTTTGCCGACCCGGGCCTGGCAATCTGCCAGCGGGAAAGCGAGCTGTGGCTATACTAACGCGCTTTGTGCGACACGACCCGCTCGTGTCCAAGTCGGTTCCCAGCCCCGATGTGCTGGAGGCGTTCTCCCAAAGAGAACGCTTATTCAACGATAAGTCCTGTGTAAGGTGGTTAATACCCCCTCACAGGCGGAAGACCCGAGAGGGGACTCTCGTGTCTTCGTCGCAATGACGAGGTCGAGGGTCCATGGAAATTCTCCAAGGGTTCTCGAGGAGTCAACAGACTCCTTTTGCCTGCGTTTAGCCGCAATGGCTCAACGCATCGTTCGACATTGAGCGGATGCTCTGTGTGTCATTGTTCCACTGGCTGGGAAGCCAGCAGGGAACCTGTTGTGTGACCAACAGTAGCCTACGGAGACATGCGTCGCTGGTAACGGCGGGGTGTGAAGCTCTCCTGACAACGTCCCCCGTAAAAAGGTGCGGATCGACCGTGAGGTCGCCCGTGGAAACTCCGAGCAGCAATGGGGTGGAGGGGCCAGGCTGGCTGGTATGGGTAGCGTATGCGAACTGCTGATAAACGTCGTAATTAGTGAGGTGCCAAAGCTGCTGACAGGCACTGACCAAAAGGTGTGTGGCTGGTTGATCTGATGAAGCGACAGATCACGTTACCAACAAGGCCACCGGCGAATAGGCAGACCCTAACCCGGTCGTGTGACATATAGGGAACGTGGAAATCCCACACTACCGCCCTCGGGGCAGGCGAACTGCAAGGGACGCTGTGGGTGGTGTGGGCATGAGATGCCGGACAAAGCCAATGCCTTCCCGTAATGGGAGGGATATGCCCACTTCCGGCTGGTCTGACGTCGCGTAGCGACTGAGTGGCCTCAGGTGGATCGGTGCAATACCGATCTTCAACTACTTCCCCACGGGGCGCTCACGGCCCCGTCGGGGTCGGTGCGCGCGCTCGTGCGGAT
>DATKVA010000161.1:0-3684 GCA_035530315.1 Rhodanobacter sp. | reverse complement strand
GAAATGCGCCTCGGCCTCGTCGATCGCGCGCAGGATACCGTCCAGCACCTCGTTGCTGATCGCGTGCATCTTGGACTTGAAGCTGAGTATCGCGATATCGTCGCCGGTAAACCACATCCTGACATCGTCGGTTTCGAAGATGGTCTCGCCATAGCGAACCGGTTCGCCGACCAGATGATCCGGGAAAGGCTGGCGGCGATACACCGGCAGGGTCGAGCGCGGCTGGTAGCTGACGGTGGCCGGCGACCAGGAGCCCTGCCCGGTATGCACGCCGGTGCGAACCGGGTCGGTCACCCATTCGGGCAGCGGGGCATCGGACATCGCCTTGTCCGCCGCGATGTCGGCGGCGATCCAGCCGGCCACCTGCTGCCAGCCTGCCGCCTGCCAGATCTCGAACGGCCCGTTGTCCCAGCCGAAGCCCCAGCGTACCGCCAGGTCGAGATCGCGCGCGTTGCCGGCAATAAACTCCAGTTGCAGCGCACAGTAATGAAACACGTCGCGAAACGTCGCCCACAGGAACTTCGCCTGCGGATGCTGGCTGTTGCGCAGCCCGGCGAGCTTCTTCGCCCAGTCGCGTTCCCGCAAAATTTGTTTGACCGCGTAATCCACATCGTCTTCGGTCGCGCGATATTCCTCGGTGTGCAGATCGAGCACGCGTATCTCCTTGCCGATCTTCTGGTAGACGCCCTTTTTGGTCTTCTGTCCGAGCGCACCCTGATCAATCAGCCGGTTGAACCAGCCCGGCAATTCGAAATGCTTGTGCCACGGATCGTCGGTCAGGTTCTCGCGCATGGTGTTGACCACGTGTGCGAAAACGTCCAGACCAACCACGTCCAGCGTGCGAAAGGTCGCGCTCTTGGGGCGCCCGAGGTAGCGCCCGGTCAGCGCATCCACGGTGTCAAAGCCGAGGTTGAAGGCCTTGGCGTGGTATTTGGTGGCCAGCATCGAAAACACGCCGATGCGGTTGGCGATGAAGTTGGGCGTGTCCTTGGCGCGCACCACGCCCTTGCCCAGCGTCGAAACGAGGAACGCCTCGAGCTGGTCGAGCAGCAAGGTATCGGTGCCGGTGCACGGGATCAGCTCGACCAGATGCATGTAGCGCGGCGGGTTGAAGAAATGGATGCCGCAGAAGCGATGGCGCAGATTTTCCGGGAAGGCTTCGGCGAGCTTGTTGATCGACAGGCCGGAAGTGTTGGTGGCGAAGATCGCATGTGCACCCACGTACGGCGCAACCTTTTTATACAGGTCTGACTTCCAGTCGATGCGCTCGGCGATCGCCTCGATCACCAGGTCGCACTCGCGCAAGCGCTCGAGATTCTGTCCGTAATTCGCCGCCGAAATGAATGCGAGCCGGGCCGGGCTGGACAGCGGGCTGGGCTCGAGTTTCTTCAGTCCGTCCAGCGCCTTGTTGACGATGCCGTTTGGATCGCCCGCCCCCTTGTTATTTTTCGGGGCGGCACCCGCAGGGGGTACGCCGGTGGGTGCCCCGCCGCTACGCGGCGACCCTTCCGCAGGCAAATCGAACAGCAGCGTCTCAACATTGGCATTCACCAGATGCGCGGCAATCTGCGCACCCATCACGCCCGCACCCAGCACAGCGACCTTCCTGATATGCAAAATACTCATCAATAACCTCACTTTCAATCTATAGGTACCGCAGAAAAAACCGAAACGGGACACCGCCTCCGTATTCTCTGTGGCTGGTTGTTGTTATGCTTTCAATCCTCCGCGGGAATCAACCTGGGCCTGCGATCTTCTCCCACAGCAACATAGGTCAGCGTGGCTTCGGTAACCTTGACGCACACCGGTTTGGCGGGGTCGCGCTGCGCATAGACCTCGACTTCGATCGTGATCGAGGTTGTGCCCACTTTCAGGATACGTGTGTAAAAACTCACCAGGTCGCCGACGAAGATCGGTTGCTTGAACACGAAGGAATTCACCGCGACGGTTGCAACACGCCCCTTGGCGCGATGCAATGCCGGGATGCTGCCGGCGATGTCCACCTGCCCCATCAGCCAGCCGCCGAACATGTCCCCGGTGTAATTGGCATCGGATGGCATCGCCGCCACGCGGATGGTCGGCTCGCGCTGCGGCAAGGTGGTGTGCGGATGGTCACTCAAAATTAACGCCCTTCATAAAGTTGTTTTATCTGTTCGGAAAAATTTGCCACGACCTTTGCGCGCTTGAGCTTGAGCGTGGGTGTCATCATGCCGTTCTCGATGCTCCACGGCTCGGTCTGCAGCAGCACGCGGCGCACCTTGGCATAACCGGGGAATTCCCTGATCTGTTCGGCGATGCGCTGCAAGACCTGCTGCTCGACGCGCGAGTCATGCAGCGATTCCGGCATGTCGGCGCGCACCCCCACCTGCTGCGCGAACTCTTTCCACTTGTCGGGATTCAGCACCGCCAGCACCAGCAGGGTGGGATGCCCCTCGCCGTAGACCATCACCTGGTCGAACAGGTTGTCGCGCAGTATCGCTTCCTCCATGTCGGCGGGCGGCACCTTCTCGCCGTTGGACATCACGATGATCTCCTTCA
Source organism: Rhodanobacter sp. (assembly GCA_035530315.1). Taxonomy (GTDB): domain Bacteria; phylum Pseudomonadota; class Gammaproteobacteria; order Xanthomonadales; family Rhodanobacteraceae; genus Rhodanobacter. The sequence goes on along the minus strand of DATKVA010000161.1, from coordinate 1,146 downwards.
GCCGGCCGGTGATGGTGACATGGCCGCTTTGGCCTATGCTCGCGGTGTCGCCGGTGTTGAGCCAGCCGTCCTCGTCTATCATCGCTGCGGTCGCCTCCGGGTTGTTCCAGTAGCCCAGCATGTTGCACGGCCCCTTCACCAGCAGCGCATTCTGTGCCCCGATGCGCACCTGTATCCCTTCCAGCGGCGGGCCGACCGTGGAAGGACGGTTGTCCTCGACGTGGTTGACGCACACCACCGGGCTGGTCTCGGTCATGCCATAACCCTGCACCAGCGGCAGGCCCAGAGCAATGAACAGACGCGACACCTTGGGCGGCAGCGCGGCGCCACCGCTGACCGACAGGCGCAGGCGCCCGCCCAGCCTGTCCATGACCTTGGCTGCCACAAGTTTTTTGAGCAGCGGCCACAGCAGCAATTTCGGCGTCCACGCACCCCGCCCCTGCTGGTACTCGAAACGATCCCAGCCGACCTCCACGGTCAGCGTGAACAGCTTGTGCCGAAGCGGCGGGCCTTCCTCCAGCTTGGCATGGATCGCGTTGTAGATACGCTCGTAGATACGCGGCACGGAAGCCAGCACGGTGGGGCGGATGATTTTCAGGTCGTCTGCCAGCAACGGGATGGAACGCGCATAGCCGACTGCCGCGCCCGCCATCATCGCCATGTAATAGCCAGCGGTGCGCTCGAATGTATGCGACAGCGGCAGGAACGACAGGAAGATGTCGGTGCTGTCCAGGCCCTCCTTGAAGGTGGTCAGCGAGGCATAGGCGTTGTATATGATGTTGTGGTGCGACAGCATCACGCCCTTGGGCTTGCCGGTGGTACCCGAGGTATAGATGATGGTCGCCAGATCGTCGCGAATGCGCGGCCGTTCGGACTGCAACACCGCTTCGGCAGGCAGCCACGCTTCAGAGTGGCTCAGTCGTGGTTCATCGGCTGCGGTGATCCTGTCCAGACTGACCATGCGTTGCACGCAGCCGAGCTGGTCTCGCACGGAGTGTATCTCCCGCCACTGTTCATCTGTCTCGAACAGCAGCACCTTTGCCTGTGCATTGTCGATGATATAGGCGGCATTGTCCGGCCGGTCCACGGTATACAGCGGCACCACGACCAGACCCAACGACATCGCCGCCTGCTCGAACATCACCC
>DATKVA010000160.1:0-85447 GCA_035530315.1 Rhodanobacter sp. | reverse complement strand
GACCCCGTTTCCGGAGGAAGTTAAATGGCTTCGTGCCGGGTATCTGGCAGAAAATGAATTGCCCAGGATCTTGATGGCCGCGATCATCGTACTTGCGCTGCACCTCGTCATCATCGCGTTCAATGTGGCGGCTTGCGTGTTGATTCCGCTCGGCGCTTGGCGCGGGTGGCGTTGGGTGCGCGGGTTTTGGTGGCGGCTGGCGCACCTGCTCAGCCTCGCGGTCGTGGCGGTGCAGGCCCTGCTGGGGCGCGCATGTTTCCTGACCCTCTGGCAGGGCGAACTGTCCGGCAGCTCGCACGTGCAGCCGCTGATCGAGTCATGGATGAAGCGGCTGATCTACTGGCCATTGCCGCTGTGGGTATTCGCCGCCGCGTATGCCGCGGTGTTTGTGTATGTGATCGCGTTGTGGATCTGCGTGCGGCCGACAAAGTCGAGGCCCAACCGGATGCGGTAGGGGAGACAGAACGGCGAAGACCGGGCTCAGAGGGGCTGCTATTTGCCTTCGTTTGAACAAGTCTTCAGGTTCACTTATTTCGCGCGCGAAAGTGGACCCGACCCTGTGACGTCCCCTTTTTCCGAAAAAACGCACACGCCCAATGCATGGCTCTTGGCCTGGTACATGGCGGCGTCCGCGGCGCGCAGGTAGTCATCGGTGGTCGCGAAGCCGGCCTGGCTGCTGACCACCCCGATGCTTGCGCCGCAGGTCACGGTGTGCGTGTCGATCCGATAGGGGGCCGCGAGGGCGGCTGCAATCTGTCGGGCCCGATCGGTTGCACCCGCTTGATCGACACACTCAAGCAGCACGTTGAACTCATCGCCACTCATGCGGGCGACAAGATCGACCGCCCGTACGCAGGATTCAAGCCGGCGTGCAACCTGCTGCAACAGTTGGTCACCCACATGGTGTCCAAGGGTGTCATTGACTGCCTTGAACTGATCGAGGTCCAGCAGCAGCACGGCGAACATCGTGTTGTCGCCTTGTGTCAGCGCGTCACCACCTTTCGAGGCACCGTCTTGATGCAGCGCGATGGCGTGCTCGAGGCGATCGCGGAACAACGGCCGGCCGGGCAGGTTGGTCAAGGCGTCGTAGGAGCTGCCGCGTTCCGCCAGATCGCTCAGTGACCCAGCCATCCGCACTGCCATGCCGTCTTCGAATTGGGCGACCCCGCGCCAATTGAGCCACACCAATCGCCCCGATCCAAGACGAGCGCGAAAATCCACTGAAAAGTTCGGGCGGTTGCCCGACAGGTGCCTGCGGTAAGCCATCTGCACGCGCTCATGGTCATCGGGATCAATGAGCTGTTGCAGAAAGTGCCAGCCGTCATCATGCAGGTTGCCGGTGTCGCTCAGCCCGACAATCTCATGGAAGCGCTGGGACACATGCAAGACGTCCGTCTGCAGGTTCCAATCCCAGATACCGTCATTGGATCCGCGGGTGGCGAGTGAATAGCGGTTGTCGGATTGCACCAGCTCGAGTTCGGTACTTTTCTGTTGGGTCACGTCAATCATCAGGCCGATCATGCGATTCGGGCGGTTCTTTTCGACAACCACGCGACACAGGTCGCGCACCCATACGACCTTGCCGGATTTGGCTATCAAGCGGTAACTCATCTCGTACGCATAACTGTGCGTTGCGTTGTACGCGGCATCGTCAATGGCCAGCGCTTCCGCCAAGTCATCGGGATGCACATGCTGCCGCCAGAATCCCGGATCGGACCGCCACTCTTCGACCGTGTAGCCGAAAAGGCGCTCGACCTGGGGGCTCAGGAACGTATTGCCCACGCCGAGCTCTGCTTCCCAAACGACGCCGTCGATGGTTTCCAGCAGCCGCAGGAAGCGCTGGCGGACCTCCATCAATACTTGTTCGGTGATTTCGGTGATCTCGATCAGAACGCCCTGGCGACTGATCACTCGATTCGCTGCATCGGACTTCGGATGCAGCTGCAGACGCATCCAGCGATAGTCCGAGTTTGCCAGGCGCAGCCGGAACACCGGCATGCCCGATCGCAAGGTTCCCGTGTCGTCGGGATGCACGAAGTCAAGCAAAGACTGGCCGAGCGCCCCATCCAGGGAATGGCCCGTGAGCTTGTGCCACGCGGGATTCAAGAAGGTGATGATCCACAGCGCGTCCGTTTGCACCACCGCGTCGGGCAGCAGCTGCAGCAGTTCGTCGGGCGGCGTGGAAGGGGCAGGCATTTGTCGTTCATGCTCACCGAAGCCCTATCATCCTGTCCAGCCTCTAAGAACGGGGTCACTTTCTGGCCCTTCGCAACTGACCCCGTCTTCTGCACATGAGCGCCATGCCGGCGGCGCCCCATGTTGAGTGGCCCGCAGCCATTGCACCTGACTCCGTTCAAAAGCCGCGGACACCCGCGGCTCCGCCGCGGCCTGCCACCGTGGACGCCGGTCTCAGTCCGGGTCTTTGTCGTAGCGCGTGATGCCCTCGGGCAACTGCACCCAGGCGTGCCGGCGGCACTCGTAGACCGAGTCCTGCGGCGGCGGAAAGTCGGGATCGGCGAAGGCGCCCACCGCCACCATCACGAAGTCGTCGTTGCCTTCCTCGGTGTGGAATACCTGGCTGCCGCATACCGGACAGAAGCGGAACCGGAAGCTCGCGCCCTGGTCGCCCGTGCGTACGAACTCGGTGGCCGTGCCTTCGACTTTCCACGGCGCCGCATAGCCGGCCAGCGCCGCGAAAACGCTGCCGGTGCGCCGCTGACAAGCCAGACAGTGGCAGACGCCGGTGCCGAGGGGCGGTCCCTGGACCTCGATACGCAGTTGTCCGCAATAGCAGGACGCGGTGCGGTTTTCCATCGGACACCTCGGCGGCGGCTTCGGGATGCCTCATGCACGACGAACGGCGGCGAGGCCATCACGTTGTAGCCTTGGCGCCATGCCGACGACAGGGCCGAAAGGCACCCTGGCTGGCCCGACGCCCCCCAACAAACCTCAGAGTCATGTTCGAAGCAAAACGGGATCACCATTTCGCCGCCACCTTGATTTGGCCTACTCGGTGGGCGCGATGCCCGTGCTGAACACGTCGTCTGCGTAAGTGTTGATCCGCGCGATGATCGCGTAGCGCTCATCCTCGGTCAGGTCGTGCTCCTGCAGCGTTTCGAACAGGTGCCCGACGAACGCCTGGAACTGTTCCGGATGGATGTGCAGCCCCTGATGGGCATGCTGCATGGTGCGACCGCCGTAGGTACTCGGCCCGCCGAGCGCGGTGGAGAAGAACTCGGACTGCATGTGCTGCAGCTTGTCCAGTTGCACGCCCTCGAAGTACGGGCGCAATGTCGGGTCGGCAAACACCTTCGTGTAGAACTGCCCGACGATGCGGTTGACGCCGGAGGTGCCGCCGATGCGGTCGAACAGGCTCATTTCCAGCTCGGTCTGGTTCATGTATGAGGTCTCCCCGTGGCAACGCGACCAACGCGACTGTCTGGAGTCTGGGGGAATCGGGCGCGATCCCGGTTGATCCAGATCAAGCAGGAAGCGACGGCCATGGTGGAGGTGCCAGAACAGCGATACCGGCAAAGCCCGGCTGGTTGAGAAAACCCATTGCCCGCGGGGCGCATCGGCCGCGTGCCAGCGAGCCGAAGATCTGGTTCGCCTCCATGCGCGCGCTGGCGGAGGCGTTGTCCGACGACAACCGTGCGTTGCTGCGCATCATCCGTGAGCAAAAACCCGCATCGCCGAGCCAGCTCGCGGAGTTCACCGGGCGTGCGCCCGGCAATCTATCGCGTAGGCTCAAGGCGATGGAGCACCATGGCCTGGTCGCGCCGCAACGGGATCTGCGGACTGTGCTCCCGGTGGTCACGGCCAGTGCGTTTGTTATTCGAGCGGTATGAGGAGGGGCCGATTAAGTGAACCTGACCCCGTTTCCGCCGGTTCAGGCATCGATCGCGGCATCCAGCGTTTCGCCGTCGGGAAATTCCATGAACACGAAGAACGGCACGCCGCGTGCATGCCAGTGTTTTGTTACGCCGACCAGCATTTCGCGCATCGCCAAGTACGGTACGGGTGCGGGGTCATGCAGCGCGTTCGCATGATCGAGCAGCAGCACGTAGCCCGGCACCGGCAAGCCATCGAGATCCCGCAATCTCCGCGCCAGCGTGTCCCAATCCTGCGCTGCCTCGGCGGTCAGGGCGAACGCCTGCGCGAGCCGGCGCCGCACGTCATGCGCGTCATCGCAGTCCGCCAGATCCGCGCGCAGCAGGCGCAGCCCGGCACGGGCCGCATCGTCGATCAAGGTCGGCGGATCGTCCGGCACCGCGCGATATACGCCGTCGCGCCCCGCATCGTGCAAATCGATTCCCAGCACCTTGCTTGTCATCGGCATCTCCGACTGCTGTGGCGGGTGTGGATCATCCGTCACGCTGCGTAAGAGCAAAGTGATAGCGGCGCGGCAAGAGCGGCGAAAAGGGGACGGAGGCTACTGCCGATCTAAGGCCCCGCCGCGGTCAGTCCATACTTGGCGGCACGTGCCTCGATTTCCGGATCAAGCGCGCGTGCGGCGACCAGATCGGCATTGCCCGCGGCAGTCTGGCCATTGCGGATTTTCGCCAGGCCAAGGCCGTAGCGCGACCACGCGACACGCGGTTTTTGCGCGACGGCTTGCTCGTAGGCCTTGATCGATTCAGGATAATGTCCCAACCGCAACTGCACCATGCCGAGACTGTCGAGATAGAGCGGCTTTTTGCCATCGCGCCTGATCGCCTTGCGGCAATCGTTCAAGGCATCGTCGAGCATCTGGTTGCTCAGGCTGCGCGCCCAGCAGCGCTCGTTGAGCGCTGTGCCAAGCAGGGCGTCATCGCGGTGCAGGCGAATCCAATCGTCGAGGAAGGGTAGCGCCGCCGCGGGTCGACCGAGTTGGACATACAGGCTGGCAATCGAACGCGTCTGCGCTGATCCCGCTGGCGCCAAGGTGCTTGCCGCTGTCACGTCGACTGTTGCACCGGTGAGGTCCTTGTGTGCGAAGCGGAGTTCAGCGCGCAGCAGCAGGGCATCGACACTCTTCGGATCCAGGCTGAGGGACTTGTCCAGATCGGTGAGCGCCGCATCGGGCTGTTCGTTCGCCACATGTGCCCGCGCGCGGTCGACATAGTAAGCGGCTTGATCGGGCGCCATGCGGATCGCCTCGTCCAGATCGGCTATGGCAGCCTTCGGTTCGCCGCGCGACAGGTACGCTGCGCCACGCAGGGCGTAATCCGGTGCAGACTTGCGTTGCACGCTGTTGCTGTCCGCGGCAGTGCCGGCATCGGGTTGATCGCTGTCGCTCGGCGCTTTGGCCAAGGCAAACACGCGCCCGCCATTGTAGGTGAAATAGATTTTCCTCTGGCTGTTGGCGATGAACATGTGATGGGCGAGGAGAAAGTCCACGCCGAGCAGCATGTCGGTCTTGTCGTCGCCCATGCTTCCGTCAATGACCATCATCTGGGTGTGCTGGATGGTTTCCGTACCGACCGAGAACGAATCAATGGGTACGATCCAGGTCTTGACCAATTTGGCGCCGATGCCGATGCTGCTAGTGCCGACCTTGACAGATGGCGCAGCAAGGTCGATGCCGATCCGTTCGGCGGTGAGACGGCTGAGCACGGTGGCTGCGGCCCCCGAATCGAGCAGCGCTCGCACCTGTTTGCCGTTTATCGTCACTTTGAGAAAAGTGCGTCGGTCGTGATGGCTGTAGGCCGGCACGATTTCTGCGACGTTGTAATTGCCATCCTTGGACCAATACGCCAGCGCCAGTTTCTTGCAGGAGTCTGCATTGAACAGAGTCACCTTGCCATGTGCCAGATCGATTTCCACATCGGCCAGATCGAGCAGGTTGGCACCGAGCAATCCATCGCCCACATCCGTACCGCCGACCATGAAACCGATATCGTGGAGCGTCGTATTGAGGATGCCGAATTCCTTGACCCCCGCGAACTCGAATTCCGCAGTGCCTCCGACACCGCTGAGGCGATAGCCAAATGGTGCGGGTTGCAGCTTGAGCCCCAGCGCCAACGCGTTGGCCCGCGGCATGGTGTTGAACAGGGCCCCGGTATCGAGGATGAAGCGTGTGTCGGCGCCGTTGATGCTGACCTTGGTCGTGGCCTGCCCGTCGACCATTTCCACCTGCAGTGTGCCGTAATCCTTCAAATGGCAGCCGTCAGCCCAAGCTTGGCTGGCGAGCAAAACACCGATGCCAAGGCAGACCAAACGCAACATCTTCATCACCATGCCTCCCTGCATGCCAAGGCCGCGGAATGCGGGCCTGGTAGTCGAGTGCCGGTTGGCACGGGCGCTGCCGGCATGATGGCGAAACCCCCGATGCCACGCAAGGAGGCGACCAGCAAACGGGGCAGTCACCTACCAGCCCGGTCAGGTTGTCCGAGCTTAATCAGCCACGCCCCCCTTTACTCCTCGGCAAAGAGGTCATTCGTGTCGGCGACTCCCCACGTCATCTGCTAGCCTGCCGGTCCCCGACCTGAGTTGCCGCATGCGCCCTGACGTCATCTCGTTTCATCGCCCGCTGGCGTTCTGGCTCGGCTGCGCCCTGCTGGTGGCCGGCGTGCTGGCACACGTGCCGATGTTCCTGATGGGCGCGCCCATGCATTACCGCCTGGTCGGCATGCCGATGGACGCCACCATGCTCACCGGCATGGCGATGATCCCGCTGGGCCTGGCGCTGGCGGCGTGGGGGCTGATGCCGCGCATCGAGCAGATGCGCCGGACGCTGCAGGGAGCCCAGGGTCATGTCTTCTTCCATGTCGCCGACGGCGTGCCGCTCAACCGTGCGCATTGGAACCTGGTGCTAGTACTGGTGGTGGCGCTGGCGGTGGACGTGATGAAGCCGGCCACGCTCGGTTTCGTGATGCCGGGCATGACCGCCGAATATGCCATCAGCAAGGAGAGCGGCGCCTTCCTGGCGCTGGTGGCACTCACCGGCACGACGGTGGGCTCGGTGATCTGGGGACGCCTCGGCGACATGTTCGGGCGCCGTGCGGCGATCCTGCTCTCCGCGCTGATGTTCATGGGCACGGCGATCTGCGGCGCGATGCCGTCGTTCGGCTGGAACCTGGTGATGTGCTTCCTGATGGGCGCCTCGGCCGGCGGCTTGCTGCCGATGGCCTTCACCCTGATGGCCGAAACCATACCCGCGGCGCATCGCGGCTGGCTGCTGGTGGCGCTGGGCGGCATCGGCACGTCGGCGGGCTATCTGCTGGCGGCCGGCTCGGCGGCGCTGCTGGAACCGTTGTTCAGCTGGCGCGTGCTGTGGCTGCTGGGCCTGCCCACCGGCGCCATCATCATCGTGCTGAACCGCTGGATTCCCGAATCGCCGCGCTTCCTCTCCAACGCCGGGCTGGAGGACGCCGCACGCGCCGTGCTGATGAAGTTCTCCGGGCGCGCGGGCAGCGCCATCGAGCCGGACGACGCGCAGCATCCGGGCCCGCCGATCGTGGACGAGCGGCATCCGGTGAGCGGCATGCGCCAGCTGCTGCAGGGACGCCACGCACCGCTGAGCTGGGGATTGATCATCTGCGGGGTAGCGTGGGGGCTGGCCAACTTCGGCTTTCTGCTCTGGCTGCCGGTCAACCTGGTGAAGCTGGGCGTGGATGCGGCGGGTGCCAGCGCGTTGCTGGCGCGTTCGGCGATCATCGCGCTGCCCGGCATCGGTGGGGTAGTGTGGCTCTATCACCGCTGGAGCAGCGTGCGCTCGCTGGTGCTGTTCATCGCGCTCACCACCGCCGCGCTGCTCGCGTTTTTCCTCATGGCCCTGCTGCAGCTGCGCTCACCCGCGCTCACCACCGCCGCCACCGCCGCGCTGCTGATCAGCGTGAGCGGCGTCATCGCCATGCTGATTCCCTACGCTGCCGAGATCTATCCCGTGCACCTGCGCGGCACCGGCGCGGGCGTGATTGCCGCCAGTTCCAAGTTCGGGGGCATCCTGGGCGCTGGCCTGGGCGTGCTGGGCTGCTTCGAGCACTTGGCCCTGTCCGCGGCGCTGATCGCGCTGCCGATGGCGCTGGCTGGCGTGCTGCTGCTGCGCACCGGCATCGAAACCCGCGGCCTGCGGCTGGAGGAAATCCAGACCGCATTGGCCAAGCCGGCCCGCGGCAGCTGACGAAAAAAGTGTCGATTTCGGCGCGGTTCTCCAACGCGGGCAGCGATCACTTCGGAACGAGAAGGTGATCTCCCTGGATGGTGAACAAGCCTGCCGCCTGAAAGAGGCAAGGCATGGAACAGGGCCGGCGAAACACCGGGGCAGAGGGCAGGTTGTTCAAAAGCCAGGCTCCGGGCAGCCGACTCCAGCCCCGGTTTCGGCGGGTCTTGCCGAGTGAGCCGAGCCGGCGCCCGAGCCGGTGCAGGCCATCGTCAGAAACCGGGCTCGTTCGAGAGGCCCTGGTGCTCTGCCCAGAACACTTCGACGGCGTCGATATTCATCAGGCCCCACCAGAAGCTGCCCAGTCGCAGCCAGCCATGGCGGATGCGATGGATGCTGTCGTCGTAAACGCGCATGCGTACGATCAGCTGGTTTCTGCTGGTGGTCAACGTGACCATGATGGGCGGATAGGGCGGAAAAGGCATGACGCTGTAATCCAGCAGCTTTAGCCGGCTGTGTTCGGCCCAGCGGTTGACCATGGTGCGGGTGCGGTAGAACCACCAGGTGGTGTAGGCGATGATTCCAGCGGTCAGGACGATCCAGAACGTCACCTTCATCGAGCGTCCCCTTGATGCGCGGCCTTCACTGCGATGGCCATCCGGCATGCTGCCAAAGATAACGTCATTCGGCGCTTCGAGCCTCGGGGACGCAGTGCCCTGTGGTCCGCCCTGTGGTCCGCGTATCGGTCGCCACCCAGTTGATCTCCCAGGCCTTGCCGCCGTCGTCCGAGAAGGCCTGCTCGAAGCGGATCGTGTCGGCGTCAAGCGGCGCGATCACGAAACGGACGAAGATGGCGCGCCCGTCGAAGTCTACCTGGTCATGGATTTTCCCCGCGTACCTCGGGAAGGGGGCCAGTTCACGGCGCCCGCTTGTTTCCGCGGTGGCTCAGTTGTTGTCGCCGTTGAGCATCGAGCCGACGATGCCGCCGAGCAGGCCGCCGCCTATGCCCACCGATGCCGCCCGCCCACCGCCGGCGGCGGGCAGGTATTCCGCGATCTGGTGCGCCAGACGCGAGATGGGCAGGGTCTGCAGCCACACCGTGCCGGGGCCGGTGAGTGCCGCCAGGAAGATGCCGTCGCCGCCGAAGATCGCGTTCTTGATGCCGGGAACCGTGGTGATCTGAAAACCCACCGAAGCCTGGAACGCACCCACGTGGCCCGGGTGAACCCGCAGGGTTTCACCGGGCGCCAGATCCTTGCGGATGAGTTCGCCGGAGAGTTCGAGCCACGCCGTGCCGGTGCCGCCAATTTTCTGCAGCATGAAACCATCGCCGCCGAAAATGCCGGCACCCAGTGACTGCTGAAAGCCGACGCCGATGGTGACTTGCGGCGTGGCGCAGAGAAAACCATGCCGATGCACCAGGTATTCGCTGCCGGGGCTCACCGGCACCGGCACGATGTGGCCGGGCACCTTGGTCGCAAACGCGACTTCCCCGGGCGCCTGCACGGCACGGTACTCGGTCATGAAGAAACTGCCGCCGCCGACGGCGCGCTTGAACATGCCCATCAGGCCGCCTCCGCCACCCATCTGGGTGTGCGTGGTCATCCGGATCGATGCGGTCATCCACGAGAGCTCGCCGCTCTCGGCGAAGACGCTGTCGTTGGGTTCAAGCTGCACTTCCAGCACGGGCATCACCGTGCCCTGGATGCGGGTCTGCATGAGGCGTTCTCCTGACGGTTGGCGGTGACCGGCATGCCGCCCGGGCGCTGGGGCGTCGAGCGACCGTCGGCAGTTCGGCAATGGTTTGCGGATATTAGGCCAACGCAGCACCAAAACGAGCAGGCAAACAGAATTCGCGGGCCATCTCAGGGTGCACGTTCTTCCGGACTGATCGTTGGAAGGCCGACTCTGCCCCCGGTTTCACGACCCCCAGCGGACCTTTATCAGCCGGCCGGCGGCGTGCCCGCGAACACCGCCCATTGTGCGTCGAACGCACGCTGGCAGGCGGGCCGCGCTTCACCGCGGGCGACATAGGCGGCGAGGTTCGGATACTCGTCCAGCAGGCCCGATGGCTTCAGCCGGAGCAGCGCGTGCACCATCATCAGGTCGCCTGCGCTGAACGCGCCATCGAGCCAGTCGGCAGCGCCAAGGCGATCGGAAAGTTGGCCCAGCCGGTCACGGATGCGACCCTTGACCAGAGGCAGGCGCTGCGCGGACCAGGGCTTGTCGCCCTCCAGAAACTTGGCAGTGACGAGCTCAAGGATCGGCGGCTCCACCGTGTTGAGCGCGGCAAACATCCAGGCGATCGCGCGCGCCCGGGCATTGGCGTCGCCCGGCAGCAGGCCCGCATGGCGCTGCGCGATATGGAACACGATGGCCCCCGACTCGAACAGGGCGAGATCGCCTTCTTCGTAGGTGGGAATCTGCCCGAACGGATGTAGCGCCCGATGCGCGGGCTCCTTCATCGCAGCGAACGAAACGAGGCGAACTTCGTAAGGCTGGCCCACTTCTTCAAGCGCCCAGCGCACGCGCATGTCGCGCGCGAGTCCCTTGCCGCGATCGGGCGACCGTTCGAAGGCGGTGATGGTGGGGGTCATGGGAAGGCTTCAGGTGATTGCAGGGAAAAGCAGGAGTCAGCGTGCACTTTCCGAATAGTCGACTCTGTCCCTTGCTTCGCTACCGCGGCTGGCGTTGCGCTCTTCAGCCACGCCGGGCAGCCTCGATCGCGGCGATGTCGATTTTCGTCATCTCCATCATGGCGTCGAACGCGCGCTTGGCTGCGGCGCGATCCGGGTCGCTGACCGCGGCGGTCAGGGCGCGTGGGGTGATCTGCCACGACAGGCCCCATCGATCCTTGCACCAGCCGCAGGCGCTGGCCTGGCCGCCGTGGCCGATGATCGCGTTCCACAGGCGGTCGGTTTCGGCCTGGTCGTCGGTCGCCACCTGGAACGAGAACGCCTCGTTGTGCTGGAACTCGGACCCGCCGTTCAAGCCCAGGCACGGGATGCCCATCACTGTGAATTCGACCGTCAGGACATCGCCCTGCTTGCCGGCGGGATAGTCGCCCGGCGCACGATGGACGGCGCCCACGGCGCTGTCCGGGAACGTCTTGGCGTAGAACGTCGCGGCGTCCAGGGCGGTGCCGTCATACCAAAGGCAAATCGTGTTCTTGCTGACCATGGGGTTCTCCTGGTTCGGGGCGGCGAGGGTGCCCCTCATTCCCTTCGACGAACGACGGACGTCCCGATCGACACGACACCACGCCAACGCTGGCGATCGGCATCGGTGAAGATGGGGGACGTCGTCGCCACGCTGGACCAGGTGCCGGGGAGCGCCGGGGCAGTCGAGTCGCGGTCTGCGGGGCATGAGGGGCTTTGCGCCAAGCAAGCCCGCCTGGTCGGTTCAGCGGACCTTTCCGCCGCTCCAGTATCCGCCTCGCGCCAGCAGATCCCCGACGAACGCCAGCACGCAACAGCCGAGGCAGAGCAGGCTGACGCCGGACCATCCGGCGAAGGTCCAGGCAACGCCGACCGCCACCGCACCCAGGCTTCCGCCGATGAAGAACACGCCGACGAACAGGCCATTGAGGCGGCTGCGCTTGTCCGGATCGAGCATGTTCACGGCACGTCGCCCGAGCGTCTGGTCGCCGATGGCGCCGGCGTCGAGCAGGATCGCGGCAAGCACGAGCAGGCCCAGCGCCAGATGGGGATGGGCGTCGATGTCGATGCCGCACCAGCCCGCCCCGGCGCAGCCCGCCAGCACGCTGCCGGCCAGCATCAGCAGGTGGGTCACCGGCATGCCGACGACGGCGTGACCGGCGTCGCCCGCCTTGCCCGCCAGCGGCGCCACGATGGCTCCGGTGACGCCGGCCAGGGCGAACAGCGCGACGCCGCTGCTGTCGAGTGCGAATGGCGGCTGCACGAGACGCAGCGCGATACCCGTCCAGAAGGCGCTGAACGCAGCCATGTTGATCGCCGCCGACAGGCTGTAGCGACGCAGCTCGGGCTCGCGGCGCCACAACGTCCACAAGGAGCCGATCAGGGCGGGATACGACTCTTCGCCCGCCGGCCTGCGCCGCGGCAACCAGCGCCAGAGCAGCAGCGCGAGCGATCCGTCGAGCAGGGCCAGCAGGCCATAGAAGGCACGCCAGCCGAATGCGCCGGCGAAGAAACTCGCCAGCGGCCTGGACAGCAGAATGCCCAGCATCACGCCGCTCATGACGTTGCCCACCGCGCTGCCGCGCTGCTGCGGGTGCGCCATCGCCGCCGCCAGCGGCACCAGGACCTGGATGGCGCAGGAGGTGGCCCCGGCGAGGCACACCGCCAGCAGGAACCAGGGGGCGGAAGATGCGCCTGCAGCCAGCGCGAGCGTCACCGCGCAACAGGCCAGCGTGGCCACGGTGAGGCGGCGGTTTTCCAGCAGGTCGGCCAGCGGCACCAGGAAGATCATGCCCAGCGCGTAGCCGAGCTGCGGCAGCATGGCGACCAGCCCTGCCAGGGAGGCGGGCAGGTGCAGGGCTCGCTGGACCGGGCCGGCCAGCGGCTGTGCCGCCGTCAGGTTGATGATGATCACGCCTACGGCGAATGCGAACAGCGCGGTCAACGGCCCGGTCAACGTGGCGATGGCGTCGTCCGTCTTCATCATGCCGGTACAGCTGCGGGAGAGACATTCCATGGTCGGAGGCTCTTGCACGGGGAGGGAGGGGCGATGCTAAAGTGCCGCTGTCTATGCGGCAATTGAATATTGCGCATAGTCAAAATGCGTAAAGTGAATCAAGAGGATCGGGTCATGCCCATGAACACGCGGGATCTCCACGCCTTTGTCGCTGTCGTCGACAGTGGGTCGATCGTGCAGGCCGCCGCCACCCTGCATCTCACCCAGCCCGGGGTGACGCGGCGCGTGCAGAGCCTGGAAACCATGCTGGGCCTGCAGCTGCTGGATCGACAATCCAAGCCGTTGCGGCCCACCGCCGCCGGCCGCGAGGTATATCTGAAGGGTCGCCAGCTGCTGCATGCGGAAGAGGAGTTGATGGCGCTCACCCGCCCGGATGCGGAGCCCTCGGGCGAGCTGCGGCTGGGCATGCCGCCATTCGTCGCCGAGCGGGCGCTGACCACGCCGATCGACTGTCTGCGCGAGAGCTATCCGTTGCTGCGCCTGCGCATCCTCGCCGGGTGGTCGCCCAGTCTGGCGCAGCGCATGGAGCAGGGCGACCTCGATGTGGTCGTCGTCGTCTTTCCGGAAAACATGCCCCCGCCCGCGGGCATGCTGGCGCATGAGCTGGGACGCCAGGCGATCAAGGTCGTGGCGTCGCGCTCGATGAATCTGCGCACGCGGGTGAGTTTGAAGGATCTTGCCGCCGTTCCGTGGGTGCTCAGCCAGGACGGTTGCGGCATGCGTGCCACCCTGCGTCGCGCGCTGGAATCGCAGGGGTTGCCGTTCAATGTCGGGGTCGAGGCGTCCGGCGCCGACCTGCAGCTGTCGCTGGTGGCGCGGGGTGCGGGGATCGGTCTGGTGCCGTCCGACCTGTTGGCGGACAGCCACTGTCGCAACCAGCTCAAAGTGCTTTCGGTGAGCGATTTCAAGGTGAGCGTGGTGGCATGGCTCGTCCATCGCCCGCTGCCGCCGCGACTCGAGGCGCCCGTTGCGCTGCTGCTGGCGCAGCTGAGAAAAGCGATGGCCGGGCGCCGGTCACGCGATCCATCGGCATAGCGGCGGAAGCAGGGGCCGCACCACCGCAAGCCACACCTTTGGCGAACCCGATGACAGGAATAGTCGACGCTGCCACGATCCCGGCCTCGGTCCCCCTCGCAGGCTGTACCCATGGGCTATAACTGCATCCCACCTCTGCCTCCCGCTGGAACTCCCATGTTGCTCAAGCAGGACTTCGCCTTGATGGGCCGCTACAACCAATGGATGAACGCGCGGCTGTACGCCGCAGCTGCGGCGCTGGACCCGGCCGAACTGCGCGCGGATCGCGGGGCATTCTTCGGTTCGATCCTCGCCACCCTGCATCACATCCATGCCGCCGATGCGCACTGGATGCGCCGCTTTGCCACTGGTGCACCGGAGCTCGTCTCGCTGGATGGGGTGCGCACGATGGTGCTGCCCGAGCTCGTGCGCGGGATCACCTCTCCCGATTTCGCCAAACTTCGGGTAGAGCGGGAGGCGCTGGACGCGGTGATCGTGGCGTTCACCGAGGAGGCGGACGACGCAATCTACGCGCGCACCCTCAACTACACGAACACCGCCGGCGAGCATCACGCCAAGCCGTTCGGGTTGGTCTTGCGGCACTTCTTCAATCACCAGACCCATCACCGTGGACAGGCCACCACGTTGTTCAGCCAGCTTGGCGTGGACGTGGGCGCCACCGACCTGTCGGTGCTGATTCCCGACGCGAGTGACTGACGCCGGCCGCACGATTGGTGTCAGGAGCGAATGGCACTTGCTTGATGCTCGTCATTCCCGCAAAAGCGGGAGGCAAACCCCAGGGACGGGGGCAACTGAGCGAGAAAAATTGCCTCGGTCCCCCTCGTGTCCGGGCGGGGCGAGTTCATCCTGCCTTGCGCTGACGGGCGGCCCGGTTCCACTTATTCCTCTGGGGCATCCACCGGCACGCCCAGCTCGGCGAGGCGACGCAGGCCGATCGGCGAGGGCAGCAGGGCACGGTGGCGCCGCGCGCGGCGCAGCCAGCCCGCGTCGATCATCGCGTGGGTGAGCGCGACGCCAAGCGGCCCGCCCAGGTGCAGGCGTCGCTCGGTCCAGTCCAGGCAACTGCGTCCATGCAGGCGCAGCAGGTTTTGCACGATCGCCGTCTGCCAGCCAGCTTCGGCCAGCGCCTCGCCGGCCACCGGAAGCAACTGGATGCCCTGGCTTCCCGCCTGCAGCCAGCCGCGCTCCAGCCATGCGTTGCAGAGCGCCACGCCGAGCTGGCCGGCCAGATGGCGGTAGCAGGTTCGTGCCCGACGCAGCGCAGGGTCGCCGACGACGGGGTGCGGAGCCTTGCGTGACGCATGCGGCAGGGCGAGGGCCTCCAGCCATGCGGCCACGTCGTCGCTGGCAAGCCGGAAGTAGCGGTAACGACCCTGTTCGTGCAGCCCGAGCAGGCCGCCGTCGAGCAGGCGCTTCAAGTGAGCACTGGCGGTCGCGGCGCTCACCCCGGCGATTCGCGCCAACTCGCCGGCAGGGCGCATGGTGCCGTCCATCAGCGCAAGCAGGATCGCCGCGCGCGCCGGCTCGGCCAGCAGCGCGCCCAGCTCGGCGAGCTGATAACGGGTGAGAGGGCTGGCGTCGCTCATGCGCGCAGTGTAGCCAACGGCTGTGCACCTGCGTTTCGTCGATGGGCGAAACGTGTGCCCGGTGCATGCAGCCACACTGCGGCGATGACGCACGACTCCATCCCCGACATGCTCACGATCCGCCCGCCGGTGCTGTACTTCGGCACCCCCGTGGTACTGATCACCACCCTCAACCGCGACGGCTCGGCCAACATCACGCCGATGTCATCGGCCTGGGCCCTGGCCGATCGCGTGGTGATCGGCCTCAGCGGCGGCGGCCAGGGGCTCGCCAACCTCCTGCGCGAGCGCAGTTGCGTGCTCAACCTGGCCAGCGACTCCATGCAGGCGGCCGTCGAACGCCTTGCCCCGACCACCGGACGCCGTCCCGTGCCCGCATGGAAGCGCGTGGCGGGCTATCGGCACGAGGGGGACAAGTTCGCGCTCGCCGGCCTGCATGCCCTGCCTTCAATGGACGTCGCGGCACCGCGCATCGCCGAATGCCCCCTGCAACTGGAAGCGCACCTGACGCACCGGGTGCACCGCCCGCTGCAGGCCTGGCGTGACAGTGCCGGCGGCTTCGCCATCCTCGAGCTGGAAGTCGTGCGCGTGCATGCGCATGTGGATGTGGTCGTGACCGGCACGGACCACGTCGATCCGATCCGCTACGCGCCCTTGTTCTACCTGTTTCGGCACTACATCGGCCGTGGCGCCGCGTTGGGGAAGACCTTCAAGGCGCAGGTGTAGCGCCGGTTCCTCCCGGCCACGCGGCCGGAAAAGGGGACGGGGTCAATTAAGCGAGAATAATGCCTCCGTCCCGTGGCGTGTCGGCCATGCTGTCGCCTTCCACGCGCACGAAGAATGTCGCGGCCGGACGCTGAGCGAGGCGGAGGTTGTGTCCAACCGCTCCTTCCGCCGGTCTTCGTCAGGGCTTGGGAATCCGGCGGGAACGCGACTGGCGTAAACGGCTTGACTTCGGTCAGGGCACATGCCGCTTCGACCATCTAGAGTTCCGGCACCGATCACGGAATAGAAGGCGAACAGCGTGGCGTTCTTTACATGGTCCGACGAACTGAGCGTCGGCAATGCTTTCATCGACGCTGACCACAAGAAGCTGGTCGACATGGTCAACAAGTTCCACGACGCCATGTCTCAGGGCAAGGGCGGCGCCGTGGTGGGTATCGTGCTGGACAACTTGATTGTGTATACACGCGAGCACTTCCATCGCGAAGAAGTCGCAATGGAGAAGATTGGTTATCCCCTGTTCGCCGAACACAAGCGTGAGCACGACAAGCTCATCCAGGAGGTTCAGGACCTCCATGCGAGCCTTGCGGCCGGAAAAACCATGCTCACGATCAAGGTGGCAAAATTCCTCAAGGACTGGCTTACCGTCCACATCAAGGAAACCGATCAGTTGCTTTCCAAGGCGCTCGCGCCGAGTTGAGAGCAGCGGCCAGCGGATTTTGATCGGTCCCCGCCGGTTGCGTGGGGGCACCGATCAATTTGACCGTGCGAACCACCCGCGATCGGCTTGCCGGCATGCTGATTCAAATCAAGCGAGTGCGCCCGCCAGCAGCAGTCATTCGATCGGTTGGCCGCCATCGCGTGCCATCCCCATATTCTTTGCTTCTTTGCGCCAAATCGCTTTACCATCCAGATCGCGGGGCGTATCCCTCAGCCGAAAACCAGACCCTGATCGCGCAGGATCTTGCATGCGCTCATTTCCACGGAGTTGCCGCATGCCCGAAGGCCACTTGAACCCGCCGGTCTTTGAAATCAGCAAGTTCTCACAAGATGTATCCCTGGCGAAAACGCCATACTTCTATAACGACAACGGCAATCCCGCCTATCTGGCCGAACTGCCCGAAGGCGTCACGCCGCTGGTTCCAGCACCGACCAATCCGTTGCTCGCCATCGGTCGCGAATACGTCGTATCCGAGGTGATCGGCGTCAAGCAGACGCCTCCCTATGGCGTGGAAACCCAGCTCGGTTTTATCGCCGACAAGGTGGCTTTCGAGCCACTTTGGGCAACCCGCGCTGTTGCGGCTGCTTTCGGCATCACGCTGGTCGAGAAAGAACAGGGTATCCGCCTGAGCAGCCCTGTCGAGCAGCTGTCTCAGGTCGAGTACGAGTACGGCGTCTTTGCCGGGCACTGGTCGCCCTACCAGAACACGGGCAATCGACTTCTTTCCGTGGTGTGCACGGATCTGGAACATCACGACTTTCCGCACGTGTTCGCCTCGACCGACCCACGCTTTCCGCTGGTCATTTCGGTCGGCCGGTACTGGCCGAAACTCAACAAGATCCGTCTTGCCGACTTGTGGGTTCCGCAGGGCTCGGCACTTTACATTCCGCCCAAGCCGGCACTGCCCGAGCAGGAATGTATCGACCTTCACAACAACCGCAATTCGGCGCGTGCCTGCTGGGGCGATATCGTGCACGACACCATTCTCACCCACACGCTGCTGCAGACCACCGGTGGTTTCTTCTACTGGTACTGGAACGCGCAGGACACGGCACACAGCCGCCCCTTCTGAAAAGCCGGACCATGAACATGCCTCCCCCTCCAGTCGGTGTCAGTGCTGCCCATGGCCAGGACAGGTTCGAGAACGACGCGGCCGTCTACAAGACTCTGCTTGAATCGACGAAAGCCATTCCCTGGAAGATCGACTGGTCGACCATGCAGTTCGCCTATGTCGGCCCGCAGATCGAGGAGTTGCTCGGCTGGGAACAGGGCAGCTGGTTGACGGTCGAAGACTGGGCCACGCGCATGCATCCGGATGACCGGGATTATGTGGTGAACTTCTGCGTTTCCCAATCGAAGGCCGGAATGGACCACGAAGCCGACTATCGCGCGCTGACCAAGGATGGCGGCTATGTATGGATCCGCGACGTCGTTCATGTCGTGCGCAAGGAAAACGGAGAGGTCGACTCTCTCATCGGCTTCATGTTCGACATCAGCGAGCGGAAAAAGACCGAGGAGGAGCTGATCAGATTGCAGGTGGAGTTGGAGCGGCTTTCCCTGACGGACGGCCTGACCGGCATCAGCAACCGCCGCATGTTCGATCAGCGGCTGGAAACCGAGTGGCACGACGCAAAGCGCAGTCGGAAGCCCTTGTCGCTGATTATTCTCGATATCGATTACTTCAAGCAGTACAACGATTGCTATGGTCATGTCGGCGGTGATGAGTGCCTGAGGAGCCTTGCGGGCGTCCTGAAAACCGTTGCCCGGCGGCCTCGCGATGTGGTCGCCCGTTTTGGCGGCGAGGAGTTCACGCTGCTGCTGCCGGAAACGGACGAGACCATGGCGCGCAAACTTGCAAGAGAGTGCGCCGAAGGTATTACCAGGCTGCGAATCCCTCACGAGAAATCCAGCATCAGCCCGTTCGTCACCGCCAGCATCGGCGTTGAAACCACGGTTCCTGACGGTGAGACGACTCCGCGCGATCTTGTCGAGGAAGTGGACCGCATGCTCTATGCGGCAAAGCATAACGGCAGAAACCGGATCGAAGCGGCCCGACTCTGATCGGCGCAAGTACAGGGCGGGCGGAACCCAATGCTCCGAACGCAAGCGATTCCTCGCAAATTGCGGGTATTTCATGCCCGGTTCGGATAGCGGGAATCAGGAATGGTGTTGCCATTTCGCCGCCCTACGTCAATAGGCACGCAAAACCCCGTCTCCGATCTGCATCGGAGATCCATCAGCCCATCGACCAGCCAGTACCAGTTGTAGGTCGATTCCGCCAATCCCGGCGCGCTGGTAGCCCGATTGCACGAACGCTGGCCGCCAGTCGGTCGTCGCCCGGCAAGGGGCGTGCACGCGACCTCCACGACGGCCGCACTATGCTGCATCTGTGGAGAAAGGAAGGAACCAAGGCAACGTCGCGCGGCTCCGCTGCCATCCACCCATCGAGAGCTGGCGTTGACGGTCAGGCCGTTTTGATCAATCAGGGAAACGGACTCTCACCGGATGCACCTGGAGTCGAAACCCGCGAGAGAAGACGCCGGCCCAGAGACGGCACACATGCCGGATGCCATCAATGGTCTCAGCTCCAGGGAAGCGCAGCGGCGACTGCGCGAGTTTGGCCTCAATATCATGCCCGAAGCACCCGCGATGCCACTGTGGCAGCGTGCCGCTCGTCAATTCCGGAGTCCACTGATCTACCTGCTGCTGATCGCACTGGCGTTCGATCTCGGCATCTGGATCTTTGAAGGCGCAGCCACCTGGCCAATCGAGGCCATCGCGATTTTTGTCATCCTGATTTTGAACGCAGGTCTGAGCACGCTGCAGGAATATCGTTCCGAGCAGGCGCTGGCCAAGCTGAGGGAACTGGCGACACCGATGGCCTGGGTCCGCCGCGACGGCCGCTTCGAGCGCATTCAGGGCAGCCGGATCGTTCCCGGCGACGTCGTGCGGGTGGGCGCAGGCGAACGCATTCCAGCCGACGGAAAATTGCTGGATGGCAGTGGCGTCATGGTGGATGAATCCGTACTCACCGGCGAGTCGCTGCCGGTGGAAAAGGAGCCTGGCGACGACTTGTTCAGCGGCACCTTGATGGTCCGGGCGCGCGGTCAGTTGAGTGTGCTGAGCACGGGTCCGAGCAGCTCGATGGGTCGGCTGGCCACGATGCTGGGCAGCATCCGTACCGAAGCCACCCCGCTGGAGCAGCGTCTGCGGCAGCTCGGGCAGCGGATTGCACTGTGGGTCGGCAGCCTGGCGGTGGTGCTGGCGATCCTGGGCGTGTTCGCCGAGGGCGTTGACCGCGCTCCCGAAATTGTCGTGTTCGCGGTCGCCCTGGCGGTCGCCGCCGTGCCCGAGGGCATGCCGGCCGTGGTGACCTTGACGTTGGCCCTGGGCGTGCAGCGCATGGCGCGACGCAAGGCCGTGGTGCGGCGCCTGAGCGCGGTCGAGGCGTTGGGCTCGGTCACGGTCATTGCCACCGACAAGACCGGCACGCTGACCGAGAACCGCATGCAGGTCAGTAGCGTCGACGCGCTCGAACCAGCCCAAGCCCTGCTCGCGATGGTCCTTGCGAACGAGGCCGACCCCGCGTCCGGCGCCGGCGACCCCCTGGATCGAGGTCTGCTGGCACACGCCGCGGCCAATAGCCTCGATGCCGTCGCCATGCACCAGGCACATCCTCGCCTGTCGGCGCAACCGTTCGACAGCGCCTGGAAATTCAGCCGGGTAACGGTAAGCACGCCCGAGGGCCCGCGCAGCTATCTCAAGGGCGCGCCTGAGGTCATCCTGGCGCGCACGAACCTGGACGCGGCAGGTCGGGTGCTGTGGGCCGAGCACGCCGAGCGTGCGGCGCGCGATGGTCATCGGGTGCTGGCGCTGGCGGCGGGCGACGGCGAATGCGACAGCGGACTCGATCTGCTGGGCCTCGTGCTGCTGTGGGATCCGCCTCGCGCCGAAGTACCTGAGGCAATCGCGCAAGTGCAACAAGCGGGCGTGCGCGTCATCATGATCACCGGCGACCATTCCGGTACCGCGCAGGCGATTGCGCGTCACATCGGCATGGCAAGCACGGAGGCCATGACCGGTGCCGAACTCGAGCAGCTCGACGACGCTGCGCTTCAGCTTGCGGTCAAACGTATCAGCGTCTTCGCGCGCGTCAGCCCCGAACACAAGCTGCGACTGGTCCAGGCCTTGCAGTCTGCTGGCGAGTTCGTCGCCATGACCGGCGATGGGGTCAATGACGCGCCGGCACTCAAACGGGCCAATGTCGGCGTGGCCATGGGCCAGCGCGGCAGCGATGTCTCGCGCGAGGTCGCCGATCTGGTGCTGCTCGATGACAACTTCGCCACCATCGTCGGCGCCATCGAAGAAGGCCGCAGTATCTATGCCAACATCCAGAAGTTCATCCGCTTCCTCTTTTCCACCAATCTCGCCCTGGTCCTGCTGGTGGTGCTCGGCGCGGTGATCGCGTACGGCCTGGACCTGCGCGATGCGCACGGCATGCTGTTGCTCCCGCTCACGGCCATCCAGTTGCTGTGGATCAATCTGATCGCCGATGGCCCGCCGGCGCTGGCGTTGACCCTCGACCGCAACCCGGGCGTGATGACGCAACCACCACGCCCGCCGCAGTCGCCGTTGCTGGATCGGTCCTCGCTGCGCTTCGTGCTCGGCAGTGGCGTGGTCAAGGCGGCCATCGGTGGCGGGCTGCTGATCGGCTTGCCGCTGGCTGGCTATGGACTGGGCCTGACCCGCACCGCGGTGTTCCTGTTTGAGTCACTGGCCCAGTTGGTCTTCGCCTATCCTTCCCGGCACTTTGGACATCCGCCGCGGCGCAACTGGATCTTGCATCTGGTGATACTGGCGACCGTCGCCCTGCAACTGGCAACCATCATGCTGCCGTCAATGCGCCTGGCGCTGGGTCTGGAGAAACTGGACGCTGCAGCACTGGCCCTTGTCATCGTCGGTGTCGCCCTCAGCGGCATGCTGGCCGGAGCGATCATGCTCTGGTCGGGGCGTGCTCAACCGCCGAAGGTGCACGTGCGCAACCAAAGCGCGGCCGATACCGATGCTCGCTGAAACCACGGCATGGACAACACTGGCCTGGCTCGTCGCCAGTGGTCTGGTCATGATCTGGGCGGCGACCCACTTGACGCAAGCCGCCGAACAGATCGCCACCAGCACCGGAATCGGACAGTACTGGGTGGGCGCCATGTTGCTGGCGGCCGCAACGTCGCTGCCGGAACTGGCTGTCGACGTCACTGCGGTGCGACTGGGCGCCAGCAATCTGGCGGCCGGCGACCTGTTTGGATCGGGCATGGCCAACATGCTGATTCTGGCCCTGCTGCTCTTATTCCGGTGGCCGGCGGCGACGGACTGGCGTTTCGGCCACGAGCTTTCCCGGACCGTCGGCCTCGCCCTGGTGATGACGGCACTGGCGGCCATGGCCGTGCTGCTGCGCCCGCAGACTGTCTGGTTCGGGCTTTCGCCGGTATCACTGCTGCTGGTGGGGATCTATCTGATGTGGACTCGAAGCGCATTTCAGCAGGATGCCGCCGATATCGGCGACGCGCCCACTGAGCGCACATCGCCCCCGCGCGGATCGTGGCGAAGGCCGGTTGGTCGTTTCGGTCTGGCTGCGCTGGCCATTTTTTCGAGTGCTCCGCTGTTTGCCGCTGCGGCCCATCGACTCGCCGTGTTGTCCGGGCTGGGTGATACCACGGTCGGCACGATCATGGTCGGGGTCTCCACCTCGTTGCCGGAACTGACAGTGTCGCTGGCTGCGTTGCGGATGGGTGCGTCGAGTCTGGCAGTAGGCAATCTGTTTGGCTCGAACGCCTTCAACATGCTGGCTTTTTTCGCCATGGATTGCGCCGACCGCGGATCCATCTTTGCCGCGCTGGACCCGACTCATGTCCTCAGTGCGCTGGGCGTAACTCTGCTGATGGGGTTAGGCTTGGTTGCCGTGCTGCGGCCGCCGTCATCGCGACTGGCCCTGCTCGAACCAGGTGGACTGAGCATGATCGCGGTGTACGTCGCGATCATGACCACTGTGCTGCTTCACACGAGCAGCACTGGATGAGGGATGTTCTTCATTGGCGATCCATACACATGGGAGTCATCTGATGTCAGTCAGGCAACGCAAAACGACCATGATCCCCGCGATCTCGACGATTCTGGTGCCCACCGACTTCTCAAGGGGTGCCGATCAGGCGCTGGGACGGGCCCTGCGACTGCCGCTCGCGCGCGGTGCAACCGTGCATCTGCTGCACGTGATGAGCGAACCGTTGTTTGACGCGCCGTTGCGCAGGGCCCGGGTGACCACGGCAAAAGCCATGGCGGACGGGGTGAGGCGTGCCAGGGCGCAGGCCAATGCCCTGGGCCTCACGGTGTCGATGAAGGGCACGGTGGTCGCCGGCCGGCCATTCGAGCAGATCGTGCGCCAATCGCGCCTGCTCGGCGCGGACCTGATCGTGCTGGGGCGGCATGGTCGCCGGCCCGTGCGCGACATGTTCATCGGCTCCACCGCGGATCGCGTGATCCGGTACGGAGACCTACCGGTGCTGGTGGTCAATCGCCCCGCCCGTCGTCCCTATTCGCGTCCGATCGCCGCGATCGACTTCGATGAAACCACGCGCAGCACTCTCGAAACCCTGCTTCGCGTCAGCAGCCCCTCGGTGACCGAGATCATGCTGGTGCATGCCTACCTTGTCCCACTCGAAGGCGCGGTATCGAGGCCATCTTCGCGTGCCAGCGAGAGTATTTTTCGCAAGGCGGCACGGGAACAGGCCGTGGCGAATGCGGGCCAGGTGATGGCCGCACTGCCTCCCTGGGGAGTCTCGTGGCGCACGGTCTTCGCCTACGGAGACGCGAGGCGGGTTGTCCTGACCCGGGCGCACTCTCATCAGGCGGACATCGTCGCGCTCGGTACGCACGCACGGTCCGGGCTTTCCAGCGCATTGCTGGGCAGCGTTGCCGAATGGATTCTGGAGGCCGCCCATTGCGACGTGCTGGTGGCCCGGCCCGCGCGATTCACCTTCCAGCCGCTGGCGTAGGCAACCGGCGGATGCCGCGGAAATGGCTTGAATTGCGGCATTCGCCGTGGCGCCAGCCCGGCGCAATTCACGCCGCTGCAAGTCGACACCGCTGCTTCGATCGGTGAACGGGGACGCTAGTGACTGGCCGCCGACACCGACCGGCGGCAACTTGCTTGTGCAACTCAGCACGAGGCAGCGAGGCATCGGGCAGGTCGTGGCGCAGGCTGCGCATGACCTCCAAGTCCTGGCGCGAGCCGAGCCGGTCGGCTAGCTGCTTCAGCCTGGCAACGGTCGTGTGTTTTATTGCAAGTCGCGCGATCAGATGTGTCTGTCGCGTGCAGGCACGGCGCACGGCATGGAACCGAAGCCGCTGACGCCGCACGCGCCGGCGCCAGCGGTGCATGTTCGTTGCCGAGCCGCGAAGGGGGGAGTAAAGGGGTAAAGGAGGGGGCGGCTCACGTACTGCCGAGGCTGATCAGCAGTGCGAACGCCATGCCGAATCCGATCAGCACGCTGTAGCAAATGCCGACGGCGCCATATTTCAGCGAGGTCATGAACCACCCTTGCCGATACACCCGCTTCTGCATGAGGAGCAGGTAGGCGAGCATCCAGAGCCACGCAGCGGCATGCAGCAACCCCAGCAGGCTGCCGAGCCAGGCGGCATGGGGCGCGACCCCGCTGCGCAGCAGATCCAGCGCGACCAGCACCAGCAGCGACAGCATGATGAAGGCGTGGCTGTGCATGGCCACGATCAGGTGTTCCATGTACATCCGTCGCTTGAAGACGTAGAAGATCTTCAGCAGCAGCGCAAACACCGGGAGCAGCACGAACAGCACCTGCGGCGCGACCGCAAACATCCCGGTCATGAGACGCCAGGCTGCGGCCTTCGCCTCGGCCGCGTTGCCCGAATTCATGTCATGCAGGTTGTTGCGGGCGTGCTCGATCGCGTCGTTGAGCCAGTCGTTGGCGAACCCGGGCAACCAGCCGGCGCGCAACGGCTTGGTCTGGCGGTTCCACACGACCCGATCGTTGAACTTGATGTCGCCGTTCGCGAAATGGGTGTCCTGCGTCGCTGCCACGGGGGTCGAACTGATCGCGACACCGTGAATGGGCGGCGTATGGAATTGCACGGGCAGGATGGAGCTTGCGCGGAGCGCGAGCTGGATCGCCAGGAACGCGATGATCGCCAGGAAGAAAACCAGCCGGAACGGCGTCACGTAGCGGGCGCGTTTGCCGGCGAAGTAGTCCAGCGTGAGTTTGCCGGGCCGGAAGTACAACGGCAGCAGCGTGTGCACGATGCGTGCGTCGATGTTGAGCACGCTGTCCAGCACGTCGCCCAGCACGCTGCCGAAATGCCGCACCAGCCCTTCGACCGGCTGGCCGCACGCGTGGCAATACTTTCCGTACAGCGGTGCACCGCAATTGCCGCAAGTCGAGACAGGGATCGGCGGTGGTGTGGATAGCGATGCCATGGACGGATGGTCTCCCGTATTCGGCGAGTTGCCCGGATGAGCGCGATTCTAGCGGTCGATCGTGCCGCAAAAGGCCGGGGAAAAGGTAGCAGGGACAAGGTCCGGCGTCCGGTTGGCTCCCGGGATGGCGGTGAATCGCGGCTTGCGCCGACCATTGCGTGGAGGCTGGGAGCCTGTCGGACGCGCTTTCTCGAACGGTCGACTCCAACCATCGGGTCCGGTGGTGCTAACGTCATGTCGCCGGTGCGCTCGACACCGTGGATGATGCCCTGGAGAATCCGCCCGTGTTCGATGCTGCCCTCCGCTTCATGCCGTTGGCCTTCGCTGCGCTGCTGCCCGTACTCAACCCGCTGGGCTCGGCCCTGATCCTGATGGGTGTCGTTGGCGACGAGCCGCCCGCGGTCTATCGCCAACTGGCCTGGCGCATTGCGTTGGGCATGCTCGGGTTCATCATGGCGATCGAGCTGCTGGGTGCCTTGATCCTGAAGTTCTTCGGCATCAGCCTGCCAGTGCTGCAGGTCGCCGGTGGCCTGACCCTGGCCGCGATGGGTTGGAGCATGCTCAATGCGCACGACCCGTCGCCCCGCGATGCGCCGGCCGCCCGGCCCGATGTCGACAGCGTGATGAGCCAGGCGTTCTACCCGCTGACCTTTCCGCTTACCGTGGGCCCGGGCGTGATCGTGGTGGTGCTCACGCTCAGCGCGCATGCCGCCGGCCACGATTGGCAGGCCAGCCTGCTGACGCATGCGGCAATTTTCGTCGCGGCGATCCTGCTGGCGGTACTGGTGTTCTTCAGCTACGCGTACGCGCCCCGGCTTAGCCGGATGCTGCCGGGGCACGCGATCAGCGGTGTGCAGCGACTGATCTCGTTCATCCTGCTGTGCATCGGTGCGCAGATCGCCTGGGGTGGCCTGGCCACCTTGTTGCGTTCGGTGCAGATGTTGCCGCACGGACTCCCAGGTGCTGTTTCCTGACGTCGCTTCCTGCCCGAGGTGTGTGATGACTTTCCGCCAATGGTGTTTGACGCTGTTCTGCCTGCTGATGCTGGGCGTGGCCGGGCCGAGTGCCGGGGCCGGCGTGGCGCTTCGCGTGATGACGTTCAATGTGCGCGTGCCGGTGGACACCGACATGAACGCGTGGGTGCATCGGCGTGACCTGCTGGTGCGGGTGATCGAGGCGCAGCATCCGGATGTGCTTGGCACCCAGGAGCTGACCGAGGAGCAGGGCGAGTACATCGCCGCCCATCTTCCCGGCTATGCCTGGTTTGGACAGGGCAGGGAAGGCGGTGCGAAGGGCGAGCACATGGGCGTGTTCTATCGCACCGACCGGTTGCAGGTGCTGCGCTCCGGCGATTTCTGGCTCTCCGACACGCCGGATGTGCCCGGAAGCAGGACGTGGGGCCAGCCGTATCCGCGCATGGTGACCTGGGCGCGGTTTCGCCTGCGCCATGGGGGCGGCACGTTCGATTATTTCAATACGCACTTCCCCTACCGGGACCAGGATGTCCGCGCGCGCATGCTCAGCGCGGACGAGATCGTGCGGCGGATCGGCAAACTGCCATCGACGGCGCGGGTGATCCTGGCCGGGGATTTCAATACCGGCCCCGACTCCCCCGTGTACGCGAAACTGACCCGAACGCTGCATGATGCCTGGGCCGTGGCGACCTCGCGATCCGGGCCGGCGAAGACGTTTCACAACTTCACCGGCAACCCCGACCGGCGGATCGACTGGATACTGACTCGCGGCTTCAGGACGCGCGCCGCACGGACGATCACCACGCACGAAGGTGCGCGCTATCCTTCCGATCATTTTCCGGTCGTGGCCGAGCTCGTTGCGTTGGGCAGAGACCGATGAGGGAAAGCGAAAACACGGGGTAGGGCTCAGGTACCGACGTACCGCTTGAAAGTGAATCTGACCCCCACAAGCTTCCGTTCGTCATCGACAGATGCGCGAGCGCAGCGCTCGCGCGCAGTCAAGATCAGTCGAGCCTGGCTGTCATCGTATTCCCGGGCCATCGACGATTCCCACTTACCACGGAACTCGTCGGCCCAGGTAATCCAGATACTGAAGGCCCGCTTTTCCCGCCTGCGCGTCGATGGTGTTTGCGAGGTTGGGGATGCTCTCCTCGATACTCAAACGCGCCTCGGGGCCACCCATGTCGGTGCGCACCCAGCCCGGAGCCATGAGTAGCAGTGTTCTCGAATCATCGGCGTGGCGGGCAGCGAAGCTGCGCATGAACGTGTTGAGCGCCGCCTTGCTGCCGCGATACACCTCGTAGTGTCCGTTCTCGTTGTTGGCAACACTTCCCTGGCCGGATGACATGATGCCGATCGTGCCACCGGGAAGTACGGCATCCTGCAGGACTTCGATGACGCGCATCGGACTCAAGGCGTTGGTGACCATCACGCGCACGAACTCGTCGGTCGAAACATCCGCGATCGTCTCACGATCGTCATTCTTGACGCCGGCATTGACGAACAGCATGTCGAACTTTCTCGATGCCAGACGTGCGCGCAGCGCGGTCACCTGATCCGGATGGACGATGTCGACGGTCTCGATCTCAAGCCGCCCGTTGCTAGCCTCCGCCAGCTGGTGCAGTTTGGATGGGCTTGCACCACGCTCGGTGGCGACAACGTCCCAACCGCGTTTGAGGTACTCCTCCGCCAAGGCGAAGCCAAGGCCGCGGGAGGCGCCGACGAGAAGGAGTTTTTTGTTCAAAGAGGGCGGTGGCATCTACGATGTCCTTTATCGGCGCATTCAACGCAGGGCAGCAGGTCGCTGTTCGCCCGCAACGGGAGAGACAACTTCTTAAGATTTTATCCGACCGAGCTTCGGCGAGCTCAGTGCCCGGAAGCAAGCGCATCCCGCATCAATTCCGCGGCGGCCGCACCCGTGTCGAACACCATGAACGATGATGTGACTTTCCCGTTTTCGACGGTGTGCCATTCGGTCACCGGCATCGCGGCAATGCCACTCGGAGTGTGGATGACGAGTTCGTACAAGGTCGACACATCCATGCCGTCTTCCCACTGCTGCAGGATACGAATTGCCTTGACGTACTTGGTCTTGGCCGCAGCGCCGGAAAAATAGGACTGCCTGTTTCCATGGCCCTGCTGCAGTGGCGCCTGGAATGAAAAATCGTCGCTGGCCAGAAGCCGGGCATGTTCGATGTCACCGGACATGAAGGCATGCAGGAACTCGGTCACGATCCCCGCAGGGGTGTCCGCGATTGCTGGTTTCTCCATACGTTTCTCCGTCAATAGAGTACGATGTACGCCTAAAGTTTATGGGCGTATCGTGTACTCTGTCAAGCCATGCCTCGCCCCAAATCCCTCAGCCATTCGGACATCGCCGGTGCCGCACTCGCCGTCATGGACCGTGACGGCTTGCCCGCGCTTTCGATGCGAACGGTTGCGACCCAACTGGGTGTCGGCACGATGTCGCTTTACCGTTACGTCAAGGACCGCGAGGAGCTCGAACGTCATGTCGTGGAATTGGTGTTGGGCGCAGTGGATCCGGTCGTGCCTGCGGAAAAATCGTGGCGCGAACAGATCACCCGCATTGTCGAACGCTTCCGCAAAGCCGTGATTGCTCATCCTGCGACGGTGCCGCTGTTTATGGCCCATCGTCATATTTCGCCCTCGGTCAGGCGCTGCTCCGAGGAGCTGCTGCGCGCTTTGACCAGGGCCGGCTTCCAAGGGAAGCCCCGGGTGATCGCATTGCGCATGCTGGTCAGCTACGTGAGCGGCGCACTCCAGGCACAGCATCTGGGAGCCCTTGACGGCCAAGGCACCGTGGTGCTGGCCAGCCTGTCACCCGATGACTATCCGCTGCTGGCTGCAACGGCGCGCAGCGCACTGCAAGTCGACCCCGCCAAGGAGTTTTTTGGGGGCCTGGAAATTGTTCTCGATGGTCTGGCACAGCATCTTGCAGGCAAGAAGCCGCGCTGAATATGGCGCGTGTTTCCGAATGTCTTTACGGTTGAATCGCGTCGAATATTGACCTGGTTTTGACGGAAACAAAGATGCCGGGTTCCATCGAGGCGAGCCACGCTTGGTCAGCACGGCATGCGCAGTGCGTCCGGCGGTGGCCGCAGTACGAACTCGCGGTGGACGTCGGCGTATATATCGCGTTGCCCGCCGAAGGGGATCCGCGCGATCGCCTCGGCGAACGGTACCCACGCGTGGTCGTCGTGTTCGTGGTTCAGGCGGACCTCGGCGCCTGCATCGACGAAAGCGACGAAGGCCGGCACGAGGGCGAGGCACTCGTCGCGCACGTCGTAGAAGGTTTCGCAGCGGTCGGCCGAATACAAGGCCGCGGCGCGCAGGCCGGTTTCCTCGTGCAGTTCGCGCAAGGCGGCCTGCCAGGCTTTTTCGCCCGGCTCCAGGTGTCCGGCCACGTTGGTCCACAGCCCGTGCAGGTGCGCCCCGGCGCGATGCACGAGCAGGGTACGGGCGTCCGCGCCGGCGCCCCGGACGACCACCACCGAAACCATGGAGCAGCGCAGGGGAAGGTCCGGCATCTCTTTCCTCGACAGCAAGGCGGGTACGACAGCAATAGCACCGAACCAGGCGGCCCGCTAGAAAAAACCGATCGGATCGGAACCGCTTGCAGCCGCCCGGTGCCCCGGTCAGCCGTGCAGTGAAAGGCCGGAGTCTGGTGTCGGTCGAATCCGGTCCGCCCCAGAGGCCGTCAAGCCACCTCAGCCCCCATACCCTCCGCCGCTTCCACCGGATTATCAGGCAGCCGATTTATCCGTACAGTGTATGCAGGGCGGCAAACCAGCCGTCTCTGGTCTGGAGAATGACATGAGCAACCTCACGAATGCAGGTACGTTCGCCCTGGGCGGTCGCGCCGTGAACCGCATGGGCTACGGCGCCATGCAACTGGCCGGACCCGGCGTGTTCGGCCCGCCGAGGGACCGCGATGCCGCGCTGGCTGTGCTGCGCGAGGCGGTGGCGAGCGGCGTGAATCACATCGACACCAGCGATTTCTACGGCCCGCACGTGACCAACCAGTTGATCCGCGAGGCGCTGCATCCGTATCCGGATCACCTGGTTATCGTCACCAAGGTAGGCGCGGTGCGCGGCGCCGACGCCTCATGGAACCCGGCGCAGAGCCCGGCCGAGCTGACGTCCGCGGTGTACGACAACCTGCGCCACCTCGGCGTGGACGCGCTGGATGTGGTGAACCTGCGCATCATGGGCAGCGTGCATGCGCCGAGCGAAGCCTCGATCGAGGCGCAGTTCACCGCGCTGGCGGAACTGCAGCAGCGCGGCCTGATCCGGCACCTGGGCCTGAGCAATGTCACCGCGACACAGGTGGCCGAGGCGCGGGGCATCGCCGACGTGGTCTGCGTGCAGAACCATTACAACCTCGCCCACCGCGCGGATGACGCCTTGATCGACGAACTCGGCCGCCAGGGCATCGCCTACGTACCGTTTTTTCCGCTGGGTGGCTTCACCCCGCTGCAGTCGGACGCCTTGTCCAACGTGGCCCGCCGGCTCGGTGCCACGCCGATGCAGGTGGCGCTGGCATGGTTGCTGGCGCGCGCACCCAACATCCTGCTGATCCCGGGCACATCGTCACTGGCGCATTTCCGCGAGAACCTGGCGGCCGCGACGATCCCGCTCGACAAGCGTACGCTGGCCGAGTTGGCGGAGCCGGCGTCAGAGCCAGTGGTTTCCCCACGAAGTCTTTAGGCTGGTGGGTCGGAAGGCCGAAGCCTGATGGGGACGGGGGAAGTCGATTGATGGGGCGGTTTCTGCCCTGCTTTTCTGGCCTGGACGTATACTTGGACCCTGTTCCTCTCCGGGAGAACTGCCATGAAACCTTCCCCGCTGCCCCGCCTGCTGTGCATCGTCTGCGTGGCCCTCGCTTCTGTCGTGGCGCGGGCGGCGACACTGCCGGACAACGTCAACGTCCGCTACAAGGATCCGCAGCAGTTCACCGAGGCGAAGCGCAGTTTCGGGATGCACCGGATCGGTGCCGACGATTATCTGAAACCGCTCAAGGCGTACATCGCCGAGCGTGCTTCGCGCATCCTGGCGCCAGGCCAGCGGCTGGACATCGAGGTGACTGATGTGGACCGTGCCGGCGAATACGAGCCCTGGCGCGGCCCCCGCTTCGACGACGTGCGCATCATCACGGACCTCTATCCGCCGCGCATCGACCTGGACTTCACCTTGTACGGCGCCGACGGCAAGGTGCTGCGCGAGGGTCACCGCAAACTGCGAGACGCAGCCTTTCTCAGCCGCGCCTCTGCAACCGATCGGGACTCGTTGCGTTACGAGAAATCCCTGATCGATCTCTGGCTGCGCAAGGGAGCCATGAAGCTCTGAATGCGGAAAACGAAGGCTGGATGTGAGCTGTGAAGGTTGCGGGAATGGCAACTTCTACTCCGCCTTCGGCAGGGCCAGCGCCTGGCGCCTGGCCGATGCACCGGGCGAGTTCGCGGGGTCGCGGAGCTTCTGCGCCGCATCGGCCGTCTGGATCGCGAACGGGTTGCACGCGACGAAGCTCGCGACAGCGGACGCATACAGCTCGTCCTTGCTGCGAAAGTGATGATAGAACGCGCCGCGCGTCAATCCGGCGGCGGCCATGATCTGGCCGATGGTGACCTGTTCGAAGCCGTGGCGATTGAACAGGCGGCGCGCGGATTCGACGATGCGGGCGCGTGTCCGGACGGCATGATCGGGATGGTAGGGCATGGCGTGCGTCTGATCGACATTCCCGGCTGGGCCGATCCGTGGCCAGCCGGGGCGACTGGGAAGCACGCGCCGGCGCTGGCGAATGCCTGAAAGAACGGTGTGGAAAACGGGTTCGGATTGAGCTGGCCCGGGGTCGGCAGACATCCTGGAATGGGGACGATCCGCCGGGGGGGCGCCAGATGCTCAAGCGTCGGCGATTCGTCGCGCAGTTCAGGCATGAGGCGGTCAGCCAGCTCGATGCCGGCGAATGCCTGGCATCGGGCTGGCGTTCGACCCGGGTCTGCGCTGACCGAGACGCAACCGATGGTGTCAGTGGCAAGTCGAACGCCTCGTCCAACGGGCCACACCGAAATTGTCCCTGACGCCATGTCCGCCATGTCCGCCATGTCCAGTTTCCGGCGTGGATGACGCCCGCCCGCCGCGACCTTTCAGAGATGGCTCGCGAAGAACGCCTCGGCGGTGGCGATCGCGGTGGCGTGGGTACGCTGCTGCGGCACGCGAAAGTGCTGGCAGAGCGATTCCCGCTGCCGGCCGAGCGCGGTGCAGTCGGCGAGGAAATCGTAGTGGCCGACGTCGTGCAGGACTTTCAGGGTGGCATGCGGCAGCAAGGTCGTGGCGAGGCGACCGTTGCTGGCCGGTGGCGCCACCGGGTCGGCGTCGCCGAGCAGGATGCTCGTCGGCGTGTTCAGCGTGCGCAGGCTGGCCGGGGCGAGCGCCTCGATGCCGCCCGGCGCCATCACGAACACCGCGCGGACGCCGGGGATCGCGTAGTCGTCACCGGCGTGTTTCGCCAGCGGCGCCATCTGCGGCGTCTTCATGGCTTGCTCGCGGGCGGCCAGGGTCAGATCGGGCGCCTCGGCCTGCGCCGCGCAGGTCGGGTCGGCGGCGTGCGAGTGGCAGAACTGGATGTAGTGGTCGACATCGACCCGCGCGCCGGCGCTCAGCAGGGCCGTGATACCGCCCATCGAAAAGCCCGCCACGCCCAGGCGCTGCAGGTCCAGGTGCGGGCCGATCCGCCGGTCGGCCTGCGCGGTATCGAGCGCCACGCGCAGGTCCACCGCGCGGTCCCACACCAGCAGGCTGCCGGCCATGGTGATCGGGTCGCGAGCGTTGGTGCCGGGGTGATCCACCGCGATCACCACATCGCCGGCGCGGGCCAGCGCGGTGCCGAACCAGGCCATCATCCGGGCGCTGCCGCCGAAGCCGTGCGAGAACAGGATCACCGGATGCCGCCCCGGCGCGAACGGCGCATCGGCAGCGGCACGGCCCGCCTCGAACAGCGGATGGCCCGGCGGCCCGATCTGCAACGGCGTTTCGGCGACGCCGTCGGCGGCGGGATACCACACGGTGATGCGCAGCGCGTCGCGGTGCTGCGCATCGCGGATCGCCGCGCTGGGCGTGTGCGCCACCCGGTGGATCTCGCCCACCGCGCCGGCGCGGGCCATCGTGCAGACACCCAGCGACGCGGCGGCCAGGGCGGTGAGAAGGGTACGTGCGGTCATTCGGTCCCCGTCGGTGTTGATGTCGAAGTGGGTGGGTCAGCTCTGCAAGGGCAGCCAGATCTCGACATCACCGATGCCGCTGGTGTCGTCGAAGTCCGCGCTGTATTTCTCGAACTCGGGGGCGTCGGCCAGCTGCAGGCCTGAGCGCGGCAGCCAGTCGCCGACGAAGGCATGCCAGGTGCGGCGGATGGCCGAGATGTGGCCGTGATGGGTGGCCACCACGTATTCGCGTGCCGGCAGCCGCAAGGTGCTGAGTGCGGGGTCGAGGCCAGCGAAACCAGGCATGTCGACACCGGTGATGTACTCGAAGCTGCCTTCGTCATCGCTGTTGCAGAACACGCCGAAAACGGTGCGCTGCTTCGGCAGCGAGGCCGCGTGGTGCAGCAGCAGGCGCTGCCACTGCGCCGGAATACCCTGCGTGGTGTCCGGCGTGTAACGACAGCCGAGCCCGGCGATGAAGCGCGTGCCGTCGCGTGCCAGGCGCGGCTCGTCCAGCGTCACGCGTGCGCCGTCGGCGGTGCGCCAGGGTTCGACCAGGGCCAGGCCGGCCACGGAACCACGCTCGCGCACGCTCGCCGGGCTCAGGCCGAACTGCTCGCCGAAGGCCCGCGTGAAGGCCTCGTGCGAGCCGTAGCCGCTGGCCAGCGCCACCTCCAGGATGTCCGGCGCGCCAGCGGCCAGCCGACGCGCGGCCTCGGTCATCCGGCGTGCGCGCAGGTAGCGCACCACCGAACAGCCGGTCATCACCTGGAACAGCCGCGCCAGGTGAAACGGCGACACCCCGGCCACCTCGGCGATGCGGCCGAGCGACAGCTCCTCGCTGTAATGGCTCTCGATGAACCAGAGCGCTTTCTCGGCAGCGGCCATGCCTGAAACCCGGCGGTGGAATCGACCGGTACAGGGTAACCGCAGCCTCAACTGCAGCGTTTGATCGTTCTTGCGGGGATCAGTCCGTAGAGTGAAAGAACGAGTTGCCGACGGCGTGACGAATGGCGAGGAGGATGGCTCGAACTGGGCCTTTTTCTCTCATGATGAGGTACTTTTGGACGGGGAGAAATCACGGGGGGGATTCTCCGGGGTTTCGCAAGGTTCCGATCACGAAAAGGGTTATCCATGACTGTTGAAGAGAATTCGCTTGAGCATGCGTTGCGGGTCGCGGTGACCGATCCGTCCAGCCTCGCGGACTTCTACCGCGAGCTGCTCGAGTCCGAGGTCTATGTCATCGGCAGCTCCGTCGTTGAAGAAGGCGACAGCGTGCAGGATGAGGACGGCGCGGTCCCCCTGCAACCGGAGGTGCGCGTCTCCATCCAGAGCTGGTTGCGCAGCGACGGTTCGCCCGTCACGCCCTTGTTCAGCTCGCTGTCGGTCCTGCAGCGGTCGATTACGCGGCAAATGAGCTACCTGCTGTTGCCGGCGCGTACGCTGTTCGAGCTCACGGCAGGAGCTGCGCTTGTGCTGAACCCAAAGTCCGACTACAGCAAGGAGCTGCTGCCGCACGAGGTGGCTTCGCTGCTGGCCGAAGGCGTTGACCAATAGGCAGGAAACGTCAGGGACAGGGTTGCTTTCTCGCGGCAGGTCAACTGAGCGGACAGGGCCCGGTTGAGGGGTTGTGCGCTGTTGGCGGTCAGCCGCGCCAAACCGGGATCAGGTTCACTTTCCATAGTCAAGTAAGCCTGACCACTTCACCTTTGCCGCCTGGTCAAAAAAAATCCGGTGCGTTGCCCGTGGAACCATGGTCACGGGCAAGGCGTGCGCGGCTGGCTGGGTGCTTGCCGTGTTGCCCGAAGGGTTTCCTGCATGCTTCTTCGAACACTGGCCAGCCGCGGCGGCGGGCGCCCGCTCACCCTGCGGATGGAAGCCCATCGCTGGGCTTCCATCCGCCTTTCACCAGCGCACGTTGGTCAGGTAAATACCCGCCCATCCCGCTTCATCGGTAGCCATCGAGGCATTGATGACCAGTTCGTCGCCGCGGAAGCCGTCGCGTTCGATGCCGACGCTGGTGACAGGCAGGGCCGCACCGGTGTCCGGGTCCACTGCCTGCGGATCGAGCAGCGTCCCGTCCGTGCCCGTGGCGACCAGAGTGCGAATCGGTGACAGAGCGGGTCCGCTCTCTCCATAGATGCCGTCGACCGGGTTCAAGTACGCCCCGTTGTCCAGCGTGCCGGTGCCGGCCTTGAAGGCGACGTGGAACATCCCCTTGGCCGACTGGCCCTTGTTGGCCGGCCGCGAGACGGCCACGAACGCCGTGGAGCGCCAGCGTGCCGGCTCGCCGTCCTCTTCGGTGGTGGAGCCCGGCACGTGGCCGGAGAAATTCCAGTACACGAAGGTGGTGAAGTCGGTCGGCGACTTGGCGAGAGCCCAGGTCTGCCCGAGCACGACGTCATGCACGAACATGCCCTGGTGCACCAGGGTCTGCACGGTGTGCCCGTCGGGGTATTGCCGGTTGCAGTAGGCGATGATGTCCGCATTGCCGTCCTGCGGGCATCGCAGCAGCAGCGACTGGGTTTCCTGCCCCCACGCACCCCAGAACGCCACGAAGCGGCCGTCGAAGGACAGCCCCTCGCCGAGCTGGCTGAAATGTTCCGAGGGCGCCTCGCCGGGAACGGTGTCGCCGATCCGGACCAGCGGCTGCAGCGGTGGCTGCGACTGGTCGAGTGTGACCAGGTAGATACCGCCCGCCGTGGGATGGTCCTCGTTGTCCAGGCCGACGAAAACGGCCTGGTCATCCGCGGCGCTGGGTGGCGCGGTGGAGCCGAAATGCGTGCTCGTGCCGGGGATGTAGCTGTCGGTGTTGGCGATCAGCACGGTCGGCAGGGTGCCGCTGGCCGGGTACAGCGATGGCTGGCCGGTCATGGGGAACGGTGCGTTCATCAGCTGGCGGTAGTACACCCCGGTCTTGCTGGTGGTACCGACGGTGTAGTTGCCCTTGAACACGATGATGTCGTGATGGGTGATCGCCGGCGAGCCGGGGATGATATCGAAGGCTGTGCCCGGACTTTCCGGCACCTGGAAATAGGAGAAGACCGGTACGCTGCCGAGGCGGCTTTCGGCGGTCACCACGTCGTCGAACGGGTTGGCGTACACGCCGTTGGTGCCCGCTTGCTCCACCACCTCGCCGGCCTCGTTCACCACCTGCCACACCGGCGGGTGATTGCCGCGCGTGACCACGGTGGGCGAGTTCATGTCGATGCGCGGAAACGACGGTGTTTCCCGGAACGTGGTGCCGCGGTTGTTCGGCTGCGGCACTGGCGTGTCGCGATCGATGATGCGGACGATCGGACCGTTCTTGGGGCCGTTCTTGGACATGTCGCGGGTGTAGACGCCCTGCAGCGGTTCGCCCTGGCTCTCGCCACCCTTGCTGCGCGCGCGGAACACCACCAGGCCTTCGGTATTCACCGACGGCTGGTTGAAGCTGTTGAAGAACCGGCATGGCGGCGACGTCGGTGCGGGCGCACTGGGCACGCATGACGTCGAGGGCATGAAGTTCCCGTTGTTTGCCACGGTGCGCCATTGCGTATCGGCGGGAACGGCGCCCCAGGCAAGCAGTGGCGTCAGGAGCGCGAGCGGCAATGCACGTCGCACAAGTCGATGTGCCAGCGTTGTGCCTCGCATGAGAGCGTTTGGTTTGTCCATGGGAAATCTCCGAAAGGTGGTGAGACGCCGTTTTGGCACACGAATTCTCGACCGCCCCCGCGAGGCGTATTTGACCAAGATCAATGAAACGCCACGCAGGGTCTCCAGCGTGCATTTCGTCGACGCCTCGGCTCATGAGCAGTCGTCGCTGAAAGCCCACGTCGCCGTCTTCCATGCTGCCGGAATCCGCGATGTGACGGCCGAAAGCGGGGCACACTGCAGGCAAGTAGACGTGGTCAGTCGGCTGGCGCCGTCTGGCCCGGACGGGCCATTCGGGAACGTGAAGGCGTCTTCATGCATTCACTCCGGAAAACTCACATTTGGTTCGCTAGGGTCGCATGGGCGAGCGCGGTGTCATGTATGGCTTTGCCGTGGAACGTAAGCCGTGAAGATGCAGCATCGCCGCGCTCGCACCCAAATCACGCAAGGAATACCCTCATGAAAAAAGTAGTGACAGTGGGATTTTTGATCGCGTCCATGCTGATGCTGGCGGCGTGCGGCAAGCACGATGAGGCGCCAGCGTCTTCGGGCGAGACACCCGGCAGTGCGGCGAGTGCACAAGCTCCCACACCCATGACTCCGCCACCGCCCACCCCGGCACCTGCAACAACCTCTGGTGGTGCCGCCCCCGCAACCAGCGGGTCGAGTTACCAGTAAAGTCAGCGCGAACGAATGCGGTAGCCGCGAAGAAGCGCCGGGACCATGCAGGCCCCGGCCTTTGCCCGTGCGCGTCTGATACTGCGCGTCTGATACACGGTTACCGTCTGCTGGCGACACCTCGCGCGATGGGAGAAACCGGTGTCGGGTTCACTATCTCCAGGCAGGTTGACCCCAGCTGGCGGGGCGGATTGAAGGGGTTCTATCCGCATGGCGTTCACGCCGGGATCCTGGCGCGGGCGCGCGGGAAGGGGGCATGCGAACGATAATGAGGGGTGGCGTCCGGGCTGCTGACGCTGTTGTTCGAGCGCAGGCCAGCGGGCCGTGCTGAATGCCATGGCGCCATCGGACGAGCGGGACGGTGCGAAGGGGGCGAAGCCGCCCGGCCTTTTCTCGTCAGGTGAACATGCTTGCCGCCGGGG
The DNA here is from genome assembly GCA_035530315.1 of Rhodanobacter sp. Classification (GTDB taxonomy): domain Bacteria; phylum Pseudomonadota; class Gammaproteobacteria; order Xanthomonadales; family Rhodanobacteraceae; genus Rhodanobacter. The sequence goes on along the minus strand of DATKVA010000160.1, from coordinate 47,201 downwards.
GACCGGCAGGGGGCGCTTGCACTTTCCGTGAAACAGCATTCTGATGCCGTACTTCAAGGTGCATCAGCCATGCACCACACGCACCAGGGGAAAGCGCACATGTCTGCAAGCACGTTGATGAAGCGCCTGGCGCTGCTGATGTTGTCCGCACTGGCCGCGCCGGCGTTCGCCACCGCGCCGGCCTTGCTGCTGACACATGTCGCGGTGATCGATGGCACCGGAGCGCCAGCGAAGCCGGGCATGACGATCGCGATCGACGGCAGGCACATCGCAGCGATCTATCCGGACGGCAGCCGGGCGGCACCGAAAGGCGCGCACGTGGAAGACCTCCGCGGGCGTTTTGTCATCCCCGGTCTGATCGACGCGCACGTGCACCTCACTGGTGCCGAACCGGATTTCGCACACTACGTGCCGCATTTGCGGGCGCTGCTGCAGGGCGGCGTCACCGCCGTGCGCGACATGGCGGGCGACGACCGCCTGATCGGCTATCTCGCGTACGAGGCGAACTCGGATGCTCTGGCGTCGCCGGACATCTACCATGTGGCGCTGATGGCCGGACCCACGTTCTTTGCCGAAGACGCACGCGCGCAGCAAGCTTCCGCCGGCGAGCGGCTGGGCTTTGCGCCATGGATGCAGGCGATCGGCGCAGCCACCGACATCCCGCTCGCCGTCGCCGAAGCGAAGGGCACCGGGGCGACCGCGCTCAAGCTGTACGCGAACCTGCCCGCGAACCTGGTGACGAGGATCACCGCCGAGGCGCATCGCCAGGGCCTGCGGGTGTGGACGCATGCGACGATTTTCCCGGCGTCGCCGGCCGATGCGGTGGCCGCCGGCGCCGATACCTTGTCGCACAGCCCGTATCTGGTCTGGGCTGCGGCGCCGAAGGTGCCGGACGACTACCGGGTGCGCGCGATGGGCGATTTCGCACACATCCGGCCGGATGCGCCGCCGATCCTCGCGTTGTTCAAGGCGATGAAGCAGCGCGGCACGATACTCGATGCGACGCTGCTGCCGTTCAAGCAGGAGGCGGAACACGATCCCGGGAAGGTGGGTGCCGGCATCATGCCGTGGAGCTATGCCGTGACCCGGCTGGCGCACCAGCACGGGGTATTGATCGATGTTGGCACCGACAGTTCGGGACTCGCCGCCGATGCGCACGGACCGGATCTGAATGCCTTGCCTCTGGTGCACACGGAAATGGCCCTGCTGGTGGAGCATTGCGGCTTCACGCCGATCGAGGCGATCCGTGCCGCCACGCAAATCAGTGCGGCCGCGATGGGGCAGTCGGCGCAACGCGGCACGATCGCCCCCGGCAAGCGCGCCGACCTGGTGGTGCTGAACGCCGACCCGACCCACGATATCCACAACACCCGCAAGATCGCGTTCGTGATCAAGAACGGCCGGATCTACAAGAAGGGTGTGGGCTGAGGTTTCCCGTCCGGCAACAAGTCGGCAGAGGCCGGATCAGGGGATGGCGTGCATCTTCCTGCCGGATGTCGCCTGGCATGCTGGCGATACCTCCATCGAGGGCGACGGCGCGCGGGAAATTCCGGAACAGGATCGGCGGTCCATGCCGTCAGCGCGGCGCTGGCGCGCACACAGCGGTCAGTCGGTGCGGAGCAAGCCTTTCGTAATGCCCCCGGCATTGTTCGGCCAGCCCGCGCTGGAAGGCGGTCAGCCTGAGTTCGTGCTCGCGCCAGGGAGCGAAACCGGTGGAGCGCTCGACCGCGGCGTACCAGTGCGGTGCCCACACGCCGTCGCTGGCGCGCGGGCCGCGTGGCCAGTGCAGCATGCGTGGGCTGAACGGAATGCGCAGGCGCGTGCACAGTGCCTGCAGGATGCCCGCGGGATCTTTCAACACGTCGGTCGCGTCGATGACCGGTGGCGCGGCGCCCAGCCGGTCGCAAACATGATCGAACAGTCGCGTCTGCTGTTCGAAGCCGAGTTCCCACGGGGCGGCGTCGGGGCGCTGGATGGTGAACGAGGCAACCACCGCTTCCGGTTCGCGGATCAGGAAGCAGTTGCAGACATCGTCGAGCCAGTCCAGCGGCATGCCCGGCAGCATGTGCTGGGTCATGTGCTTCTGGTACCAGATCGGCTTGCCGTCCGGAATCGGGCCGGTCAGCATCGCCGCGACTTCCGCCGCGTGGCTGCATTGCGCGGCGATCACCGCGTCGCGTCCGGGATGCTGCACGCCGGTTTCGAGCAGATAGTGCGCGTACAGCGGCTCGTCGATGACGGCCGTGTCCTCGCGGTTTTCCCAGGCGCGCATCATCGCGGTGGAGATGTTGCGTGGCCCCGACCACATGGCGATGCGCAGGCCATCGCGCGGCGAGCTCATACCCGGGGTTCCGACCGGCTTTCGGTTTTCACCAGATCCATGTAGTGCTGTTGCAGCCGCTCGACCATGGGGCCGCGTTTGCCGTCGCCCATCGTGCGGCCATCGATCTCGGATACCGGCACCACGCCAGCGAAGGTGCCGGTGACGAAGGCTTCTTGCGCGCCATGGACCTCGGTGAGGCTGAAGTTCTTCTCGAACACCGGAATGCCATGCGCGCGGCACAGCCGGATCACGTTGGCGCGGGTGATGCCGCCCAGGCAGTAGTCGCCCGTCGAGGTCCACACCTCACCGCGTCGCACAATGAAGAAATGGGTGGAGTTGCAGGTTGCCACGAAGCCATGCGGGTCGAGCATCAGTGCTTCGTCATAGCCGGCTTTCTGCGCCTGGATGCAGGCGAGGATGCAGTTGAGCTTGGAGTGGCTGTTGAGTTTCGGGTCCTGCACGTCGGCCGCGCCGCGCCGCACATGCACGGTGAAAAGGCGGATGCCTTGCTCGACCGTGGCCGGCAGCGGCTGCTTGTATTCCGGGATGATGACGATGGTCGCGGCGCCGATCACGAAGCGCGGATCCTGATGCGGCGTGGCCTTGATGCCGCGGGTCACCATCAGCCGGATGTGCACGTCGGACTGCATGCCGTTGGCGCGCAGCGTGTCGACGATGCGCCGGGTCAGCTGCTCGCGATCGAGGCCGATGTCGAGGTCGATCGCACGCGCGCCTTCGTACAGACGATCCAGGTGTTGATCCAGGAACGGCAGCCCGCCGTCGTGCAGGCGCAAGCCTTCCCATATGCCGTCGCCCAGCACGAAGCCGCTGTCGAACACCGACACCTGCGCCTCATTGCGCGGCCGCAGCTCGCCGTTGACGCTGATCCGGATCGTCTCGTTGCGCGGATCGCTCTGGTAATCGTGAGTGCCTTTGCTCATGAGGTGTGCCCTGCCGAAACCGGCGTCAGATTACCTTTTGTTGCCGACAAGGGGACGGTCGTTGAACCCTCTGTCGCCTTGTCGGCGATTGACCGTCCGCTTCCCGGTTTCGGAGCGGTCACTCGGGCACGGTCAGTCCGGATCCGCCCAGTTCAGCCGGGAAGTCTCGCAGTTTGGTCAACCCGTCCTTCATTCGCAGTACGGTTTCGGCATAGTTCACGTGGACACCGGGTATGAAGGGGAGGCTCGGTATCGTCGCTGCGTAGACGTCGGTCAGGCCGAGCGTCGGGTGACCGCTCATCAGATGTCCACCGCATTGCCTGCAGAACTGCCGGTCGCTATTTTCCGTCTTCTGGAAATGGCCGATGAATTGCGCACCCTTGGTGATTTTGACGTTCTCGGGCTTCCACAGGGTGAAGGCATTCACCGGTCCGGCCGACCAGGAGCGGCAGGAACTGCAATGGCAGTAGCCCATTGCCTCGGGGGTACCGGTGACTTCGATCTCTACAGCGCCGCAGAAGCAGGTGCCTGCATGTTTGTCTGTCATGTCGTTTCTCCCTCGGTGTTGGTGATATCTCGGTCAAGGACGGATAGTAACCGCGGTAATCCGTGGCTGGATGAAACGGTGGGCACGCCCGCTTGGCCGCACTGGTGCCCATCTCAGTCCCGGGCGTGCTACCACGGTGCAAGCAGGCCAGCCATCAGGCAAGCTGGCAGCCGATCGACGACGGGCGTGCGTCAACCTGGAGACGTCACATGGGGAAGGGCAGGCTGGAGGCATTCAGCGATGGAGTCATCGCGATCATCATTACCATCATGGTGCTGGAGCTGAAGGTGCCGGCCGGGCATTCACTGGCATCGCTGGTGCCGCTGGCACCCGTATTGCTCAGCTATGTGCTGAGCTTCGTGTACGTGGGTATCTACTGGAACAACCACCATCACCTGCTGGCTACCATTCGCCGGATTTCGGGATCGGTGCTCTGGGCCAATCTGCACCTGCTGTTCTGGCTGTCGCTGTTCCCCTTCACCACCGCGTGGATGGGCGAAAATCACTTCGCCGCCACGCCGACGATGGTGTACGGCACGGTGCTGCTGATGGCTGCCGTTGCCTACTGGATACTGCAGCAAGCCCTGGTCGCGACGGAGGGAGCCGGCTCGCTGCTCCTGCGCGCGATCGGTGCGGACTGGAAAGGCAAGCTTTCGCCGCTGCTGTATCTGAGCGGGATCGCGCTGACGTTCTGGCGGCCGTGGGCCGGGCAACTGCTTTACGTGCTGGTGGCGTTGCTGTGGCTGATCCCCGATCGGCGCATCGAGGGTGCGTTCGAACGCTAGGCCCGCGGCGCAACCGGGACATCGGCCGCGGGATGACGCGGGTTGCGCACATCCGGACTGAATGGCATCCGGTATCTTGATTGTTGGCGAGCCGCCGCCGCCGGCCGGTATCATGCATTCATGAAAATGGCGCTGGCGGCCTGTGCCGAGGAAATTTCGACCATCCACGGGCGCAGGGATGTCTCAACGGAATCCGGACTCATGGTCCGGCAGCGGAGCTCGGGAATCATGGTTCATCGGACGATCGGTGGCGTTGTGGTGCTGCTGTGGCTCGGGATGCTGGTCCACCTCAGGCGCTGGTTGCCAGGACTGGATCTTGCCGCATCTTCCAGTATCTGGAGGGCCGGCAGGGGTGCCTTCTATGTCGAGTTCATGCCACTGCTGGCAGCGGCGCAGCTGATTTTCCCCGAGTACTTCGCGCGCCGTTTCAGCCCATCTTCTCCCATGACCGGCGAGCCGGTGCTGGGAGCGGGTTTCTGGCGAATTTCCGGTTACTTCGCGCTGCTGGTGAGTTGGGCCTTGCTGCAGCTGTTTCGCTGAGCCGTCGGTACGTTCAGTGTCGCGGGCTGGGCACGGCGAACCGTTTCCCGGTGATGGCTGGCCGCAATCACGAACAACGGCGCCGCATCGCTGCGGCGCCGTGGCGGTTTCCCGTGCTGCTCGAAACGGTCAAAGCGCTTCGAAAATCCCCGCTGCGCCCATGCCGGTGCCGATGCACATGGTGACCATGCCGTACTTCTGCTTGCGGCGACGCAGGCCGTGCACGAGGGTGGCGATGCGGACGGCGCCGGTGGCACCAAGCGGATGGCCGAGCGCGATCGCACCACCGAGCGGATTGACCTTGGCCGGGTCGAGCTTCAGGTCCCCCATCACGGCCAGTGCCTGCGCTGCGAAGGCCTCGTTGAGTTCGATCCAGTCCAGTTGATCCTGGTTGAGTCCACACTGCTTGAGCGCTTTCGGGATCGCTTCCTTGGGACCGATGCCCATCACTTCCGGCCGCACGCCGGCGACGGAGAAACCGACGAAGCGCGCCAGCGGGGTAAGGTTGTATTCCTTGATGGCCTTCTCGCTGGCCAGCATCACGGCGCCGGCGCCGTCGGACATCTGCGAGGAGTTGCCCGCGGTGACGGTGCCGCCGAACTGGCCGTTGCGGAACACGGTCTTCAGCTTGGCCAGCACGTCCAGCGTGGTGCCGGCGCGCGGGCCTTCGTCGGTGTCGATGCGGCGGCTGTCGGTGACAATGCCGCGGGTGGCGAGGTCGGGATAATGGTCATCCAGCGCGAACGGGCTGATCTCCTCCTTGAATTCGCCGGCGGCGATCGCGGCCAGTGCGCGACGGTGGCTTTCCACCGAGAACGCGTCCTGCTGTTCGCGGGAGACCTTCCACTGCTTGGCCACGTTCTCGGCGGTGATGCCCATGCCGTAGGCGATGCCGATGTTCTCGTCGGTGAAGATCGCCGGATTCATCGCGATCTTGTGGCCCATCATCGGCACCATGCTCATGCTTTCGGTACCGCCGGCGAGCATCAGGTCGTCCTCGCCCAGGCGGATCCGGTCGGCCGCCATCGCCACCGCCTGCAGGCCGGACGAGCAGAAGCGGTTGATGGTGACGCCGGGCACGGTGTCGGGCAGGCCGGCCAGCAGCACGCCGATGCGCGCCACGTTCATGCCTTGCTCGGCCTCCGGCATCGCGCAGCCGATGATGGCGTCGCCGATGCGGTGCGGATCGATGCCCGGGCACTGCGCCATCACGGCGCGGATCACGTGGGCGAGCATGTCGTCCGGGCGGGTGTTGCGGAACACGCCGCGCGGCGCCTTGCCGACCGGGGTGCGGGTGGTGGCGACAATGTAGGCGTCTTGCACTTGCTTGGTCATTTTTCTGCTCCGTGGCGTCGCGCTTTCAGCTGCGACGGGCTTGGTTATTGATCGTCATGCCAGCGAACGCTGGCATCCAGTGTCATTGGGTTTGGCTTGATGTGACTGGGTCCCAGCTTTCGCTGGGATGCCGGCTGTGGGAGAAGCGGATCGCATGAGACCTCGTCAATTCCTCAAAGGCTTGCCGGTGGTCATGGTGTGGGCGATGCGTGCCTGGGTCTTCTCGGTCTGCGCCAGCGCCACGAAGTGCTTGCGCTCCAGCGCCAGCAGCCATTCCTCGTCGACGGTCGAGCCGCGCTCGATCACGCCACCGCAGAGGCAGTCGGCGATGCGCGTGGCGATGTCGATGTCGTGCGGCGAGGCGAAGTAACCGGCTTGCAGGTTGGCCAGCGAGGCCTTGAAGGTGGCGGTGCCCACATCGCCGGCGACCGGGATGTTGCGGCCGGGCAGGGGCGGGCGATAACCGCTCTCGGCCAGCGCACGGGCGACCTGCTTGGCGACGTACAGCAGCTCGAAGCTGTTGAACACGACCACGTCGCTGTCGCGCAACAGGCCGAGGTTCTTCGCCTCGAAGGCGCTGGTGGAGACCTTGGCCATCGCGATGGTCTCGAATACCTTTTTCAGCTCCTCGAACGGATCGCCCGGGTTGGCCTTGGCCGCGCGCACGGCCAGTTCATGCAGGCCGCCGCCGGCCGGCAGCAGACCCACGCCGGCCTCGACCAGGCCGATGTAGCTTTCCAGCGCCGCCACGGTGCGCGCCGAATGCATCTGGAACTCGCAGCCGCCGCCGAAGGCCATGCCGCGCACGGCAGCGACCACCGGTATCAGCGAGAACTTGATCGCCATGCTGGTGCGCTGGAAGTTCTCCACCATCTTCTCGAAGTCGGCGATCCTGCCGGCCTGCAGCAGGCCCAGCGCGCCCTTGAGATCGGCGCCGGCGGAGAACGGCTCGCCGGTCTGCCAGATCACTACCGCCTTGAGCTGCTGTTCGGCGATCTTGATGGCCTCCTGCACGCCGTTGAGGACATGATCGTTGACCGTGTTCATCTTGGTCTTGAACGAGAGGATGCCGACACCATCGTCGCCCAGCGTCCACAGCCGCACGCCCTCGTTTTCCCACACCGTGGTGCCCTGGTCGAACTTCTCGCCCAGCAGCGGATCGGGAAACAGCTGACGCCGGTAGACCGGATGCTGCGAACGTGGTTTGTCGGTCTCGGCACTGGCCGAGTACGAGCCGGCCTTGCCGTGCACGCCGGTGCGGCCGTCGGTGACCCAAGCGGGCAAGGGCGCGTCGCTCATCGCCTTGCCGGCCTTGATGTCCTCGTTGATCCAGCCGGCGACCTGCTGCCAGCCGGCGGCCTGCCAGGTCTCGAATGGGCCGAGCTTCCAGCCGTAGCCCCAGCGGATCGCGAAGTCGACGTCGCGCGCGGTGTCGGCGATGTCGGCCAGATGGTAGGCGGTGTAGTGGAACAGGTCGCGGAACGTGGCCCACAGGAACTGCGCCTGCGGGTCGCTCGATGCGCGCAGCTTGGCGAACTTCTCGGATGGGTCGCGGATCGCCAGGATCGCGGCGACCTCGTCCGACGGCTTCTGCTCGGACGGGCGGAAATCGCCCTTTGCCACGTCGAGCACCACGATATCCTTGCCGACCTTCTTGTAGAAGCCACCGCCGGTCTTCTGGCCCAGCGCGCCTTTATCGATCAGCCCGGCCAGCCATACTGGCGCCTTGAAGTACTGGTGCCACGGGTCGTCGGGCAGGGTGTCGGCCATGGTCTTGATGACGTGCGCCATGGTGTCCAGGCCGACCACGTCGGCGGTGCGGTAGGTCGCACTCTTGGGACGGCCCAGGGCCGGGCCGGTCAGCGCGTCGACGGTGTCGAAGCCGAGCTTGAACTGGTCGGTGTGGTGCATCGCGGCCAGCATCGAGAACACGCCGATGCGGTTGCCGATGAAGTTCGGAGTGTCCTTGGCGATTACAACGCCCTTGCCCACGGTGGTGGTGAGGAACGCTTCCAGACCATCGACGACAGCTGCATCGGTGAGCCGGGTCGGGATCACTTCCACCAGGTGCATGTAGCGCGGCGGGTTGAAGAAGTGCACGCCGGTGAAGCGATGGCGCATCTCTTCGGGCAGCGCCTCGGCCAGACCGTTGATCGACAAGCCGGAGGTGTTGGACGCGATGATCGCGGTCCTCGACAGATGCGGGGCGATCTTCTTGTACAGGTCGAGCTTCCAGTCCATCCGCTCGGCGATCGCCTCGATCACCAGATCGACGTCCTTTAGATGGTCCAGATGTTCATCGTAGTTGGCCGGGATGATTGCGCTGGCGAGGTTCTTGTCTGCCAGCGGGGCAGGCGACAGCTTGGTCAGGTGGGCGATCGCCTTCAGCGCGATGCCGCTTTTCGGACCCTCTTTCGCGGGCAGGTCGAACAGCACGGTTTCGACGCCGGCGTTGGTCAGGTGCGCAGCGATCTGCGCGCCCATGACACCAGCGCCCAGTACGGCGGCTTTGCGGATACGTAACGCTGATTGGGGTAATGATGCAGCGGTCATTGGCTTCTCCGATGGTGCGATGACGAATGGGATGAACGAATGGGGCAATACGGTCGTTGCCGACCCGTAATGGCTGATCTAGGGATGACTGAGGCCGGCGACGGCAAAACGGATCAGGTGCTGGGCAGTCTGCTCGAGATGCACGCTCTCGCTGACGCCACTCTTGCGCTGGATCATGCCGAAGCCGGACATTGCGTGGGTCAGCGCGCCGGTGACCAGATCGATGCGCCAGTAGAGCTCCGGCTTGCTCAACTGCGGCAGCAAGCGCGCGAACTCGGCGGTGAACTGACGCATCACATGACCGTAGTTCTCGGACAGGAAGTGGCGCAGGGTGTCGTCGTGTTCGGCGAACGCCCGGGCCAGCACGCGCATGAACAGTGCACCATTGTCGTCATGCGAAAGTTCCAGCGCAGGGCGGATATAGGCATCCAGCACATCTTCAAGCGTGGTGTTGTCGGTACCGATCACCCTGGACAGCGCATCCAGCCGGCGGGCGTTCAAAGCGTCCAGCCGACGACGAAACACCTGTTCGATCAATTTGTCCTTGGAGCCGAAGTGGTAATTCACCGCGGCCAGGTTGACCCCTGCGGCGGCGGTCAGCTGGCGCAGCGAGGCGCCGTCGAAACCGCGGCGGGCAAACAGCACTTCGGCCGCACTGAGTATGCGTTCCTTGGTTGTGCCGACGTTGTTCGGGTGAGGGGTCATCTTGATGGGTTGCCGAACGTGTTCAAACGATCGTTTGAGCATACGCGGACAACTCCTCGGCCGTCAAACAATCGTTTGTTGCAGGCAACAGGATCTTTGCGAATGAGCTAGGATCTGTCAGACTTTGGTGGGCTAAACCCGCAATTCTTGTGAAGTTTGGTCCATCTGGCGGCCAGGCCGTTCGTACTATCTTTCATGAATCCGTCTTTCCGGAGCTGACCCGTATGGCGCTTGAGCGCACCCTTTCGATCATCAAACCCGACGCCGTTGCCAAGAATGTCATCGGTGAAATTTACGCACGTTTTGAAAAGGCCGGTCTCAAGATCGTTGCCGCCAGGATGAAGCAGTTGTCGCGGCAGGAGGCCGAGGGCTTCTATGCCGTACATCGCGAGCGCCCGTTCTTCAAGGCACTGGTCGATTTCATGATTTCCGGCCCGGTGATGATCCAGGCGCTGGAAGGCGAGAACGCCGTGCTGGCGCATCGCGATCTGATGGGGGCCACCAATCCGAAGGAAGCCGCACCGGGCACGATCCGCGCCGACTTTGCCGACTCGATCGACGCCAATGCCGTGCATGGCTCCGATGCGGTCGAGACCGCAAAGGGCGAGATTGCCTACTTCTTTGCTGCGACCGACGTGCTTTCCAGGTAATTTTTTGCATTCGCCCTTGAACGCGGAAATCAAGAAGCGGCCATCCAGGGCCGCACGTTTCAAAAACCAGTGCGTTCATGCATGAGCGCGAAGATCAAAACGCGACCATCCGTGGCCGCACGTTTCAAAACCAGTGCGTTCATCCGTGAACGCGAAGATCAAAACGCGGCCATCCGTGGCCGCACTCTTCAATAAGAGCTACCCATTGAACCAGGTTGTCGCCAGTTCCTCCAAGGTCAACTTGCTCGACTTCGATCGTCAGGGTTTGCGCGACTTCTTCACGCAGATCGGCGAGAAGCCGTATCGGGCCGAGCAGGTGATGAAGTGGATCTACCATGACCTGGAAGACAACTTCGAGAACATGACCGACGTGGGCAAGGCACTGCGTGCCAAGCTCACCGATGTCTGTTACATCGGCGCGCCGAAAACCATGGTGGACAAGGCGGCTACCGACGGTACGCACAAGTGGCTGCTGGGGATGGACAAGGGCAACGCCGTGGAGACGGTATACATCCCGGAGCCGACGCGCGGCACGCTGTGCGTTTCCTCGCAGATCGGTTGCGCGCTGAACTGCCAGTTCTGTTCGACCGGGGCGCAGGGTTTCAACCGCAATCTTTCCACCGCCGAAATCATCGGTCAGGTGTGGGTGGCGGCAAAATACCTGGGGAACGTCACCCATCAGAATCGCCGCATCACCAATGTGGTGATGATGGGCATGGGCGAGCCGCTGGCCAATTTCGAGCCCGTGGTCAGGGCGATGAAGTTGATGCGCGACGACCTTGGTTTCGGCCTAGCCGCCAAGCGCGTCACCCTGTCGACCGCAGGCATGGTGCCGATGATCGACCTGCTCTCGGCCGAGATCGATGTATCGCTGGCGGTGTCGCTGCATGCGGCCAACGACGAGTTGCGCACTGAACTGGTGCCGCTCAACAAACGCTACCCGATCGCCGACCTGCTGGCGGCGTGCCAGCGCTGGATCGCACGCAAGCCACGCACCTCGATCACCTTCGAGTACACCTTGATGAAAGGTGTCAACGACCAGCCTGCCCATGCCCGCCAGTTGATCAAGCTGATGCGCAAGCTGCCGACCTGCAAGGTCAACCTGATTCCGTTCAACCCATTTCCGGGGACTCGCTTCGAACGTTCCGGCGCAGATGCGATCCACGATTTCCAGACGCAGCTGCTGAACGCCGGGGTGCTGACCATGTTGCGGCGTACACGCGGGGACGATATCGACGCCGCCTGCGGTCAACTTGCGGGACAGGTCACAGATCGCACCCGGCGCAGCGCAGATATTCGCAAACGGATCGATGAGGGGGCAGTGCATGCGATTTGACCGGATACTGATACTCAGCCTGTTGTTGTCGTTGCCTCTGGCCGGTTGCGTCACGACGCGCACGGACAGCAGTTCGCTGGGCAGGAGCCTGCCCCAAACCAGCAAGAAATCGCAGGCCGTGGACGCGGCACGCATCCATACCGAACTGGGCCAGCGTTACATGGCCAGCGGCGATCTGCAGACAGCGCTTCAAAAGCTGGAGATGGCACTGCAATTCGATCCCGACTATGCGCCTGCCCATACCGTCATTGCCGTACTCTACGAAAAAATCAACAACCTTCCCGAAGCCGAGCTGCATTACCGCAAAGCGGTCGAGCTTGAGCCGGCCAAAGGTGCGCCGAACAACAATCTTGGTGTTTTCCTGTGCCATACCGGGAAAATCGACGAATCGATCGGATACTTCAAAAAAGCAATCGCCGACCCGTTCTACAAGACGCCCGATGTGGCTCTGACAAATGAAGGCGTCTGCCAGCAGATGGCCCACCACCCATCTGCTGCGGAAGCGAGTTTTCGTGACGCCATCGCGCATAACCCGAACAACGCAGAGGCACTCTTTCAACTGGCCAATACGCTTTATCTGCGCAACAATGCATTCGGTGCCCGGGCTTTCCTGCAACGCTTTGAAGCGCTGAGCAAACCCAGCCCCGCCTCGCTGAAGCTCGGTCACGATATCGAAAACCGCCTGGGGAACCTGGAAGGCGCCCTGACTTACAGCAAGCGATTGCAAACCCTGTTCCCGGATTCCGAGCAGGCGCACGCCCTTGATGTCAAGACCAGCCCATGACCGCCATGCAGCCACTTTCGATCGAACAGGACAAGAACAATCCCGATCTGTTCGGGATCAATTTGGTCAATGTCGATATGTCGCAGACAGACCCTCACTCGGTGAGTTTCGGTAATCGACTGCATGCGGCACGTGAAGCACAGGGACTGAGCCTCGAGGCGTGTGCGCAGACCTTGAAGCTGCCGGCACGTATTCTGCGCCAGCTCGAACGGGACGAATACGACGGTATCGATTCGAAGATTTATCTCGGCAGTTACATCGGCAAGTATGGGCGTTACCTGGGTATCGACCAGGCATTGATCCAGGTTGAACTCGATCGCATCAACCAGATTGAGCCGCCTCTGGTGACCACCGGTGGTATCTCGCACTCGCGATTCCTGCTGGATCGCTACGTCACCGCGATAACCTACACCGTGCTGACGGCCGTGATCGTGGTCCCGATGATCTGGTTGGGTGTGCGCGGCACGCTGGATCGCGACATCAGTCATCTTGCACCGCTGGATGCCTCGCCGGTCGCGCAACCGGCAAAGCAGGTTGCACAGAGCCACCGCAGTCTGCCCGCCGTGTCCGTGGCCAAGGCACAGCAACGGAAGTCGCCGTCCAGCGAACAGCCTCTGATGGCGTCGATGGCGCCGTTTCCCGAGATGGAGGGAACGACCACCGCATCGCCCGCGCCACCAGCCGTGAATGCGGCCGATCACGGAGCGGCGGGCTTGAGCCTCAGTTTATCGCTGAGTGCGGCCAGTTGGGTCGAAGTGGTCGAACGCGATGGCACGAGGCTGGAGTATGGCCTACTGCCTGCCAGCAGCAACAAGACTTACCAAAGCGATCAGCCGCTGGATGTCCGCATCGGCAATGTTGACGGCGCACAGCTCAAGGTCGACGGTCAACCGTTGGCGCTCGATGGCTTCCGACATGCCAACGTGGCCCATTTCCGCGTGCAGATGCAGGACGGCAAGGTCTCCACTGCCAGCCTTTGACCGCAGTTCCCGACCGCTCCGGGCAGGTCATTTCGGTTATGCTTGTCCATTGTCCGCTCGGCACCGAGCGGACTGGATGGTTTTTCCCTTTTACTTGCCGCTCCGGCCGCCCCTCGCTTCTGCGAGTACGCGGCCATCTGAATGGTGATGGTATGGCATTTGACGAATACGACGACTACGAACAAAGCGAACGCGTACAAAAATGGCTGCACGAAAATGGATTGTCCATCGTCGTCGGGATCGCCATTGGCCTGGTGGGCATTTTTGGCTGGCAACAATGGCGCAACCATCAGGCCCGCAACGAAAGTGAGGCGGCACAGCTCTACCAGCAGGTGCAGATCGCGCTGGCGTCCGGCAAGCCGGACTCTGCTGCGCAGTTCACCGAACAGTTGATGAAGGACCATGCCGGGTCGCCATACGCGGTTTTCGCCGTCAGCGACCGCGCCAAGCAGCAAGTGCAGTCCAGTCAGCTGGACAAGGCCGAGGCATCGCTGGAATGGGCCAGAAGCCATGCCGGCAATCCGGCACTGAAATCGCTGACCGAATTGCGCATCGCACAGGTTGAGTTGGCGCGCGGCAACGCCACGGCAGCGCTGTCGACGCTCGACAGCATTCCGGCCGGTATCTATGCAGGGCTGGTCCAGGAACTCCGCGGTGATGTGCTGGTCAAGCTTGGACGTTCCGACGATGCACGCAAGGCGTACCAGGCGGCCTTGTCGTCACTGAGCGAGGATGCGCCGCAGCGTGGCGTTTTGCAGATGAAACTCGATGATTTGGCTGTAGCCGGGAAGCAGGGTGCATGAAACGAATTTTGCTGATCACACTGACTTCGCTGGTAGCTCTTGCCGGCTGCCATTCGTTCAAGAAAGAAAACGTCCAGCCGCCGACCCCTCTGGCCAAGCATTTCAAGCCCACGGTGCAGGTAACCAGACTGTGGCGTGTCAGCGTTGGTGACGGTGCGGGCGAGAGTGGCGTGCGTTTGCGCCCTACGGTCGTGGCTGGCGTGCTTTATGCGGACAGTACCGACGGCAAGCTGGCCGCCTTCGATGCCACGACTGGCAAGACCTTGTGGTCGAAGAGTTCGCGTATCCACGGCTGGTTCGGCTGGGGTGACAAGAAGCGCAAGGATGCAACGTATGCCGGCGGTCCGGCGGTCAGTGGCGACCTGCTCGCCGTGGGCACACTCGATGGTCATGTCTACGGTGTGAATGCCAAGGACGGCAGTCCACGCTGGCAGGCCGAGCTGGACTCCGAGGTGCTTGCCTCACCGGTGATCGCCAATGATCTGGTGGTGGTTCGCACCGAAGATGGCCGCGTCTACGGGCTGGATGCAGCAACCGGCAAGCGACGCTGGGTGTATGGCATGGACAACGTGCCGCTGCTGAGTCTGCGCGGCAACGGTTCGCTGCTGGTCGCCAAAGGCGTGGTGTTCTTCGGCAATGACGACGGCAAGCTGGTGGCTCTGCGCCTGGACACAGGTTCGAAGCTGTGGGAGCAGCAATTGGGCAGCGGCGAAGGCCGCACCGAGATCGAGCGGCTCGATGACGTTGACGGGGCGATCCTGCTGGATGGAAGCACGCTCTACGGCGCCGCCTATCACGGCAACCTGGTGGCCGTGGACGGTCCCAGCGGACGCCCATTGTGGTCGCACCCGTTTTCCACCTATGACTCGCTCGCGATCAGTGGCAATGCGATTTATGGTGTCAGTGATGATTCAACGGTGTGGGCTTTCGACAAGGTCGGCGGTACCGATATCTGGAAGAATGACTCGCTCAAATACCGCTGGCTGACCGCCCCGGCGGTGCAGGGCGACTACGTGGTCGTCGGCGACATGGAAGGCTACGTGCATTGGCTGCAGACCGGTGACGGTGCCCTTGCGGCACGCGAGCGCCTGTCGATGAAATTACCGCTGAAATCTGCGACACCGATTCGAGCCCAGCCGCTGGTGGTGGGCGACATCGTCTATGTCGAGGACGTGAAGGGCCATATCGGCGCTTACCGTCTCTCGGCGCACTGACTGCAGGGACTGCGTTTCCATCATGTTGCCTGTCGTCGCACTCGTGGGTCGCCCCAATGTCGGTAAATCGACCCTGTTCAATGTGCTGACGCGCAGCCGTGATGCCCTGGTGGCCGACATGCCAGGCGTTACCCGCGATCGCCACTACGGTGTCTGCCGCAGCGGCGAACGGCCATTCGTGGTGGTCGATACCGGCGGCCTGTCGGGTATCGAGCAGGCGATGGATGTCCTGACTGCCAGGCAGGTGCGTCTGGCGATCGAAGAGGCGCATGTGCTGGTGTTCGTGGTCGATGCCCGTGAGGGCCTGCTGCCGCAGGACTATGCCATCCTCAACGAGTTGCGCCGCAGCGGCAAGCCGATCATCGCCGCGGTCAACAAGACCGATGGTCTGGATGAGCAGAATGTGCTGGCCGAGTTTGCTGCTTTCGGCATCGGCACGACCTTGCCATTGTCCGCCGCGCACAATCGCGGCACCGATGACCTGATCGGGGCCGTCCTGCGGCTGCTGCCGCTCGACGAAGAAAGCACGGTCGAGGCGAACGGCGAGGATGGCAGCATTCGCGTGGCCATTGTCGGCCGTCCGAATGCCGGCAAGTCGACACTGATCAACCGCCTGCTGGGTGAGGACCGGCTGATCGTCTCCGATGTCGCCGGCACCACGCGCGATCCCATCCGGGTGCCGCTGGAACGTGACGGCAAGCGATACACGCTGATCGACACGGCAGGTATCCGCCGCAAGGCGCGCGTCGAAGAGGCCGTGGAGAAATTCAGCATCATCAAGACGCTGCAGTCGATTGCCGCGGCGCAAGTGGTGGTGGTGCTTGTCGATGCCCACGAGAACCTGGCCGATCAGGATCTTACCTTGATCGGTTACGCGATCGACGAGGGCAGGGCACTGGTGATTGCCGTCAACAAGTGGGACGGCATGGACCAGTACCAGCGTGACGAGTGCAAACGTGCGCTGGATCGACGGCTGGTGTTCGTCGAGTGGGCCAAGCAGGTCTATATCTCGGCACTGCATGGCTCGGGCCTGCGCGAGCTGATGCGTGCCGTGGTGCGCGCGCATGCCTCGGCGACCAAGGTGCTGGTGTCGTCCGATCTCACCAAGACGCTGGAGAAGGCCTACGAGGGCTACCAGCCGCCACTGGTGAACGGCCACTCGCCAAAGCTCCGCTTCGCGCATCCGGGCGGCAACAACCCGCCGACCATCGTGATCCACGGTACCCGCACCAAACACATCGCGCCGTCCTATCAGCGTTACCTGGAAAACTTCTTCCGCAAACGCTACAAGCTGGAAGGTACGCCGGTGCGCATCAGCTTCCGCGAGGGCGAGAATCCCTACGCCGGGCGCAAGAAGGTTTTCACCAAAGAGCAGCAGCAGAAACGTCGTCGCATGGTGACCGAGCTGATCAAGCGTACGCGCTGAGCAGCAGGACGCACGTTCCCACCCGGGACTTTTGCGCGGCAGGGCACGTCGTGTATCACCGGGATGGCTGTGCGGGCGGATTCTCGCAACGAGTTGCCGCCAGATCCGCTTGGCCCCACGCCGGAAACAATGCCCCGCAGCTGCCGTGTTGGCCTGATATTCAGTCGCAGATCTGGCGGGCTTGACGGGACGGCGCGTATAATTCCCTCTTTGCAGCGGGACAGTTCGCATGCGCATCCTCGCCGAGGCTCTGACCTACGACGACGTTTTCCTCGTTCCGGCCCATTCGGTCGTCTTGCCTCGCGATGTTGACACTTCGACCCGGCTGACCCGAACCCTGCGCCTGAACATTCCGATCGTGTCCGCCGCAATGGATACGGTGACCGAGGCGCGGCTTGCCATCACCATGGCGCAGAACGGCGGCATCGGCATCATCCACAAGAACATGACGGCCGAGCAACAGGCGGCCGAAGTACGGCTGGTGAAGAAGTTCGAGGCTGGAGTGATCCGCAGCCCGATTACCGTCAGCCCGGACACTTCGATCCGTGAAGTGCTGCGGCTGACGCATGCGCACAACATCTCTGGCGTGCCGGTGGTCGATGGTGCCCGACTGGTCGGTATCGTCACCAGCCGCGATCTGCGTTTCGAGCGCAAGCTCGACGACCCGGTGCGCAATATCATGACCCGCCAGGACAAGCTGGTGACGGTGCGTGAAGGTGCCAGCCAGGATGAAGTGCTGTTGCTGCTGCACAAGCACCGCATCGAGAAGGTACTGGTCGTCAACGATGATTTCCAGTTACGCGGACTGATCACCGTGAAGGACATCCAGAAGGCCCGCGACAACCCGCATGCCGCCAAGGATCTGCATGAAGCGCTGCTGGTCGGCGCCGCCGTGGGTGTCGGCGGCGATACCGACCAGCGTGTCGCCGCGCTGGTCGATGCCGGCGTGGACGTGCTGGTGGTGGACACTGCCCATGGCCATTCGCAAGGCGTGATCGATCGCGTCGGCTGGGTGAAGAAACACTATTCCCAGGTGCAGGTGATCGCCGGCAACATCGTGACCGGCGAAGCGGCGCGTGCGTTGCTCGATGTCGGCGTCGACGCGGTCAAGGTCGGCGTGGGCCCGGGTTCGATCTGCACGACGCGCGTTGTCGCCGGCGTCGGCGTGCCGCAGATCACCGCCATCGATCTGGTCGCCACCGCACTGAAGGACGAGATCCCGCTGATCGCCGATGGCGGCATCCGCTACTCCGGCGACATCCCCAAGGCACTCGCCGCCGGTGCGTCCACCGTGATGCTCGGCTCGATGTTCGCCGGCACCGAGGAATCGCCAGGTGAAGTCGAATTGTTTCAGGGCCGCTCGTACAAGAGCTACCGCGGCATGGGCTCGATCGGTGCGATGCAGCTCGGTTCGAAGGATCGCTACTTCCAGGACGAGGCCGACGCCGACAAGCTGGTGCCCGAAGGGATCGAGGGCCGGGTGCCGTATCGCGGTCCGCTGCGCAACATCATCCATCAGTTGATCGGCGGCTTGCGCGCCTCGATGGGCTACCTCGGCACAGCCACCATCGATGACGTGCGGCACAAGGCGCAATTCGTCAAGGTAACCTCTGCCGGCATCACCGAAGCCCATCCGCACGATATCCAGATCACCAAGGAAGCGCCGAATTACCGGTTGAATTCCTGACGAGCCAGGGACCGGGGGGCCAGGGACCAGGAACCGGAAAACCTCGCTTTGTCATCGATTGCCGCATCTCTGAAGGACCCTCCATGTCTTCGCTGCCTGCTTCGCCGGTCCCCACGCAAAACATCCACGGCGACAAGATCCTCATACTCGATTTCGGCGCGCAGTACACGCAGCTGATTGCACGTCGCATCCGCGAGCTTGGCGTGTATTGCGAAATATGGGCGTGGGATCACGACCCGGCCGAGATTGCCGCGTTCGGCGCCAAGGGCATCATCCTGTCGGGCGGCCCGGAATCGACCACGCTGCAAGATGCGCCGAAAGCCGCACAGGAGGTCTTCGATTCGGGCCTGCCGATCCTTGGCATCTGCTATGGCATGCAGACCATGGCCGCGCAGCTCGGAGGTGCCACCGAAGCAGCCGATGCGCGCGAGTTCGGTCATGCCCAAGTGGACATCGTCGCACCCGGTCGCCTGTTCGAGGGCCTGACCGATCATGCCGGCAGCCACCGGCTGGATGTCTGGATGAGCCACGGCGACCACGTTGCCACGGCGCCGCCGGGGTTCACCGTTACCGGTCGCACCGAGCGTATCCCGGTCGCCGTGATGGAGAACGAGACCCGACACTGGTACGGCGTGCAGTTCCACCCGGAAGTGACGCACACGAAGCAGGGCGCGGCGCTACTCAAGCGCTTCATCACCGAGATCTGCGGCTGCGCCACGCTGTGGACCGCCGCCAACATCATCGGGGACCAGATTGCCCGCGTGCAGGCTCAGGTCGGTGACGATCACGTGCTGCTGGGGCTGTCCGGCGGCGTGGATTCCTCGGTGGTCGCGGCATTGCTGCATCGGGCGATCGGTGATCGCCTGACCTGCGTGTTTGTCGATACCGGGCTGTTGCGCTGGGAGGAGGGCGACCAGGTGATGGCGACCATGGCCAGGCACATGGGCGTCAAGGTCATTCGCGTCGACGCGGCCGAGCGCTATTTCAGCGCGTTGGCCGGCGTCGCCGATCCGGAGGCCAAGCGCAAGATCATCGGCGGCCTGTTCGTGGAGATCTTCGACGAAGAGTCGGAGAAACTCATCGCGGCCGGCGGCAATGTGAAGTGGCTGGCACAGGGCACCATCTATCCCGACGTGATCGAGTCAGCCGGCAGCAGGACCGGCAAGGCCCACGTCATCAAGAGCCATCACAACGTCGGTGGCCTGCCGGCGCACATGAAACTCAAGCTGGTCGAGCCGTTGCGCGAACTGTTCAAGGATGAAGTGCGCCGGATCGGCGTGGAACTCGGGCTGCCGCGTGCCATGGTCTATCGCCATCCGTTCCCGGGCCCGGGGCTTGGCGTGCGCATCCTTGGCGAAGTGAAACGCGAGTACGCCGAACTGCTGGCGCAGGCCGACGCGATCTTCATCGACGAGTTGCGCAAAGCCGATCTGTACGACAAGACCAGCCAGGCGTTCGCCGTGTTCCTGCCGGTGAAATCGGTCGGCGTGGTCGGCGATGCACGTGCTTACGAGTGGGTGATCGCACTGCGCGCGGTGGAAACCATCGACTTCATGACGGCGCACTGGGCACACCTGCCATACGAGTTCCTTGGTGCGGTGTCAAATAGAATTATCAATGAGTTACGAGGAATATCTCGCGTTGTTTATGACATAAGTGGCAAGCCGCCTGCGACGATCGAGTGGGAATGAAGTCATGAAAGGCAAGCGCGCTGTTGCCAAGACCGACAAAAACCCGAAGCTTTCCCGTACGCACGCCCCGGATCACATGGCTCCCGCCGAATGGCAGCGCGGCTTGCGGCGGCAATTTGGACGCGAGCAGGTGTTCGAGCTGGAGAATCTCGGGGCGGAACCATTTTTCTCCGAGTTTCGTGTCGGCAATCCGGAGTCGAAATCCAATTATCGTGTGACCATCCGCGGGACACGGCCGGGCGACAACTTCTGTGGCTGTCCTGACTACGCGACCAACGAACTGGGTACCTGCAAGCATATCGAATTCACGCTGGCCCGATTGGTGAAGAAACGCGGTGCCAAGGCGGCCTTTGCCCGTGGCTACCAGCCTGCATTTTCGGAACTCCATCTGCGCAACGACGGTGGGCGAACGATCCATTTTCGCGCCGGTGCGGATTGTCCGGCGAAGGTGGCGAAGGCCGCCGCGGCGTTGTTCGACGTGTCCCATGGCTGGCGGTTACCGGAGACTCGCTTCGACGAACTGGGGCGCTTTCTCGCCGGCGCGGCGAAGGCCGGGCACGAAGTGCGCGCTCGCGACGAGGCGCTCGATTTCGTCGCAGGCCGGAGCGATGCATCGCGTCGCGCTACGGCGCTGGACGACACGTTTCCACGTGGTGCTGCCGATCCTCTGCTGAAGAAGCTTCTCAAGGTGCCGCTTTACCCCTATCAGGCCGAAGGTGCGCTGTTTGCCGTGCGCGCCGGGCGTGCCTTGATCGGCGACGAAATGGGCCTGGGCAAGACCATCCAGGCGATTGCGGCGGCGGAGATTCTGGCGCGGCATTTCGGCGTATCGAAGGTACTCGTGGTCTGCCCGACGTCGCTCAAGTACCAGTGGCAGAGCGAGATGCTTCGCTTCTCCGGCCGCGCGTCGCGCGTCGTCGCCGGTGGCCTCGCCCAGCGGCGGAACGAATACGCCGAGGAGGATTTCTGCAAGATCACCAACTACGAGAAACTGAAATCCGACATCGATCTGATCTCCGCCTGGGCACCGGAGTTCGTGATCGTGGACGAAGCGCAGCGCATCAAGAACTGGAACACCATCGCCGCGAAAGCACTCAAGCGCATCGACAGCCCCTATGCCGTCGTGTTGACGGGCACACCCCTGGAAAACAAGCTGGAAGAACTCATTTCCATCGTGCAGTTCGTCGACCAGCATCGCCTCGGGCCCACCTGGAAACTACTGCATGAGCATCAGGTCAAGGACGAAGCAGGGCGCGTGACGGGTTACACCAGCCTTGAGAAGATTGGCCAGACGCTGGCGCCGATCATGATCCGTCGGCGCAAGTCCGAGGTGCTGCTGCAACTGCCGAAGCGCACCGACCAGAACCTGCTGGTGCCGATGACCGAGATGCAGACGGCTTATCACGCGGAGAACGCGGACGTCGTGGCCAGGATCGTCCAGCGCTGGCGCAAAATGAGGTTTCTGTCGGACCAGGACCAGCGGCGACTTACCTGCGCCTTGCAGAACATGCGCATGTCCTGCAACAGCACCTATCTGCTGGATCAGGAAACCGACCATGGCGTCAAGGCCGACGAGTTGGCGGCGTTGTTTGAAGGCATCTTCGCCCAACCGGACGCGAAAGCGGTGGTGTTCAGCCAATGGACGCGGACCCATGACATCGTCATTCGCCGGCTCAAGAAACTCGGCATCGGTTACGTCAGCTTTCACGGCGGTGTGCCCTCGGAAAAGCGGCCAGCGCTGGTGGAGCGTTTTCGCGACGATCCGGATTGCCGCGTCTTCCTGTCGACCGACGCGGGAAGCACGGGGCTCAACCTGCAGCACGCCTCGACGCTCGTGAACATGGATCTGCCGTGGAATCCCGCGGTGCTCGAACAACGCATCGCACGCATCCACCGCATGGGACAGCGCAAGCCCGTACAAATCGTCAACTACGTTGCCAAGGGAACGATCGAGGAGGGCATGCTGTCGGTGCTGGCGTTCAAGCGCTCCCTGTCAGCAGGCATCCTCGACGGCGGCACCAGCGAGATTTCGCTCGGCGGTTCACGCCTCAACCGCTTCATGAAGGACGTGGAAAACGTCACTGGCTGTATGGGTGAGGGTGAGGCAATGGCCTTGCAGGAAGAGGCAGTCAATGTCGCTGCCGCTCCCGACGAATTGAAGGAAAACGCGACAACTGCGGAAACGGCCAACGGCGATGCCGGAATCCGACCAAAGGCCACCTCCATCGAAACAGCGCCGCAAGGCGCGAGCCCCGAGCCTTGGTCCGGGCTGCTGCGGTTCGGCGTGGAACTGGTGTCGGCGCTGAGCGCGTCGGACGACGGGGCTGCCACCGCCCACCCCTGGGTCGAACGTGACCCGGCCACAGGCGCACGCAGCCTCAAGTTGCCGCTGCCACCGCCTGACACGGTACGGCAACTTGCGGGTGCACTCTCGGCGATTTCAGACGCTTTGCTGCGCAAATGAACGATAAGAACATCGAGGCATCGGGATCATTCTCGGCCGAAGACGTGCAGCATATGCAGCACGCGTTGCAGCTCGCTGTGCACGCCCGTGACTTCGAGAACGAGGTGCCTGTGGGCGCCGTGCTGGTGCAAGGTGGCGACGTCATCGGCCTGGGCTGGAACCGCAACATCACCTTGCATGACCCGACCGCTCACGCAGAAATCCAGGCACTGCGCGCAGCTGGCGAAAAACTCGGCAATCATCGCATGGTCGGCGCCACGCTCTACGTAACGCTGGAGCCGTGTTCGATGTGTGCCATGGCGATGATCCATGCACGCATCGACCGTGTCGTCTACGCCGCCGCCGATCCCAAGACCGGTGCTGCCGGCAGTGTATTCGACACACTCATTTCCGAGCGCCACAACCATCGCATCGAAGTCGTCGGCGGCCTGCTTGCCGAGGAATCCACGACACTGCTGCGTGATTTTTTCCGCTCCCGCCGCTGAGTCTTTCGAGCGCGGAGAAATGACCATCTGCGCGAGTACGACACGTATCGGCGTCGTCGTCTACGTCGATCAAAAGAACTCGTATTCCACTTGGGCCAACCATGTCCGCCGTGGGGCTGCGGCATTGATGCCGAGCACCACTCCGACGCGGTATTCGAGGCTGCTGGTCGTGCCGGGGACATGCCATTCACCGGCGACGATGGGGCCTGCCTGATACGCGCGATCCGCAGGCCGTGCATAGGCCTCAATGCCGGGACGAAAAGCGGCGGAAACCGCATAAGTGCCCGAATAGCTGTAGCGAAACTCATACTTGCCGTCCGCGCCCGCGCCGACCTGCTTCTCCCAGATGGCATTGAACCGGTGGGTGAACCTCCCTGCCGTTTTCTCGATCAACGGTCCGAACTCGACAGCATCGGGTTTGTCGGCGACGATCTGGTGCTCGTATGAGGCCAGAAAGCCGAAGTCGGCCCAATATTCACCCGGTTGCGTGAACTGAAACGTGTTCTCGAACTCGTAGCCCAGCAGGCGCCCAGGGCCTCCCGGTTCCTTCTCATACCGTGAGAGATAAATTTCCGGCTTCCACCAATCCGTGAACGCGTGGGAAATCGAGAGTTCGGCAGCGTGACCACCGGTGAAGTCGGCGCGTGGATCGCCATAGCCATAACCACGCAGCTCGATCTCCGACTGGGTGGCGAGAACGTGCGGCGAGTAAACGATGTAGTCGTCCGCCTGAACCGCTCCGGTGGCGAGCAGGAGGATCACTCCTACGCCCAGGGTGCGTGAATTCCGAACGCGACCGTGGGATCGCAGAACTGGAGATTTTTGAGAGGAGAATGGATACACGGGATGGCTCCTTGGCTGATGATTCAGGACGCACGCTCCCGTCCGGCGGCAATTGCCGGGGATGCGCGCGAGTGAAAAAGAGGATGGGTTAGCGCAACGACTCGGAAACCGGATCCGTGCGTAGCGAGCGCGTCCTTGGTGAGAGTGACGGCAGGATCCGGCTCAATCGTTGCATGCCGACCACCAACAGCAGCAGTGTGGTGACGTAGAAGACCAGCTGGATGCCCGCCGGGCTGGCGTCATAGCCGATGAGGATGCCCAACGTCTGGCCTGCCAGCGAACCGTTCGACAGCAGCCAGGAGGTATCCCAGATCTGGGTGCCCCAGGCCGGCAACAGGTCCCCCTGCACTAGGAAGCGCGCAGCCGTGGAAGCCAGCCCCGACGCCAACAACACCAGCATCCAGTTGGTGACGCTGAAGAAGTACTTCATCGGGATCCGCAGCAGACCAAAATACAGCGCAAAGCCGAGCAGTGCACCACTGCCGACGCCTAACGCGATGCCGCCGGCCAGCCCGGCCGCGCCGATTCCGCCGATGGCCATGCCATAAAGGAACAACACGATCTCGGAGCCCTCGCGCAGCACCGCAATCGCCACCACCGCCAGCAGCAATGTCAGCGAACTTGCGCCTGTTCTGACGGCGCTGCCGACGGCTCCCATGTGCTGTGCCAGTTCGCGACCGTGCTTGGACATCCACACCACGTGCCAACCGATCATCAGGACCGCGGACAGCAGCACGCAGGCGTTGAAGATCTCCTGTCCTGAGCCGCTGGCCAGACGGGCAATAAGCGAGGCGCCCATCGCCACCAGCAGGGCGCCGGCAATGCCGAGCCCGATGCCGGTGGTCACGAACCATCCCCGTCGCGCCACACCCCGTGTGGCAGCACACACGATGGAGACGATCAATGCCGCCTCCATCACTTCACGAAATACCAGCAAAGCCACACCAAGCATCACATCACTCCACGATCAGTCGGCCTTGGGCCGTGGCTTGGTGGAAGTCGCCAAAAAATCCGTAGCTGCCGGTGTGCAATGGCCCGACATAGACGGTGATGCTGCTGTTTGGCAACACGATCTTCTCGCGATTGAAATCCGTACTCTCGAACTCTTCCGGCGTGGCGTCCTCGTTGCGCACGATGAGCCTGAACTTGGTACCGGCCGGCACCTTGAGCTCGCTGGGCTGATAGACGTGATTCTTGACGACCAGCGTGTATTCCGGCAGGTCGTTGGCTAGCGCCGTGCCAGCGAGAGCCAGCAGCATCGGTAACGCGACAAGAAGGCGATGTTTCATGGGAAGGGTTCCATGGAGATTTTGCAAACGATAACCATTCCTATTTAGCATGTCAACCGTATACTTCGACTTGGCTGCGGCTAAACGCCCAAATCTCCGGCTAGATCGAGTTTGTACCCGGTCTTCTCCCGACCAGCACGCCGCTTCACACGCTCGGGTTCCGCGGATGAATTGCCAGCTCTGAAAAGGTAGCGGCCTCGCGTTGAATGGTGGCTCCTGACGCGCTTGTCGCCACGCTGTAGCCATTCCTATCAGCGAGAAGTACACGATCCACCAGCTAGCAGCGGCGCGCCTGATTGCGCGCCAGCTCCCCGCACTTGGTCCGACGAAGCCGACGGCAATGGAGGGGCGCTCGTCGATCCGGAATGATCAAGCTCGCGAGCGCAAAGGAGGATGCAGCGATACATTGGCATGGTGCGCCAGCACTGGGAGTGCAGCGATAACGTAAAGAAAGCCGATTCGAAGAGAGCAACGAGTCTGAGCGTGAGTTAGCGCCCACGGTGCGAAGTACCCAATCGTTGCCACGATGCATGAATCACACAAGTAGATTGCGGACGCGTGAAGGACTGATGATCGGCATAGCTTTCGATGGCGGCCAGTTCGGAGCGATGGGAGGATGTGCATTGCCGCAATGACATCTCACGGCGAAGGCGAGACGGGCAGGGTGCGGTCACCCGCATCCGGCTCGCCACAGTGATCCAGAAGAAAGCGTCGAGAAGCTTGGGAAAGGCGCAACGCTTCGTGCCAATGATCGGTTGCTGACTGCGGGGTCAGCGGTGCACCGATAGTGACTTCCACGGGCGCACGTCGCGGAAACCATTCAACGTCACGCAGCACGGCGCGCGTGCCGCGAAGTGCAATAGGCACAACGGGAAGATTGGCACGCGCGGCGGCGAGGAAGGCGCCCAGATGGAACGGCAGAAGGCCTGGCATGCGATAGAACGTGCCTTCGGGAAAGAATAGAAAGTCCCGCTGTCCCTCTTGCGCCTGCCCGACAACCTCGGTGCTTCGCTGTTGGTCGGAGCGTTCGACGAATACCGCGCCAAGTCGCGCTAGCAGCCAGCGCAACAAGGGCTGCCTGGATAGTTCGGTCTTGGCCGCGAATGCGACCGGCCGAGGCAGGGTCCAGAGGAGGATCAGCGCATCGATGTAACTCGAGTGATTTGCAACGAAGATACACGGCTGCTCGGGCAGCGTTTGCTCTACATGCAGCGTCAGCGGCAGGCATAGCGCTGTGCGCAAGATCCCGATGACCGTGCGCATGGCCTGCCAGCGTTGCGTGAGCTGAGGCAGCACAGCAAGCGCGAAGAACGCCGGTATGACGAGCAGCGCAAGAATCGTCCATGCGTAGACGGCAAAAGCAATTGCGCCCACACGCCTGAGCCGGCCGCGTACATTCGCGATCAGACCTCGCAGCAGCACCGCGATCAGTGCCCGGTTGTGGGCTTTGCCGAGCGTGCCGGCCTCGTACGCAGCGCGACAAGCCGAACGGCGAAGCTTGCCGCTGGAGGTCTTGAGGACGCTGCCAGGCGGCGTCAGTACCACCTCATCAGCGGGACCTCCGGTGAAGTCCTCGGCAACGGTGTTCACTTGCGCGCGCAAGGCGGCCAGGGCGGCGACGTCAGTTACACGGGTTTCGGCCACTACCACGAGCCGCTCGGTGCCCTCGTTGCCGGCGTAGCTGCCAAAGACCGCCACGCGCCCGCGGCGAACACCCGCCACGGAGCCGATCATCTGTTCAATCGCCTGCGGATGGATATGGCGGCCGGCGCGGATGATGAGATCCTTGACCCGTCCGGTGAGATACAACTCGCCTTCGAATATGAATCCCAGATCGCCGGAATCGAGCCACGAACCATGGAACAGGTGCCGAGTGATCTCCGTTGCGTGGAAATAGCCCGACGTCGCTGATGGGCCACGGAATTGAACACTGCCCTGCGTGCCATCGGGCAGTTCGCGGTCCCCCTCGTCCACGATGCGGATCTCATGGCCAGGCAGTGGTTGCCCGCAAGACACAAACGCCAGCGTGTCGGTGCCTTGCGCTGGTTGGGCCACGCCGCGCTGGAGAAACGGGTCCCGTGCAACGCGCAGCATCTTGGGAACCCGCCCGATGGGCGGGAAGGTCAGGCCCAAGGTGTTCTCTGCCAGCCCGTAGACCGGGAACAGCGCTTCACGACGAAATCCGAATGATGCGAAGCGCTGCGAAAAGCGGGCGAGGGTTTCCTCGAATACCGGTTCGGCACCACAGAACGCCAGGCGCCAACGGCTCAGATCCAGACCCTGGACGGCACTGTCGGGCACACGGTACACGCATAGCTCCAGAGCGAAATTCGGTGCGGCCGACAAGGTGGCGTGGTAGCGATGGATGGCCCAGAGCCAGCGTTCCGGGCGCAACAAGAAAGTCTGCGGCGGCATAAGTACCAGCGGGATGCCGTAATACAAGGTGCCGAGACACGCACCGATCAGACCCATGTCGTGATACAGCGGCAACCAGCTGACAAACACATCGTCCGCACTCACCCTGATCGCACTGCCCATCGTGCGAAGATTGGCCAGCATGTTGCGATGGGTCAGCATCACCCCCTTGGGATCGGCGGTGCTGCCGGACGTGTATTGCAACATCGCCAGATCGTCCGGACTCAAGGCGACGGATTGCAGTGGTGGCGAATCACTGAGTTCGGTGACCGTGACGATGTGCTCGACCGGCCCGGTCACGCTGCGAACGAGGTGCTGGTGCGACTGGATCGATGCGTCAACCAGCAGGATCCGCGCACCGCAGTTGCGCAGAATGCCCGCTTGCCGATGCCAGTAATCGGCCAGTTCGCCGGGCCGCATCGGTGGATAGAGCGGTACCGGCACACCTCCGGCGAGCAGTACGCCGAAAAACGCCACCAGGAAATCCGGATGCGTGGGAAGCATCAGCGCAACGGGATCAAGCGGGCGAAGTTCCAACTGCTGCAATCCCGCAGCGATGCGCGTGGCACGCTCCCTGAGTTCGCCGTAGCTCAACAAGGTTCCGTGAGCCGCGCCGCCTTCGAAGCGAACGTAGTTGCGGTCGGCATGGCGTTCGCAATGCCAGTCCAGCACCTCAGGCAACGTACGCGCTGTTTCAGGTAACTCGAACCGAGCGGTCTCCGCGCGGGCGGCCTCGACGGTCGCTGTAACGACGATCGCTTCGCGGGGTGCGGCAAGTTCCAGCGCGTGCAACAGCTCGCCAGGTGTGGTGGCGGTCAGCGCGTCGGTGTCTGGCAAGACGACACGGAAATGACGTTCCAACCGCGCCAGCAGTTCGATGCGAGACAGACTGTCGAGGCCCAGATCACGATCCAGGCGGGAACCGAGGCGAACCGCTGGCACCTGCTGTGCGTGCGGATGCAGCTCAACCATCATCTGTGCGATCTGATCCAGCAGCGCTTGCTGCAGCGATGCCACGGATGCCTGGTCTTTCCCTGATAAAGGCTCGGTCATGCCAACCGCCTTTCGGACAAAGAGCTGAGTCCAATGCTTGCCGAAAGCGCACTGCCCCGCACCAGGGCGGCGCGCGGTGCGAGGCACACCAGAAATTCATGCACGATGCCAAGGCCGCGCTCCCAGATCATCGATATGCCGTAGAAGATCGCGACGAACAGTACGCTTCGGGCGAGCACTCCCGGCGCCGGAATGTCCACGTAGTCGAGTGTTCCTGTGGGCATGGCGTGCGCGTGCGCGAACGTCTGGCCGAACACCGCCAGCCATAACATCGGTTGGATGGCGCGCGTCAGCAGCTCGACCGGATCGTGGCGCAGCTTGCGTATTTCCAGGTGGACGATGGCAAATACCTTGGCAACGTACCGCAGGGGAGCCACTGACCAGCGGGGCGAGGCGTCGTGCATGGGCGAGTCAGCCGAGGCGCTTGGCGCTTTGCCTGACATCGGCGGTTTCACCGTACGCTTCCTCAGTTTCCAGGTTGTCTCCGGTGCAGTGAACGAATACTTCGTCACGTAGCCGATGACGCGCCGGACCTGTGCGAGTTCTCGCACGATGTCGAACCCGGCCACCGTCGCGCTGCCCGAGGTTGGCGGCAGCAACGTCTTCAGCATCTTGATCAGCATGCTCTTGCCCGCACCGTTGCCTCCCAGCAGGCCGAACATTTCGCCTTGAGCGACCGCGAGCGTCACATGATCGACGGCGACGATGTCGTTGAACCGCCGGGTCAGCGATTGTGCGGTGAGGACCGCTGTCACGTCCAAGATCTCCATTGTCCGAAGTGGGAGACGGGAAACGGGAACGCGCATCACAAACGAAAAGATGCTGCACCAGGGCATGCTAGGCGCGGGATCGCAAAGGGCACGTGATGTGCGTCAACTGGAGAAGGCACCGCCCGAGCGAATGTCCTTCTAGCCCGAGGTTCACGTCGCCACAGCAAGGGGTCACGACAGCTGGTGATGCGTACTCGTTGCCTTGTTCTGGACCGCTGACTGGCGGGCGCCATCGTTCCCCCAGATGAGTGAGGTGTTCTTGACCGGCATCAATTAGAGCCGCTGGCAATCAGCATGTGGGCTGGCAGGAAGGGGGCCCACGGTCTGCCTTGGCCAGCCTAGGGAGAGACTTGGCCCGGGCCAGTCACTTTAAAGGTGAAGTCGCCGTGCGGCGATGGCACGTACGCCGGCTGAAGATCGACGCAAGTACCTGCAGGCGCGGATCACGTTCGAGCGCTTCAATGCCTATGGGAAGGCGCTGGCGCCAGTTCGGCGCCTCGTCTCCCAGGCCCGGCAGGTTGGCCTGGTGACGCACGCCGATCACGTCCTCGATCTGCACGATCGCCAGCCGGCTGGCACTGGCGGCAAGGAAGCGGTGCAGTGCGTCGGCAAATGATTGCGGATCATCGCCGCAGTCGTAAGGCGCGAGAGCGGACTCCAGTGCCACCAAGGCCCGCCGCCGTTCTTCGCGGGCGGCCAGGACTTGCGCGGTGGACACGTACAGCCCTCGCGCGCTGCGTTCGTCGATGTCGGTGCCGGCACGAAAGCCGTCGATGGTGGGCAGGTCATGGGTGGAGACGGCGGCGGCGGCAAGGGCCGAATACTGCGTGGGCGCGATGAAGCGTCCGGCAGCGTCACGTTCGAAATACACGACGCGATAGCCGAGTATCTGCGCCGATGCCAACCGGTCGCGCAAGCCGTCAGGCACGTTGCCAAGGTCCTCGCCGATTACCGCGCAGCGATGCCGTACGCTGGCCTTCGCCAGATGTTGCAACAGCGTCTCGAACGGATAGGTGACGTAGCCGCCCTGATCCGGGTCGCCGCCGCGCGGAATCCAGAATTGCCGCATCAGTCCCATCACGTGATCCAGGCGGATCGCGCCGGCATCGCGCATCACCGCGTGAAGCAGGGCATCGAAGGGCGCGTAGTCCAGTTCGACCAGTCGTTGCGGCCTCCAGGGAGGGGCCCCCCAACGCTGCCCCCTCGGTGCGAAACCGTCCGGCGGTGCGCCGAGCTCGGCATCGTGCGCCATCAGTCCCGGCCATTGCCAGGCCTCCGCACTGTCCAGGTCGGTGCCCAGTGCCAGGTCAGCGATCAATCCCAGCTGCATGCCCGCTGCGCGCGCGCGCACAGCGGCATCCTGCCACTGTCGTCTGGCCAGCCATTGCAGATAGGCGAAGAACTCGATGCGCACGTCATGCGCTTGCTCAAACGCCATGACCTCGTCCGATGCCGGATGACGAAAGACCAGCGGCCACTGCACCCACGGCAGATGGTCGCCGTGCTGCCGAGCAAACCATTCGCTCAGTGCCTCGAACACGGCGTAGTCGCGCAACGGTGCCCCTTCGTCGCGGCGGAAGCGCAGAAAAGCCTCTCCTGCCGCAGTGGGCGAAGCGCCGAGATGGCGCCGGCGAAACGCTTCATGAAGCAGTGTCAGGGCACGGAGTTTGACGGTGGCGACAGCTGCGTAGTCGATCAGCGCAGCGGCGTTCAGGCGGGACAGTTCGGCGCGCATGTCCGCTTGCTCGGTATAGGCGCGATAGTCCGGTGGCATGTCGGCGCCGGCCGCCTGCGGCACCGAGATCAGCCACGGATTGAGCATCAGCCGGCTGCTGGGCGAATAGGGCGAGGCGCGCTGCGGCTGCGTCAGTGACAGCGCGTGCACCGGGCTCAGCAGAACCCCATCGGCGCCGAGGGCAGCGACCGTATCGAGCAGGCGCGCGAGATCGTTGAAGTCGCCGATGCCCCAGCTCTGCGCCGAACGCAGGCTGTACAACTGCACGGAGAGTGCCCAGCGACCCGGCGGCCGGGCCAGACCCGCAGGCAGCCAGCATTTCGATGGTGCGGTGGGTATCCGCAAGGGTTCGTCCCGAACGCCGCCGGACACACCGTCCCCGGCGGCGGCGATCAGCCGCTCGAGAGCCTCGGCTGGTACCTGGCGTCGCGTTCCGGCGATATCCGTGTATTCGTCGAGGATGCCGGCTCTGAGGGCCTTCGCGGATAGCGCCGCCGGTACGCCGAACCCGGGCGTCCATCGTGGCACCAGGGCGAGCAGGGCGCCGGGGGCGACTGGCACACTGGCACCGCCGGCGTACAGCGAGGCAACGCCAGCGTGCGTCGGGGCGTCGCTGTCGAGCACGCCGATCCAGTCATCTCCGTCGAGCGACATGGGCAGGCGAAAGTGAATAGCCTCCTCGCCCGCGTTCAAGGCCAGGTACAACTGTTCGTGCGCGGTTTTGCCGACGCCGGTCAGCAGCATGCCGAGGCTCCGTCGCGTGGCGTCCTGCCAGTCGCCGGTATCCAGTTCGTGGCCGTCGGTTCCCAGCCAGGCGATGTCCTTGCATTCCGGATGGTCGGGAATAGCGTCCCCGTCGAAGAAGCGGTCCTGCCGCAGCAGTGTCAGCTGCCGCCGCAACGCTGCTGCCTGTCGCGTGAATGCCGTGAGATCGCGCCAGGTGTCACCGCGCGTTGACCAGTCCAGCCAGGTGAGTGGGTTGTCCTGACAGTACGCATTGTTGTTGCCGCGCTGGGTATGCGAAAGCTCGTCGCCGGCCAGCAGCATGGGCGTGCCGCGCGAAAGCACCAGCGTACCCAGCAGCGATTGACGAATGCGCCGCCGCCGACCGAGCACTGCGGCGTCGTCGGTCTCGCCCTCGGTTCCGCCGTTGCTGCTCCAGTTCGAATCCGTACCGTCGCGGTTGTGTTCGCCGTTGGCTTCGTTGCGCTTGTGGGCATAGGCGGTGAGGTCGGCGAGGGTGAAGCCGTCATGCGAAGTTATGAAGTTGAGGCTGGCCGCGGGCCGTCTCCCGCTTGGCGCGAATACATCGCTGGAGCCGGCGAAGCGGGTGGCCAGCTCGCCCAGCATGCCTTGGTCACCGTGCCAGAAACGGCGCATGCCGTCGCGGTAACGGTCGTTCCATTCGACGAAGGGGGCGGGAAAGCCCCCCAGGAAATGTCCCGGCTCGCCCAGATCCCAGGGCTCGGCGATCAGTTTCAATGTGCATAGTTCGGGGTCCTCGGCGATCGCTTTCAGGAGTGGAGCGTATGCGTTGAAGACACCGTCGCGGTCGCGTGCCAGCGCTGCAGCCAGGTCGAAGCGGAAGCCGTCCACGCCGATCTCGCAGGCCCAGTAGCGCAGTGCCGCGTGGACCAGCTCGACCACGACCGGTTGTGTCAGGTCCAGCGTGTTGCCGCAGCCGGTGTAGTCGCGGTAGCGTTCGGGGTTGTCGGTTTGCAGCCGATAGTAGACGGCATTATCCAGGCCACGGAAGGCGAGCGTCGGTCCGCGCTCGTCACCCTCCGCGGTGTGATTGAAGACGACGTCGAGCACCACCTCGATACTTGCCTCGTGCAGGCGGTCCACGGTGCGGGCGAAGGCCTCCACGCCGCCGTCGGCCAGATAGCCGGCGTGCATCGCCAGTGGAGCAATCGGGTTGTAGCCCCAGTAGTTCCGCAACCCCCGGCGCACCAGAGGCAGTTCGTCCAGGAAGGCGGCGATCGGCAGCAACTCGATCGTGGTGACGCCGAGCGCGTGCAGGTGCGCGATCACTGCCGGTTCGGACAAGGCCTGCGCGGTACCGCGCAGGTGCGGCGGTACCTCAGGGTGAAGCATGCTGAATCCGTGCACGTGCAGTTCGTAGAGCACGGTGTCGCTCCACGGCGTGCGCGGCCGCGGCGGGCGCTCGATGGCAGTCGACGGGGCGAGGACACGGCATTTGGGCACGTACGGCGCGCTGTCGCGGTCATCGAAGGAAAGCTCGCCTTGTGCGTCGCCGACACGGTAACCGTGCACCGCGTCGTTCCAGGCAAACGTGCCGCATAGCGCGCGCGCGTAGGGATCGAGCAGCAGCTTGTGCCGGTTGAATCGATGGCCCTGTCGCGGCGCGTAGGGTCCATGCACGCGATAGCCGTAGACGAGTCCGGGTCCGGACCCCTCGATGTAGCCGTGCCAGATGTTGCCGTCGCGTGCCGGCAGGTCCAGCCGAGCGACCTCGTGACGCCCGGATGGATCGAACAGGCACAGTTGCACGTTGTCGGCATGCCGCGAGTACACCGCGAAATTGACACCATGGCCGTTCCAGTGCGCCCCCAACGGGGCGGGCGAGCCAGGCAGAAGAGTAGGGTGCACAGACATCCACAGGCCTCAGGCAGCAGGCGGCAACAGGATCAGCGCGGCCAGCGGGGGCAGGGTCAGCGTCAGCGACTGGGCCTCGCCGTGCCAGGCAACCGGCGCGCTGTATACACAGCCGGTGTTGCCGAGGCCGCTGCCACCGTAATCGTGCGCGTCGCTGTTGAATACCTCGCGATACGGCCCCGGCAACGGCACGCCGATGCGATAGCCATGCCGAGGCACCGGTGTGAAGTTGCAGACGATCACGGTGAAGTGGCGTGGGTCCTCGCCGCTGCGACGCCAGGCCAGCACGCTCTGTTCGCTGTCGTTGCAGTCGATCCAGCGGAAGCCGCGGCCGTCGCAATCGTGGCGATGCAGGCAATCGAGGGTGCGGTACAGGCGGTTGAGGTCGCGCAGCAGCGCCTGCACCCCGGCGTGCGCCGGATCGGCGAGCAGGCCCCAGTCCAGTTCGCGATCATGGTTCCATTCGCGCTGCTGTGCGAACTCGCCGCCCATGAACAGCAGCTTCTTGCCGGGCTGGGTGTATTGAAAGGCCAGGTACAGGCGCAGGTTGGCCAGTCGCTGCCAGCGGTCGCCGGGCATCTTGCCGAACAGCGAGCCCTTGCCGTACACCACTTCGTCGTGCGACAGCGGCAGCACGAAATTCTCGCTGAAGGCATAGAGCAGGCCGAAGGTCAGCCGGTCGTGGTGAAAACGCCGGTGCACCGGATCGTGGCGCATGTAGGTCAGGGTATCGTTCATCCACCCCATGTTCCATTTGTAGTCGAAGCCGAGGCCGCCCAGATGCACCGGTCGCGTGACCATCGGCCAGGCGGTGGATTCCTCGGCGAAGGTCACCACGCCGGCCGGCGCTTCGCTGTGCACGAGCTCGTTGAAGCGGCGCAGGAACGCCACGGCTTCCAGGTTCTCGCGACCGCCAAAGGCGTTGGGCAGCCATTGCCCGGGCTCGCGGTTGTAGTCGAGATAGAGCATCGAGGCCACCGCATCGACCCGCAGACCGTCAATGTGGAACTCGCGCAGCCAGTACAGCGCGTTGGCGATCAGGAAATTCGCGACCTCGCGGCGACCGAAGTTGTAGACCAGGGTGTCCCATTCACGATGGCGACCGATGCGCGGATCCTCATGTTCGTACAGGCAGGTACCGTCGAAGCGCACCAGTCCGTGCGAGTCTTGCGGGAAATGCGCCGGCACCCAGTCCAGCAGCACGCCCAGGCCGGCACCGTGGCAGCGATCGACGAATCGGCGGAAAGCCTCCGGTGTGCCCCAGCGTGCCGAGGGCGCGAACAGCGCCGTGGGCTGATAGCCCCATGATCCGGCAAACGGATGTTCGCTGATCGGCAACAATTCCAGATGAGTGAAGCCCATCCCGGTGGCATAGGGAATCAGGGCATCGGCCAGTTCGTCGTAGGTGTAGGCGCGGCTGTCAGCATGGCGGCGCCAGGAACCCGGATGCACCTCGTAGATGGCCAGCGGCGCGTCCGTCGCCTGGGCGGCACGCCGTTGCGTCATCCAGGCGGCATCGCTCCAGGCAAACTCGCGCTGGGCGCTGACTCTAGCTGCGGTGGCGGGCGGCGCTTCTGTGCGGAATGCATAGGGATCGGACTTCAGCGCGATGTCGCCGTTGCGCGCGCGCACCTCGAACTTGTACAGCGCGCCAGCGCCGATGCCAGGCAGGAAAATTTCCCACGCGCCGCACTCGATGCGTCGTCGCATCACATGCACACGGCCGTCCCAGCCGTTGAACGGCCCGACCAGGCTGACCCGTTGCGCATTCGGCGCCCATACTGCGAACGCCACACCGTCGATGTCATCCAGCGTGCAGGGATGTGCGCCCAGACGTTCGTAGACGCTCCAATGCGCTCCCTCGGCCAGCAGATGGCAATCCAGCTCGCCCAGCAGCGGAGGGAAGGCGTAGGGGTCGTCGATCACGCGCGTGCGATGCGCCTCGGTAACGCGTAGCCGGTAACGGAAACGGCCTTGCGGTGCGTACACGATGCCGGCGT
This sequence comes from Rhodanobacter sp., assembly GCA_035530315.1. Lineage (GTDB taxonomy): Bacteria > Pseudomonadota > Gammaproteobacteria > Xanthomonadales > Rhodanobacteraceae > Rhodanobacter. The sequence continues at coordinate 11,228 of DATKVA010000160.1, read as the reverse complement.
AAAAACCATCCGGGTCGACCTGCTCCAACCTGCCACGCACGGTTTCGGGTCCGCACTCGATCACTTCGACGCTGTCGACTCCCGGCAACAGGCAGCGCACGACCACCTGATCGTCAGCCGGGCCCGCATGCATGCCGAGCACGGCATACGGATCGCCGTGCTCGCCGCGCAGCAGGCGGACTACATCGGCATGATCGACTGCCGAGATGCGCGGTTCAGGACGGAGGCTGTGCATTGTGGCCGGTACGCCATGCAGGGCGAACTGCAAGATAGGCCTCCGCCGCGTAGCGACGCATCATGCGATGCGCGTTGAACGTGCAGCCGATCTTGCTGATGGACTGGATCATCATCCACAGCCAGCGTTCGTGGTCGCGGTAGTACATCGGCAGCACCACCTGTTCGAGCTTGTCGTAGAGGTGTTGGGCAGTGGCCGTGTGCGCTTCGCCACCACCGTCGCCGATCGTCCAGCCGGTGACGCCTTCGATGCAGGCCTCGACCCACCAGCCGTCCGGCACGCTGAGGTTGAGTACACCGTTGATTGCCGCCTTCATGCCGCTGGTGCCGGAGGCCTCCAGCGGCGGTTCTGGCGTGTTCAGCCATACATCGGCGCCGCTGATCACGGTGCGTGCGATACCGATCTCGTAGTTCGGCAGAAAGGCGATGCGGATAGCGGGCGCGAGGGTGGCAATGACTTCGTGGATTCCGTGGATTAGTTCCTTGGCGGGTCCATCGTGCGGATGCGCCTTGCCGGCCATCACCAGCTGAAACGGGTTGACTGCGTGGATCGCCTTGAGCCGCTCGATGTCGCTGAACAGCAGTTCGGGCCGCTTGTAGGCGGTGAAACGGCGGGCGAAGCCGAGGATCGGCAGTTCCGGGCTGAACGACACGCCGGCAGTGCGCTCGATCAGCTCGACCAGCTCGGCCTTGGCGCGCTGATGAGCGCGCCAGACATCGTCGCCGGGCAACTGGTCGAAGCACACCATGACCTCGGGCGAATAACCCCACTCGTGGGAATGTCGGTTGAACAGTTCGGCGAACGCGGGATGGGCCCAGGTCGGCACATGAATACCGTTGGTGACGGCGCGGATGTCGTATCCCGGAAACATGCGCGTCGTAGTTTCGGCATGCCGGATGGCGACGCCATTGATATAACCGCTGAGATTCAGCGCGAGCCGGGTCATGTTCAGGCGATCCTCACCGGCCAGATGGCGCACCTGATCCAGTGCGATATAGCCTTGCAGAAGGTGACCGAACAGCTCGTAGGAGAAGCGGTCATGCCCGGCTTCGACCGGCGTGTGCGTGGTGAAGATGCAGGCGTCGCGCACGTGCGAGACGTCATAGGCCAACTCGCCGGACGCGATCTGGTCCGGCGGCCGCCGATGGCGGCGCAGCAGGTCGAGCGCCAGGAGGGCTGCGTGGCCTTCGTTGAGGTGATAGGTGGTGATCTGGAAACCGAGTGCCGGCAACAGGCGCAGCCCGCCGATGCCGAGCACGATCTCCTGCTTCAGCCGGTACGTCTCGTCACCACCATAGAGCACATCGGTGATGCCGCGATCCTCCGGCCGGTTTTCCGGCAGGTCGGTATCCAGCAGCAGTATCGGAATGGTATGGCCGACCGGGCTTTCCAGCGGATACAGCCAGGGACGAACCCATACCTCGCGACCCTCGATCACCACCGCCACCTTCGCGCGCAGCGGGGTGGCAAAGTGTTCAGGTGGCCATGGATCGTCATGATCGACCTGCCACCCGGATGCGTCGATTTCCTGCCGCAGATAGCCCTTGCGGAACAGCAAGGTGACGAACACCATCGGCAGCTCGAGGTCGGCGCTCGCGCGCGCGGTGTCGCCTGAAAGTACGCCGAGGCCACCGCTGTAGGTGTGCATTTCCGCCCTCAGCGCGATCTCCATGGAGAAATACGCAACGTTGGTATGACCGAGATACGGGCCGATCGTGGCCTCCCTGGCGATGTGCGTCTCGGGCAAGTCGTGAGCATCCGGGGACATGGGCATATGACTCCGCGCAGAATCCTGGTGACTGCCGGGACGAATGCGAGTCGCGGCATGATGACCCTCTCCAAGCATCCTCTGGCGAGTCTGCGCGTTCAAGTCAACCGAGACAGCGTACTGCTTCGTTGGGTAGGTCGGCGTGACGGTGCATCGGCATGTGCGGCCTTCTTGATCCTGATCAATTCGTGGTCGCTGGCGGGGCGTAGCTTTAACAAGACAAGGGGTCGACTTGCCTGGGAGCGCCAGCATGACGGCGAAGCCGCATGATTGCCCGAGCCGACAGTCGCAACATGGCCGCCAAGAGGACAGCTTGCGGTTGTTGTTCGTGGCGTCGGAGATCTTTCCGTTGGCCAAGACCGGTGGCCTCGCCGATGTCTGCGCTTCGCTGCCGCCGGCGATCGCGCGTTTGGGCGTTGACGTGCGCCTTCTGATGCCGGCTTACGCGCAGGCATGGGAGAGTGTCGTCGCGCCACAGGTGGTGGCTGACCTCGGCGAGGTGCTGCCGGGCGCTCCGGTACGTCTGATCACCGGATGGACCCCTGATTCCGGGCTGCCGATATGGCTGATCGACTGCCCGGTGCTGTTCCAGCGTCCAGGCACGCTCTATCAGGATCCCGACGGCCGCGACTGGCCCGACAATGCGCTGCGTTTCGGCGTGCTATGCCATGTCGCTGCACGTATCGCGCTGGGCCAGGCGTCGCTGGGCTGGCTGCCGGATGTCGTGCATGCGCACGACTGGCATACCGGGCTGGTGCCGTTGCTGCTGCGCTTGGCCGGGGACCGGCGGCCCCGTACCGTGTTCACCGTGCATAACGCGGCCTTCCAGGGCAATTTCCCGCTCGACTATGCGACGCAGCTCGGTCTGCCGCATGAGGTGGTCGCCCCTGATGGCGCCGAGTTCTATGGACAGCTGTCGTTTCTGAAGGCAGGCATCCGCTACGCCGACAAGGTGACCACAGTCAGTCCGACCTATGCCCGCGAGATCCGTACCCCCGAATTCGGTTTCGGTCTGGAAGGCCTGTTCGAAGCCAGAAGCGAGGATCTTGTCGGCATCATGAACGGCATCGATGCCGCGTTGTGGAATCCCGCCACCGACCCCCACCTGTCGTGCCGCTATTCAAGTGACGACGCGCATGGCAAACGCACATGCAAATCCGCGCTGCAGCAGCAGCTGGGGTTGGACGTCGATCCACTGGCGCCCTTGGTGGCATGTATCAGCCGGCTGACACAGCAGAAGATGGCAGATGTGTTGTTCAAGCATCTCCCCGACATGATGGAGCGGCACCCACGGCTGCAGTTCGCCCTGCACGGCCGCGGCGAGCCCACGCTGGAAGAGGGTTTCGCACGCCTGGCGCGGCGTTATCAGGGGCGCGTGTCGGTGCGCATCGGCTACGAGGAGTCGCACGCCCATCACCTTCATGCCGGCGCGGATATCCTGCTGCACGGTTCGCGCTTCGAACCCTGCGGCCTTACCCAGCTGTACGCCATGCGCTACGGCACGATCCCGATCGTGAGCCGGGTCGGCGGTCTTGCCGATAGCGTGATCGACGCCGGTACGCGTATCAGCGATGTGCCTGACGCCACCGGATTCGTGTTCGACGAGCCTACCGGCGAGGCGATGCACTCGGCATTGTCGCGCTGTCTGAACATGTACCAGACGCGGCCGAGAATATGGTCGGCGTTGCGAAAGCGAGCCATGTCAGTCGATTTCGGCTGGGTACTCTCGGCACGCAAATATGCACATACATATGCTCAACTGGCCCCCGAATTCACATTGCCGCCATTCGCCGCACTGCTGCCTGCGGACATGGGGATGCCTGCGCAAAGAGGGTGTCGAGCGGTACCGCCCCATCGACCGCCGGTGGTGATGCATACCGGCCAGTATTTGGCAATACAAAGTTCCACTTGACCTGCAAGAGCGTGCCTCAACGGTCAGCTGGGACTTCGTATTGCTGCCATGGAGTCTGTCTTAATGATCAAGCGTTCCTCGACAAGCGAGATAACCACGGCACCCGAGTCGGCGCCGGTACCTGCCGCCATGCGCAAGACGTCCGTGGTGAAACATTCATCCCCACCTTCGTGTACGGGGCACGATCCACGCGTGGATGCGCAGACACGCCGTGCGATGGTCGCGCAGGCCGCCTACTTTCGCGCTCAGAGGCGCGGTTTCACAGGCGATGGCGAATTGAACGACTGGCTGGAAGCGGAACGCGAGATCTCGCGCATGCTGGAGGGCTGAGCAGCCGCGACGTGCGCCGGGTGGCGTCGTCGACCACCGGATCGCGGCCACAATGCCCATTCACGGTATCGCCGACGCAGCGATGCGGCGACGCAGGAGGTACTCGCATCGAGCAGCACCAGCAGTCCGCCCGGCAGTGCCGGCATTCATTGCGACAAGCCGTTGCGGCACTTGTGGAGCCTGTCGATCTGAAGCGTATGCGAAGCGGGCATGAGCTGCTGCCCGGCATGGGACCTGCAGCCGCCGGCGCGACGGCACATGTATGCCGGGCGGTAAAGGCTGCGATTCGCAAGTTGTCAGCTACATAGGGAGTTCCTCGTGTATGCATTCCTGCCACGTGCGTTGCCGGAGCAACTCTCGGCATTGACCGAGCTTGCACTCGACCTGCGCTGGACCTGGAACCATGCGCTGGATGCCTTGTGGCAGGCCATCGACCCGGAGCTGTGGGACCGCACCCAAAACCCGTGGGTGATTCTGCAGAACGTATCGCAGCAGCGTCTTGACGAGCTTGGCCACGACCAGGTTTTCTCGTGTGAACTCGAGCGCGCCATCGAGGATCATCATCGCTACCACCGCGAGCCCGGCTGGTATGCGCAGCAGAAAGGAACCGACGCCCCGGCGAGGATCGCCTACTTCAGCATGGAGTTCGGCCTGAGCGAGGCCTTCCCGCTATATGCGGGCGGCCTCGGTGTGCTCGCCGGCGACTACCTCAAGACGGCGAGCGACATGGGCGTTCCGGTACTCGGGGTTGGTCTGCTGTACCAGGAAGGCTATTTCCGCCAGACCATCGATGCAGGCGGCGGGCAGCGCGAGGCCTACCCGTACAACGATCCGACCAGCTTGCCGATCCAGCCGGTGATGGGCAGCGACGGTGCCTGGCTGAAAATCGGCCTGGAACTTCCCGGGCGTACTTTGTATTTGCGCGTATGGCTGGCCGTTGTCGGACGCACGCGTCTGTATCTGCTGGACAGCAATGACTTGCGCAACGGTGCCGGTGACCGCGGCGTTACCGCCAAACTGTATGGCGGCGGTTCGGAAATGCGCCTGCTCCAGGAGGTGGTGCTTGGGATCGGCGGCTGGACAATGCTCGAAGCGCTGGGCATCGACGCGGACGTGTGCCACCTCAACGAAGGTCACGCAGCGCTGCTCGTGCTGGAACGCGCCCGTCGATTCATGCACGGCACGGGGACATCGTTCTGGGAGGCATGGTGGGCGACCCGCGCCGGCAATGTATTCACCACGCATACACCGGTGGCCGCAGGCTTCGACGCGTTTCCGCCATCGCTGGTCTACAAGTATGCGCGCGGGTATCTGGAAGACTTCCATATTCCAATGCGCGAATTCATGGCCTTGGGCCGGCGCGACTCCGCAGACGACGATGAGCCGTTCAACATGACCTACCTGGCGCTGCGCGGGTGCGCGCAGGCCAATGCCGTCAGCCGTCTGCACGGTGAGGTCAGCCGTCACCTGTTCTGCGATCTCTTTCCACGCTGGCCACAGGAGGAGGTGCCCGTAAGGCATGTCACCAACGGCGTCCACGTGCCGTCCTGGGATTCGGTGTGGTCGGACCATCTGTGGACCTGCGCCTGCGGCAAGGAGCGCTGGCTCGGCGCAGTGGAAGCACTTCCGGCGGCGATTGCCGGCAGCGACGACGAGGCTTTGTGGGCGTTGGCAGCTGAGCAGCGGCGCGATCTCGTGCATTACACGCGTGACCGGCTGGCCTGGCAGCTGGCCCAGCGTGGCGAGTCGTCGCTGCAGATCGAAGAGGCCGCGCAGGTACTCGATCCCAACAGCCTTACGCTTGGTTTTGCCAGGCGATTCACCGACTACAAGCGACCGAATCTGCTGCTGCACGATCCGGAACGCCTGGCGCGCCTGCTCTCCGACGAGCACTGCCCGGTGCAACTGATCGTTGCGGGCAAAGCCCATCCCGATGACGAGCAGGGCAAGCGGCTGATCCATGCATGGTTCGAGTTCACCCACCGTGCCAAGCTGCGCCGGCGCGTGGTGTTCCTCGAGGATTACGACATGGCGCTGGCACAGCATCTGGTGCAAGGGGTCGATGTTTGGATCAACACGCCGCGACGACCGTGGGAGGCGTGCGGCACCAGTGGCATGAAGGTGCTGGCCAATGGCGGACTGAACCTGTCCGAACTGGACGGCTGGTGGGCCGAGGCTTACCAACCCGCCTACGGATGGGCGATCGGCGGTGACACCAATAGTGACGATGTGACCGATGCCGAATGCCTGTACCGCCTGCTCGAAGAAGATGTGGTGCCCGCTTTCTACGCGCGCGATACGCTGGGGGTACCGCGCAACTGGGTAAGGCGCATGCGCGCCAGCATGTCGCAGCTGGGGCCGAGATTCAGCAGCAACCGTATGCTGCTCGAATATCTGGAATACTTCTATCGACCAGCCGTACATGCCTTCAATCGTCGCAGCAAGGACAAGGCGCGGCTGGCGCGCGCATTGCACGCATGGCAGAAGGCGCTTGCGATGGAATGGCACGAAGTGCATTTCGGAGCAGTCAGTACGAAACGTGCCGGTGACCAATGGCACATCAGCGTACCGGTTTACCTGGGCGAGATTGCGCCGGAATCGGCGAAGGTGGAGCTGTATGCCGCCTCGAACGGAGAGCACCCTGCCGAATGCCTGCCGATGACTTCGGAAGGACCGATTCCCGGTGCGATCCAGGGCTATGTCTTTTCCGCATCGGTAGCGGCATCGCGGCCGGTGGATCATTACACCCCGAGGGTTCGCGCATGGCATGCCGAAGCCTTCCTGCCGGCGGAAACGGCACTGATTGCCTGGCAGCGTTGATGCCGGGCCCGATGACCTTGCCGGTGGCAACATGCCATTCGGCAAACAGGGACGTGGTGCCGTGCCGCTTGTGGTCGTGGGTGCACGACCGGGCGGAAGGTCGAATTGATCGGGGTCAGGACCCGCCATGGGCGAAGGAGCGTCGTGTCTCGATCGATACCGGGACCAGCGTCGATCGGGTGCTGCTGATCAACGCGGTGTGAGGGCTTGGAGAGGATGTCGGGCGGGGTGCCGTCGACCCGCGCATGCCCGCTCCAGCTTGGCGACGAATTGATCGATCTGACTAGAGTGAGTTTCGCTGAGCGCATCTCCGCGAATGAGAGTGAGGGTGGCTTCGGGAGCTTTTCCGACCAGTGACCGCATATCGCTAAAAGTGGTATCGGCGCCTCTTCCACCCATGGTGCAGAAGAATGCAACGCGGCGGATATTGCCCTGCGAGTCGCACAGGAAGCGGCGCATGGGGCTGGAGACGTGACCTGCCCAAACCGGGCTGCCGAGCACGACGAGGTCGTATTGGGCCAGGTCAATGTAGGGATGCCGTATCTCGGGAAGTGACCTTCGTGTGGCCTCCAGCACGGATCGTATGTAGCCACGAAAGCCATCTCGCGGTTGCGCATCCTGGATGACGAGCGTGTGTGCACCGAGCTTCTTGGCAAGCTGCATGGCAACGTGTTGTGTCGCACCTGTGCGGCTGTAGAAGACGATCAAGATGGATGGCATGGCATCTGACTTCGACACTTTCGCGCGATAGCGGATCTATCGATCAAAAATTCGGTGGACGTTGAGCATGCGACTTGATGTCCCCACGGCGCTGGCGCACGTAATCCTCAACGCGCCGTCGAAGAGCATCGAATGTCTGCCTCAATGCGACATACGGATCTTCGTGGGTGCTATCGGGAGTAGGTGTGTGTCCAGCCTCGATTTCTCGGCCGTGCATCGACAGATGCATATGCACGTTGAAGCGGTTTCCCTGATGATGGCGGTGCTCGACTGATGTGATGACGACGCGGCAGGAAACGATGTCGTTAGCGAAATGTTCCAGTCGACTCACATACTCGAATACAGCCGCCTCAAGGGCTTCCGATCGTTTGAGGCCATGGAATGTGACAGTGGTGGGGATAGCCATAGTGCATTACCCAAGGTGGAGTAGCCAAGAAACGAAAGGCGAGGAAGGTGCCAGTTCTCTCCGAGATGATGATCCGTTCCCAGTAGTGCCTTCGAATGATCGCGCGCCACCCACACAGGTGAATTGATGCAGGTCAATGTGATTGGACTTTCAATCGTGCACTGCATCAGCGTGTGCGTGTGTCGGAGCCTCCGCTTCCTCGCCTCGTACTTCAGCGTGTTGCAGAATGGCGGTGAGATCATCGCCGGACATGGTTTCACGATGGAGTAGTTCCGCCGCAGCTTGATCGAGAACGGCACGTTCGCTTGCGAGGATGCTTCGTGCGCGAAGAAATGCGGCATCGACCATGTCACGAACCGCCTTGTCGGCCATGGCGGCAGTCGACTCGCTGTAACGACGCGGCTGCCACGTCTCAATGGTGTTACCCAGCATGGGCGCAGCATCAGACTCGTAGCTGACCTGGCCAAGCTCAGCTGCCATGCCGTAGCGTAGCGCCATACTGCGCGCAATCTCGGTCGCCTTGGCGAGATCGTCTGCCGCGCCGGTAGATATTTCATCGAACATCAGCGCTTCGGCGGCGCGTCCGCCGAGCAGTACAGTCATCTTGTCGGTGAGCTCAGTCCGCGACATGAGAAAGCGGTCTTCGATGGGTCGCTGGATGGTGTACCCAAGGGCGGTGATGCCACGGGGAATGATGGACACCTTCTGGATGGGATCGGTTCCCGGCAAGGCCATAGCGACTAGCGCATGGCCGATCTCGTGAAACGCCACCGATCGCCGTTCGGAAGGATTCAAGACACGGGTTTTCTTCTCCAGCCCGGCCACAATGCGCTCGATGGCATCAACGAGATCCCGGTGCTGTACTGACGGCGCCCCACGCCGTGTGGCAAGCAGGGCTGCCTCGTTGACCAAGTTGGCGAGATCGGCGCCAGTGAAGCCGGTAGTCAGTGCTGCGATGTCGTCCAGCGATACTTTTTCGTCGAGCGTGACTTTGCGCAAATGAACGTGCAGGATCGCCACGCGCCCCTTCTTGTCGGGGCGGTCGACAAGGATTTGGCGATCAAAGCGTCCGGCGCGTAGCAGGGCAGGGTCGAGTATTTCTGGACGATTGGTTGCCGCCAACAACACCACACCGCTGTGCACATCGAAGCCGTCGAGCTCGGAAAGCAACTGGTTAAGCGTCTGCTCCTTCTCGTCCTGCCCGCCGCTCACCGGTGAAACGGCGCGGGCGCGACCCAGCGCATCGAGTTCGTCGATAAAGATGATGCATGGCGCTTGCTCGCGCGCCTGCTCGAACAGATCCCGTACGCGCGCAGCGCCAACGCCGACGAACAGCTCAACAAATTCAGATCCGTTGATCGACAGGAACGGTACGTTTGCCTCGCCGGCTACTGCCCGTGCGAGCAATGTCTTGCCGGTGCCGGGCGGACCAACCAACAGCACACCTTTGGGGACATGGGCCCCGAGACGACCATATCCTTCCGGATCCTTGAGAAAGGCAATGATCTCCTTTAGCTCGTCCTTGGCTTCGTCCACTCCGGCGACGTCTTCGAAGGTGGTTGGGATCGATTTCTCCATGAAGATCTTCGCTCTGCTCTTGCCGATGGCCGTCAAGCCGACACCGCGGCCTTGCCCGAGACGTTTCGAAAGAAAAAGTCCTGTGCCAACAAGAACGACGATCCACATCAACATGCTCAGCAGGCCCTGCCACAAGCCATGATTTGACTCTCCGCGAAAGGTCACGTTGGCATCGGTCAGAATCTTTGCAAAGTCTGGCGCGACGCGAACGGTCGTGAAGTTGCGCACTTCGCCATCGGCACCCCGCTTTTTGTATGTGCCATGCACGGTAGTATCCGATACCGTCACGTCGGCAATGTCACCCTCCTTGAGCGCTGCCGCGAACTGGCTGTAGGGAATGGTTTCCACGCGGGGACCGACGAAGAAATAACTCTCAACCGCCATCAGGAGCATGACCGCTGCCAGCGTGTACCAAAGTGTGTTGTTCTGCCGGCGATTCATCTGATCGAAGTCCAGCTGTTGCATCTCATGATGTGCGCCGCCAGAGCAGGCCACGCACAAAATTCCTATGGCAGGGCGCTAAACGTTGTCGACGAATTTTTCGACGCCTGCTCGTCGGCCGCATTGGGCGGAGCAGTAGATGCATTCGCCATGCTGCACCCCATGGCCGATCACGGTGCATCCGCAGCTCGCGCAATGCGGTGCAAGCGCATGAATCGCACACTCAAACGAATCGAAAACGTGATTTGTCCCGTCGATAGCGATGGTGAACGCGTTTACGTAACTGTTGCCGCAAACTTCACATGTGGACATGACAACCTCCTTCGAAGGGCAAGCGCCGATGTCTGTGCTCGCCTTAACGCAAAAGCATGTCTTCCAGGACTCACAAGTCGGCATCGTTTGATCGTAAACAACGCCGCATACATCGGAACCGATGCATTTTCATGCTTGCCCATTGTTCCCAATGAGGAGTTGACGCAGGTCAAGAAGATCACAAAGGCAAACGGATCAAGAGGCGCAACATGCCAATGCGCCACCTGATTCGCCCCGAGCCTCAGCCGCTGATCGAATGATTTGCGACAGCGCTGGGTGACGATGACACTGTCTCTCCACCGCACGACAAAGCCGCCACCTTGCTGCACGAGCGCCTTGACGCTACGTGTCTGCTGCCACCACAGCGCCGCATCGCGACTCTACCGATGTCTGCCCGTAGTGACGGAGCGGACGTCGGTACCGGTCACACTACACACTAAAGGAATCGACACGCTGGCCGACATTTCAAAGGAGTTCGCGCCAAAACTCTGGAGCAGCAGCTGGCCCGGATGGATGGCGTTCCTGGAGCATGCTGGCGGCTCAGCAGTCCTTGCAAGCGGCCCTGGAGCGCGAAACGGTGCTGCAAACCAAACTGGATCATTTTGTCGTGGCACAAAGACCCAGCCTGCGGTCAGGTGGCGACACCAAATATCAGCACCAGAAAAATGATTTGACATAATATACATTATGCGAAGTTGCCAAGGGT